>DASQLH010000313.1:0-45360 GCA_035630155.1 Chthoniobacterales bacterium
TAAACGTTGCTCACAACTGATTTTGTTTATGAGATGCCGCCTCCGCCCTTTTCGGATTCAGATTTCTCCGAAATCTTTCCAAGGAGCGGCGATTTCCAAATCGCCGACCAAATCGATACGGCGGGTTGTAAACCGCCGCCCCTTCGATTTCCAATTACGCCGCTACCGGCAGGCGCCGGGACGTCCGGACGCGCGTAGCGCCGCGAAAACAATCACCGATCTCAGCGAAAACTGCCCGGAAGCTTTTCCACGAGCAGAGCGGCCTTCATGTTATTCCGGAGCCCCTGGCGCACCGCCCAGCCCTTACCATCCAGACTCTCCGGGCCTCTGATCTCAGTCCACTTGCCCCCTTTAAGGATTAGAAGACGGGAGCAGCCGTAATATTGCATCTGGTCGCCCCCGGCCTCATCGAAATGGGCGAAAGAGAGAACCATGGTCGCGTCCGCAATTTCGTAAACCAAAAGGTGGAGCAACACCGAGCTTTTCACGTTTGGTCTGTCGATGGTGTAGTTCCCGGCAATCTGCGCTTCCTTTGCCAGTTGGAGAGCAAGCGGATCGAACAGGCCCTTGAGCTCGGAGCGGATCACTCTCGCTCCAGAGATCTGCGTGCCGGAGAGCTGTCCACGGACCGTGATCCATCCTTCCAGCGGCGAAATTAGAAGACTCTTGTAGAACTTTGGGCTGACGGATCGCTGCAAGACACGCGCGGGAATAACGTTAAGGTCCGTCAGCAGGCGCCCTTTCGCGGGGGCGGGTGCGGCGATGGAACTGCACATGGATGCGACGAGAATAACGGCGCTGGCGAGGAATGCCTTCATGCGCCGAGGATGACTTGGCGACACAGGAAGACAAGATAAAATCGAAGCGAACCTATGCGTTGGGAGCGGCTGAAGCAGCCCGCGATTCCAAAATCCCAGGCAAAATCCAAATCACAAATCCAGAAACGGGGAAAACGTCGCCGCGGCTTTTGGATTTTCTTCTTTTGTCCCTTTGGGATTTACTTGGGATTTGGAGCCTGGGATTTGGGATTTCTCCCTCAGGAGAAGCCTGCCGGATTTTGCACCGGACCAGGTCGGCTAATGTCCCGCCATGTTGGTCGATTCGGCGCCCTTACTGAACGTTTCGAGCTTTGTCACCGTCTCAACGCTATTTCGGAGACCCTGTCGAACCGCCCAGCCTTTCCCGGCGAGACTCTCCGGGCCCTGGATTTCACTCCATTTTTCATCCTTTAAGATGAGCAGGCGTGAGCAGCCGTAGTATTGCATCTGGTCGCCGCCCGCCTCGTCGAAATGAGCGAACGAAAGCACCATGGTCGCGTCCGCAATTTGGTAAACCAGCAGATGGAGCAAGACCGAGCTCTTCACATTTGGCCGCTCCAGAGTGAAATTTCCGGCGATTTGCGCTTCCTTGGCCAGTTGCAGAGCCAGCGGATCGTACAATCCTTTGAGCTCCGACTGGATCACGCGCGCGCCCGAGATGCGTGTGCCCGACAGTTGGCCTCGGACGACGATCCAGCCTTCCACCGGCGAAATCAGCAGACTCTTGTAGAACTTCGGGCTGACGGATCTCTGCAATACGCGCGTGGGAATAACGTTAAGGTCGGTCAACTTGCGCCCTTTACTCGGCGATCGCGCAGCGCTGGCGGTGTCGATGAAAGAGAGGAGAACGACAACGAGGATTACGACAAGGGGCTTCATGCGCCGATTTTGACCAGCCGAAAGGAAAAAGGCGAGGCAAACCAGCGGGCGCCGTCTACGCCGCGACCGACGGATGCTGCGACGGCTGCGTCACGCGGAGACGCTGCGAGACAATCACCATGTCGGACGCAGCTTCGCCGATCTGGAAAGTCTCTTCTAGCAGCGGCGCGTTAAAGGACGCCTGGAGATCGAGGCGGAAGAGCGATTCCGTCAACGCCTGGCGCACCTCGTAGAACAACTGATCGAAAATCTCCCCGAATTCCGTTTCCAATCGCTCCCGGAAATGTTGCTGCGAATCGCCCAGCCTGTTCTTGAAGTCTTTGAGCACCGTCGATCTCCGCCAGAGCAATCCGACCGCCACCAGAAAAATCCCCGTGCCCAGGAAAATGCCGCCGGTCACATCCATCCAAAGGACCGGCGAAAACGCCGCGATCACCACGCCCAGCGCCGCCAGCAAACTCCCTGCGACCGCCAGCTTCCTCACGTCCGACGTTTCTTCTACCTTGCCGTGCAGGATGTTCTCGTCGACCCGCATCCCTTCCAGTTTCGTTTGCAGAGACTTCAGCGTCACGAGTTGTTCGCCTGCCTTCGGCAGGAGCACGTCGGCCCGGATCCGCTCATGCCGGCGCGCGATGCTTTGCGCCAGATCGTCCATCATCGCCCGCATCTCGTTGAAAAGGTCCTTCGAAACCTGGCCAGCTTCCGCGGCCATTTCTTTGCGGGCTGTTTTCTCGAAGCCCGACTTCAAATCCTTCAGCCACTCCTCGGTATTTTTGTCCCGCAGGAATGGAATCGCGCGCCGCATGAGTTTTCCCACCCGCAATCCTTTGGCGAACTCATCCTCCGATTGCCGGGCCAGGCTGTCGTAGGTCGCCGCCAGCTTATCGACGATGAGCTGCTTCAATCCCCTCGCCTTCGCCTCGCGCGCATCGACCTGCGAGAGCAGATCCTGATAAAACGCGCGCTCGTCATCGATGGCGCTTTTTTCCGTGCGCAAATGCGCCAGCAACCGGGTCATGACCGAGCGGACCGTCTGATATGACTGTTCCACCTTCATTCGCCACGCTTCGCCGCAGGCGATCGTGTTCTGGAGGAAGTTGCGAAATTCCGCGAACGCATTCTCCGGAATCCCTTCCATCTCGCGCTTGGCTGAGAGCGTAAAGACGATCGGGCTCTCGACCTGCCGCTCCCGCGCGTACTGCCTGACGTGCTCGAGATTCGTCGTCAACTCCCGCTGGCTCGCCCGGTCCGATTGCTGAAGGACGAACACCATTTTGCGATGCCATTCCTTCTTGATCAACGTCAGCAGCTCCCAGGCTGATTTCGTGTGCGGATTGACCGCCGAAAAAACGAAAACGACGAGGTCGCTCTGCGGAATGTATTTCTCGGTGATCGTCTGGTGATCCTTCACAATCGAGTTCGTCCCCGGCGTATCCACCATCGTGATCTCGCGCAGCACTTCCTTCGGCAACGAGACCCGCTGCCACGATTCGCCGAGCGCTTCCACGCGCCGTTCCGCGCCATAAACCAATTCCTGGATGCGCACGGTGCAGGGACCCGGCGCCACTTCGCAAATGTCTTCGCGCAACAGCGCATTGATGAAGCTGCTTTTGCCCGCCTTCACTTCACCCACGATGACGAGGAGCGCCGCTGCCTGGAGATTCGTCAGCCGCGCACGCAGAATTTCCGTCGCTTCGATGTCGGCGCACCGCTCCGCCAGCCACAACGCGCGCTGGAGCAAACCGCGGAGCGTTTCGAACTGCTGCTTCAGTTCCGGGCTGAGAATTCGGGGCGTCATCTCCCGGTTTTCCGCGCCCGTTTCTGGCTGAAGCTGGTCCACTTGGCTCATGCGCCGCCGATAATATCGCGCCCGTTTCGCGCTGCCCACAAATTTCGCTCAAAAACTCGAAATCCGAAGCTCGAATCTCGAAACAATGTCGGAATACCGAAGGCGGAAAGGACCAAAACCAGAGGCACCTCCACCGTTTTGAATTTCCGAGCTTTGCCCTTCGAAAATTGTTTCGGATTTCGCGCTTCGAATTTCGGAATTTCTGCGGCGCCTGTCCTCGCTCCTCTAACCTGCTAGATTGATCGACCCGTATGTTCGAGATCAAAGCCAAAGACAAAATGGTGGAGCGCGCGCTCCTCATTGGCGCCTACACCGAGGCGGGCAAAAAAGCCGAGGCGCTCAGTTTGCTCGAGGAGCTCGAAGAGCTTGTCGATACGCTCGGCATCCCGGTCGTCGAACGGAAGCTCGTCTTTCATCGCGAACAGCACCCGCGTTACCTGATCGGCTCCGGCAAGGCGCAGGAGATCGTCGATCTCGCCAAACAGCTCGAATGCGATGTCCTGGTGTTCGACAACGAGCTGAGCCCGTCGCAGCAGCGGAACTGGGAGGAACTCGCCGGCATGACCGTGGCCGATCGCCAGGAGATCATTCTCGATATTTTCGGCGCCCGCGCCCAAACCCGCGAAGCGCGCATCCAGGTGGATCTCGCCCGCATGTCGTATTCGCTCCCGCGGCTCACCCGCGCCTGGAGCCACCTCGGCCAGCAAGGCGGCGGCATCGGCGCGAAAGGCGAAGGCGAAAGCCAGCTCGAACAGGACAAGCGGAAAATCCGATTGCAGATCGACCGCCTCAAGCGCGAGCTCGTCGCCGTTCGCAGCTCACGCGCTACCCAGCGGAAAGATCGGAAACGCGCTCCGGTGCCGAACGCAGCCATCGTCGGCTACACCAACGTCGGCAAATCTTCTCTCCTCCGGCGGCTCACGGGCGCTGACGTCCTTATCGAGAACAAACTCTTCGCGACGCTGGATACCACGACCCGCAAAATCGCGCTGCCAAACAAACAACCGCTCCTCCTCACCGACACCGTCGGCTTCGTCCGCAAGCTGCCCCATCAATTGGTCGAAGCCTTCAACGCCACCCTCGAAGAAGCCGCGCTCTCCGATTTTCTTATCCACGTGCTCGACGCTTCGCAGCCGGAGGTCATGGAGTTTTACAACACCACCATGAAAGTCCTGACCGATCTCGGCGCGGACACGAAACAGATGCTCGTCGTCTTCAACAAAGTCGACAAAGTCAGCGACCCTTCCGCGCTCTTCGCCTTGCGCCGCCATTTCCCCGAGGCCGTTTCCGTCTCCGCCAAAACCGGCGAAGGCATGGACGAGTTGATCGAGCGCATCTCCGAATTCGTCTCCCGCGGCACCATGACCATCGCGCTCCGTCTCCCCTCCGAGCGCGCCGATCTCCTCGCGCGACTGCATCGCGAAGGCTCCGTGCACGATCTGCAATACGAAGAAGGCTTCACGCGAGTCGCCGCCACGATCCCGACGCGATCCCTCGAAACTTTCGCTCCCTTTCTCGATGCTCCCGAGGTTGCGGACGTCGCGCTCGCGTCGGAAATCCCAAATCCCAGGTCCCAAATCCCAGGTAAACGTTAAATCACCAAACCTGCAAAAAAGAAAAGTGCCGAACGGCTTGGGATTTCTATCTTTCCCCTTTTTGGAATTTACTTGGGATTTGGGGCTTGGGATTTGGGATTTCTCGCCGCAAGGCGAGCCTGGGATTTGGGATTTCCGGGAGGACGGCCCCCTCCCCTCCGACCTCCGGCCTGCCGGCTCGCGATTACTGAGTATGAAATCGAGCACCAAGGATAAAATCAAAGGCCGGGTCGAGCAGGCCAAAGGCGTCGTGAAAGAAAAAGCCGGCCGCGCCACCGGCAACCGCGACCTTCAGGACCGCGGCACGGCTGACAAAGTCAAAGGCACCGTCCGCAACAAAATCGGCGACGTTAAGAAAGTCTTCGGGAAATAATTTCAGCCGCCCGAGCTTAAATTCGAATTTCGAAATCCGAAGTTCGAAACAAGCCTCAAAATCCAAAGCACAAAAAGCTCAAAACGACAAATCTCCGCGTTTGGGACATTCTCCCTTTTCGGTCTTTCGGAAATTGTTTCGAATTTCGCGCTTCGGATTTCGGATTTTCTTCCCTTACTTCAGCACCGCGTTGTGAAACTCCTGCCAATCGTCGAGATTGTTGAGATTCACGGCATCCTTGGCCGTTGACGGTTCGTCGGCAATGCCGCACGCGTCACAGATGCCCTTGCGGATCTCGTCACCGTGATTATACCCGCGCACCGCGGCGTTATGCTTCTCGATCGCTTCCGGCGTGAGCGATTTTGCGTTCTTTTTCACCCACGCCTCGAACTCCGGGTAGGTCGGCTTCTTCTCCTTGATGAAATCCTTCACCGCCTGCTCGTCGAGCCCGAGGGCCGCGCAGGTCATCGCATCGAACCCTCGGCCGATGCCTGGATATCCCGGCGCGAGTTTATCAACCGCTTCCAAGGAAACCTTCTGCCAAAGCCGCGGCAGATGCAGGACCCCAAGTGGCCCGGCCGTGCCGGAGCTGATTAATGGAACATAATAATCGCTCATAATGCTCGAGAGAGTAATCAGCCGAAGACGCGAAGACAACACTTGTTGCGCCTTCCGAGCTTACTTTGGCAGCGGCCGCATGAGAAATCCCAAATCCCAAGTCCCAAATCCCAGGTAAAATAAAATTACCAAATCTCAAAAAAGGGAGAAAACGTGCGCGGCGGTTTTGGAATTTCTCCCAATTCCCCTTTGGAATTTACCTGGGATTTGGAGCTTGGGATTTGGGATTTCTCGCCGCAAGGCGAGCCTGGGATTTGGGATTTCGCGCGACGCGCTGGCCCTGAAATTTCGCGGCGCGCGCGCGCGCCTATTGCCCTAACCCCGCGACCGTAACCTCCAAGTCGCGTAACAACCCTCCATGCAGCCCATAAATCCACCCATGCACCGCGAGCTCCTGGCCGCGCTCCCAAGCCTCCTGGGCAATCGTGGTACAGCAAACATTCGTCACCTGCTCCATCACGTTCAGCTCGCACAGCCGATCCACTGCCTCGGCTTCGGGAAGACTCGCTAGAGTTTCCTCGTGCTTCTGCCGGACATCCTGCACGTGGCGGAGCCAGTTGTCGCTCAAACCCAGTCGATCGCGCCGCAACGCCGCCCCCACCCCGTTGCACCCATAATGCCCGCAGACGATAATGTGACGCACCTTTAGGATTTCGACGGCGAACTGCATCACCGACAAACAGTTCAGGTCCGTGTGCACGACAACATTCGCCAGGTTGCGATGCACAAACAATTCGCCTGGCGCCAGCCCGACAATCTGGTTCGCCGGCACCCGGCTATCCGAACATCCGATCCAGAGATATTTCGGCGATTGTTGCCGGGCCAGCTCCAGGAAAAACTCCGGCTTTACGTCCCGTATGCCTTCGGACCAGGCGCGGTTGTTTTCGAAAAGATGATCAAGCGTTTCCATTTGTTCAAAAGTGTTCTTCCACCTCGGCTTTGGTTATCGGAACATAATTCTTTCTTGGATGCTGAACACCGCGTTTTACGGTGGAAACAACTTGCCTGACGGCGCCAATGTCCTCGAGCGGGTTCGCGGAGAGGAAGACGATGTTTGCGAGCTTGCCGGGTTCTAATGTGCCCATCTCGCTTTGTTGGCCCATGCTCATCGCGCTGATAATCGTGGCGGAACGGAGGGCGTCCATCGGAGTCATGCCGACCCTGCGGACGAGAATTTCGATTTCACCTTGCAGGGCCGGATAGGGATCTTCGGCGGGGGCGGAGCTGTCGGTGCCGGCGGAAATCAGAACGCCGTGTTTGTAGGCTTGCGCGGTCAGGAGCTCGGCGAGCTTTGACGAGCAGTATGGCGGCGGCGGGGCGTTTTCAGGATCGCGGGCGCGCATTTGCTCGATGGTCTCGAAGACGTAGTTCGTCGCGTCGAGGATGATTTTTCGTTCCTTCATTAAATCGAAGAGGGACGCCATGATTTTGTTGTCGCCGTTCAGGAAGGGCGCGGGATCGATTGGATGCGTGTCGCGTTCCTGATAACGCTGCGGGCGTTTCTCGACGGCTTCGTAAGCGAGATAGCCGGTGTGCGAGACAGTGTCGGGCTTTGCGTCGATCACTTCGCGCGGCGTAGTGGGAAAGACCATGCCGTGCGCCCATGCTTGCATTCCCTGACGGTGCGCTTCCGCGACAATCTTCGCGACGAGCGCGGGCGAC
This sequence comes from Chthoniobacterales bacterium, assembly GCA_035630155.1. Classification (GTDB taxonomy): domain Bacteria; phylum Verrucomicrobiota; class Verrucomicrobiia; order Chthoniobacterales; family UBA10450; genus AV80. The sequence continues at coordinate 7,795 of DASQLH010000313.1, forward strand.
AGGTTGGCGTAAACTTTGATCGCGACAGCGCCCGTGCCTTTCGCAAGCGTGACGGCGTTGGCCAGATCCGTCTTGTCATCAATCGCCTGAATCCAGGGTGCGAACCCGTTCACGCCCTGGGTGCAGGCGATCATGCGCGGGTCTTTCATGAAATCAGGGCCGGCGAACAGGGCGGCGTAGTAGCGGTCCGGCCCGGGAATTTCCAGAAGACGCGAGGCCCGAGCGAGCTCGGCCAAGGCGCGCAAGTCGTCCCCCATGCAACGCGCCGCGGTGACGCCGCCGTAGAGATCGCGGCGCATCATCGCTTCGGCGAATTTCCGGTTTGGCGGCGTGGCCAGGTGCTCGTGGGAATTGATGAAGCCCGGCAGCGCGTATTGGCCTTTCGCGTCCACGACCTCCGCGCCCGGCGGAAGTTTCAACCCGGCCTGAGGCAAGATGGCTTCGATCCGTTCGCCGCGCGTGATGATCGCCATCTCAGGCCGGAGCGGGCCGCCCGTGCCGTCAATGACCGCCGCGCCCGAATAGACGACGACTTTGTCTTTCGCCGGCAACCGCGGCGACGGTGAAGCAGCGGGAGTCGGAGAATTCGCGGGCGTTGCTTCGGCGGCGCGACCCCAACCAGCGAGCGACAGACAAGTGACAACAGCGAGAAGATGAATTGCCTTGTTCAAATCAACCACCTTTGCGCCTTTGCGCCTTTGCGTGAGACCCGCAAGCTTTATCACGCAAAGACGCAAAGCCGCAAAGGAGGAACTGGGACGGCGTAGCCAGGTGCTCGTGGGAATTGATGAAGCCGGGTAGCGCGTAATGGCCTTCTACGTCCACGACTTCCGCGCCCGGCGGAAGTTTCAACTCGGCCAGAGGGACGATGGCTTCAATCCGTTCGCCGTGCGTGATGATCGCCATCTCGGGCCGGAGCGGGCCGCCGGTGCCGTCAATGATCGCCGCGCCAGAATAGACGACGACTTTGTCTTTCGCCGGCAACCGCGGCGACGGTGAAGCAGCGGGAGTCGGAGAATTCGCGGGCGTTGCTTCGGCGGCGCGACCCCAACCAGCGAGCGACAGACAAGTGACAACAGCGAGAAGATGAGTTGCCTTGTTCAAGTTAACAACCTTTGCGCCTTTGCGCCTTTGCGTGAGACCCGCAAGCTTTATCACGCAAAGACGCAAAGCCGCAAAGGAGGAACTGGGACGGCGTGCCCGGATGCTCGTGGAAATCGATAAGGCCAGGCAGCGCGTAAAGGCCTTGCACATCCACGACCTCCGCGCCCGGCGGAAGTTTCAACTCGGCCTGAGGCACGATGGCTTCGATCCGTTCGCCGCGCGTGATGATCGCCATCTCGGGCCGGAGCGGGCCGCCCGTGCCGTCAATGATTGCCGCGCCAGAATAGACGACAACTTTGTCTTTCGCCGGCAACCGCGGCGACGGTGAAGCAGCGGGAGTCGGAAAATTTGCGGACGTTGGTTCGGCGGCGCGACCCCAACCAGCGTGCGACAGACAAGTGACAACCGCGAGAAGATGAATTGCCTTGTTCAAATCAACCACCTTTGCGCCTTTGCGTCTTTGCGTGAGACCCGCAAGCTTTATCACGCAAAGACGCAAAGACGCAAAGGAGGAACTGGGACGGCGTGGCCGGATGCTCGTGGAAATCGATAAGGCCAGGCAGCGCGCAAAAGGTGACCCGCATCGCCGAAGATTAGCGCGACTTCGCGTTCTTGATAACGGCGCGGATGGCGAGCGTCCAGGGCTCGGCATCGCCAGGCGGGCGAAACGACCAGCTCAGGGCGGATTTGCCGCTGCCGGCGCGCAGGCTGATCCGATCGTGGTCGCGGTGGACTTCGTAGAATCCAGTCGAGCGCGGCGTAATCTCGACGAGCGCCTTTCCGTTCTCATGAAGGAAAACGCTCTCGCTGGTGACGATGATGGAAGCCTGTTTCTCGTCCCAGCCGGAGTCCTTCTGGCCGGCAGGCCGCGTGCGGCGGAAGGTGAGATCGTCGGCGCGGTGCGCGATCCCTTCCTTCTCAAATCGCGCTTGCTGCTCCGGCGAGAGCTGCCCGGTTTTCTGCTGGCAACCGGCCGTGCCCAAGGCGACGAGAAACAGAACGATCAGGCCGCGCATCTGGAGCTTAATTTTCATCGCCCCAATTTATTTCGATTGCTTCGGCTTCGAGGTCAGCACGCGGTGCAGCGCCATGACGGTTAGAATCTCCGGGTCGCCTTCCGCCCACGAATTATCGATGGTCACGCGCTTGAATCGCCATTTCTGGCCGTCCCGCACCAACTCGCAATCGTAGCGATTCATGAGGAGGGCGCTTTCCGTTCCGCGGCGCGGACCTTCCCGCGGACGGAAATGTTGAGACATTACGTAGGCATAGAGCGTCGCCGAGTCATCGCTGATTTCGATCTGGAGATTGCTGGCGGTGTGGCTGGTATCGAGCGGGCCGATCAGAGGAATTAGCGCATCGACGATAGCCTGGCGGCCCGTCAACTGAGGGAAATCGATCCCGAGCTTCCGGCCCGCGGGCCTGAAATCGAAAACGCAATCTTCCGTAAAGGCGGACGCCAGCGAGTCGGCATCGCCGTGGTCGAGACCGAAAGCGTAGCGATGCAGCGTATCGGCAATCTCGTACCTGTCCGCGGCTTGTTGCGCCAGATCCATGCTCATGGATCGCAGCTTAGGCGCTCAACGTCCCGATCGTAAAGAGGCGAAAGCTCGATGCGGCTCGACGATCCGCCTTTGCCTTACGCGGGCATCATTCGGGGCAAAGACGCACGAAAGGGATTCCGGGCGAAGGCACCCGATCCACGCGAACAGGATGGCCGCCCGGAGGCGGTTTCTGACCGAGCAAACATTTCCCGATGGCGATGCGGATTTCCTTGGCTCTGCCGGAGCCAAAGCGGGCGCGAAGAATGAGATCGTTCGCAGGCTGCCGCAAATAGTGCGAGCTGCGTTTGTCGTCGAGGATGATTTCGCTGACGGCGGTGTCGCCCACGTTCTGTTCTTCGGTCACGGCAAATTCGAGACGCCTGGAGTCGCCTGGCGCCAGGGTGATCTCGGGATCCGTGGCATGCAGTTGCGACGGAAGAAGGGTAAGCGGAGCGGCGGTGGCGTTACTGACGAGGAGCGCCTCGCCGGTGGTCTGGCCAACGGTGACGCCAGGGAGGGGCTTGGGTGGCGGGTTTACCGGAACGCAACCGGCTGGGCCGGCGCAGAGCAAAACCAGCGCGATGAGCGGTGAAACGGCTTTTTTTAACATAGGGTTGTGTCCTCTAGCAGGCGCCGCCAGATCTCGGGTTTGTTAGCGCGCGCTTCGGTGGGAGAAACTTTCTGGTCGACGAGATCCCGGACGAGATCCTCAGCCTCTTTGCGCGAAGCCTTTTCCACTCCGAGTGTCCGGTCCTTCGCTTTGATTGTCGTAGCCTTGGGCATTCGATCATTTTCAATCAAATGCTGCAGGGCCAGCAGCACCTCTTCGTGCTCAACCAGGCCCCCGTGGTCACTGGCGACTTTCGCAGAATAAATGTGTGAGGTGGCAGTTTGCGCGAGCCGCGCCGCCCAGAATGGGACAGTTCCATCGCCTTTCCCGGCCACTCCGCTGACCGGGGAAACACCATCCTCCGGATTGAAGGAGCCGAGGTCCACGTTCTTCCATTTCAGCCGCGCGCCCGTTTGAGTATTGAGTCCGGAGCGAACGTGAAAGACCCGGTCGATGACTGCCTCGGGTAACGGCGCGGTGATGGTGCCGCGAATGTCCATTGCGTCAACGATGTAATCCTGATTCACCCAGGTGGGGTAGCGGGAAAAATTCGCCTCGTCGTACGGATCCACCGGCTTACCCGTGTCGGCGTCGGTCATCGGATAGGTGCTCATCCCGATGGCGTCACCGTCGCGATCCATGGTGGGACGATCGGCAAACATCAGGATGTAAGGGCCGGGCAAAGAGGCAGCGACCTCGGCGATCCTTTGGCGGCCATAACGAATATGAAGGGGCGACTGGCCGATATAATACCGGTCCTGGTGGCTCGACGTGCCGTAAAATGGGGTGCCCACCGAGATGAATCGATCGAAAGTCGCCGCGACCTTTTCCGCGTTGACGCTCGGGCTGGTGAAGATGCGCGAAAGAAAAGCCTTTGCGACCAAACCACCCTGGCTGTGCGCGACGAGATTGATGTCGGGACTGGGGTCGACGCCCTTCCTTGCCATCACTTCCGCCTTGAGCGCGGCGAGAAATTCCTGGAGGAAATCCGCGGCGGCCGCGATGGAGCGACGCCAATCATAGGCAAAGACGATGTAGTTCCAGCCGAGCTTGTCGAAGAAACGCTTGGCGCCGTCATAGGCGTTCACGGGAAAAAGGAGAGGACCGTTCGCGACGATAATGTGCTTCTTTAGATCGAAATCGGTGGGCTCAATTTCGACCAGCTCCGCGTCGTTTCCTATAAAGACGCCGAGATCGAGCCAGACAGGTGTGAAACCAGTGCCAGGGACGGAACCATCGACGGTGTAAGCCTGCGGCGAGCGATCCAGTTGCGACCCCATGCCGCCGGGGAGGAGGACGATGGTGGGAAAACCGGGGCGATAACGCTTGGCGTATTCCGTTATTCTCGCCTGATGAATATCGTGAATGATCCTGCGACGGGTGGAATCGTAACTCATATTTTTGGTGGGGTAGGCCTGTCGGTTAACTCTCTTTGGCGGGGGCAACGCGGCTGTCGATCGCGGCGATCCAATCCCGAATCCCAGCGGAAGGGTTACGCTGCGAATCGCTCGCTGGGCAGCAGCAAAGCAACAGAGCGATCAAGGGGAGACAGCGAGAGAGGGGCTTCACACAGGCATTGGGAGAGCGTTGCTCTCGTAACGCGTGTACCAAATCGGACGCTGGCGGTAAAGCCCAATGTTCGCTGCTGCGTCAGGAGAAAAGCACGAATGCCAGCGCGCCAATAAACATGACTCCTGCCACGATGACACCGGCGTAAACCATGCGGTCCTGGCGCCGCGCGCGTCGCGCTGCCTCCGCGTAGGGCATGCGCGTAAACGTCACCATGGCGTAAAGCGGCAGATAGGTCCCCGGCAACAAACCCTCGAGGAGGTGGTCGAGTTTCTTCTTCGCCCGAAAAATCCGCGACGCGGTTTTGTCGCGCATCTCGATGAAATTCTGGACGGCAAGATCGGCCAGGGCGTCGGCGTTCTCTTTCCGGCGGCCGAAATATTCGGCGAAGGCGCGCTCTCGGTTATCGGAGAATTGGGCCAGGCATTCGTCGAGCACGACGCAGTCTTCGAACGCGGCATTCATGCCCTGGCCATAGAACGGCACGACGGCGTGGGCCGCGTCGCCGACGAGCGCGACCTTGTCTTTGTAATACCAGGGCGCGCAACGAATCGTGACGAGTGAGCCGGTGGGATTTTCCCGGTAATCCTCCAGCAGCGTCGGCATGAGCGGCACGGCGTCGGGAAATTCTTCCGCAAAGAAGCGGCGGATGTCGCCGTCGCTGGTGGTCGTCTCAAAGCTGCGCGGGCCTTTAAATTCCCAAAAGAGCGTGCAGGTAAATGAGCCGTCCGGATTCGGCAGCGCGATCATCATGAAGCTTTTGCGCGGCCAGATGTGGAGCGCCTCTTTTTCCATTTGCCAGCCGCCATCCGGCGCCGGCGGAATGGTCAACTCCTTGTAACCGTGGGCGAGATAGCTTTCGTCGTATTGGAAGCCAGGCAGGCCCTTCTGCATCGCCTGGCGCACCGCGGAGAAAGCGCCATCGACGCCAATAACTGCATCGCCCGAAGCGGTGACGCGTTGAGAGGCATCGAACTGGGCTGTTGCTGAATCAAGATCGACGCCGGTGCAGCGATGATTGAAGTGCACGCGCACGTTTGGATAACGCAAAGCAGCTTCGATGACGGTCGTGTTGAGCGCGGCGCGGCCGATCGAATTGATGTGTTTGTTCGGGTCGCGGTCGTAAGGCGAGAAATGGAGATCGCCGGATTTGTCATGGATCATCCGGCCCCGCATCGGGATCGCATGCTTCAGGACTTCATCAGCAATGCCGAGCTGCTGGAGCGCATGGATGCCGCGGGTGGAGAGGGCGAGATTGATCGACCTCCCGCCCACGAAATTGCCGGCGCGCGGATCCGCCCGCCGCTCGTAAAGCTCGACCTCGTATCCGCGACGGCCGAAGTAGGCCGCGAGCAAACCGCCCGCCAGACCGCTACCAACCAAAACAAACTTCGTAGCCATTCGGAGAAGTAGATGACAGGATTAACCGCATTCGCTCGATCATTAACTCTACTCCGGATTAATCCGGCAAATCCTCTCCAAATGAAGAACATTTATTTCCGATTCACCATCGCCCTCGCCGGCCTTTGCCTGGCCGCTCCCTCATTGCCGGCTCAAAGTGCGGACGCCAAGCCGAAGCAATTCATCTACGTCCTGCGCCTCGTGCCGCGCTTGTACTCGGATGCGGCATGGACAAAGGAGGACGAGATGGTGATCACGCGGCACCTCACGCGCTTCCGGCACTTCATCGACAAAGGAGAATTGATCCTGGCCGGGCGGACGAAGGAGCCGGGCGACAAGACTTTCGGCATCGCGATTTTTGAGGCGGCGGATGAAACGGCCGCGCGAGCGTTCATGGAGAGCGATCCTGCTGTCGTGGCCGGACTGATGACGGCGGAACTGCATCCGTTCGCCGTGGCGCTCCAGCGCAAGAACCCGTAAGAGGCCGCACCATAATATGCTGGAAGACGGGAGGGCATTGGCAGCATTCTCTTCTCGATGACTCCGGGACTTCGGCGCGTTTTCGGATTGGTCTTTTGGCTCGCGATCGCGGCTGATCAGAAAGCCGCCACCAAGGCAGCCGATCCCGACAAGGATCCCCAGCCGCCGAAGCTGCTTCAGGAGGCGCGAACCCTACTCGACAACAAGAAGCCGCAGGCCGCGATCGTGAATTGCGACAAGGTGATCGGGTTGTTCAAGGCCCATTACGGCAAACGAAAAGAGAAAGTTTATTGTGGCCGGACCCCGGCGGAGAATCTGGGCTACCTGATGAAGGCCGCCGCCGCAATGAACGACGGCAAATTCGAAGCCGGTAAGAAGCAGGCCATCGTTATTTCTCCTACATGGTCGAAGGCTTTTTTCATGAAAGCTTTTGCCCTGGCGGAGATGGGGAACCGGGACGAAGCGATGACGGCCCTGCAGGAAGCCATCGCCCTTTCGCCCTGGAATTCCCAGTATCTCTCGGAGCTCGGTTACCTTTACGCGGTCAAAAAAGATTGGGCTAAAGCGATGGAGACGTATCAGGCAGCCGAGGAGCATGCAGCGTTGTCGCCTGACGACACGAAGACCGAGGAGCTGGGCAGAGCGCGCCGGGGCGTGGGCTACGTCCTGGTCGAGCTCGGCAAGCTCGACGAGGCGGAGAAGAAATATGAACAATGTCTGAAGGAAAATCCGCAGGACAAGAAAGCGGCAGCCGAGCTGGAAGATGTCCGCCAGCGTAAGGCCAAAGGAAAATCAGCGTGAGCGGGATTGGCGCCCGCCGTATTTAAGGTTGGCGAAGCCAATGAAATGACATCGCCCGACGGAGCGGACGATCCTCCTTCAACCGCGGGCGATCAGTTTGCCGCGCGCATTCGTGGATTTGGACCGCTCGGGATCCTCTCGATCCTGATCATCGTCGCCGGCAACTTTCTGTTTCTGCCGCTGAGCGCGATGCTCGTGCTCGTCTGGGCCTGGCTCTCCCGCACGCCGTGGCGGGAAATCGGTTACGTGTTGCCGAAGAGCTGGCTGCGCACCGTCGTCATCGGCATTGTATTTGGCGCGGCCTTCAAGCTCGTGATGAAGGCGCTCGTCATGCCGCTGTTCGGCGCTCCAGCGATTAATCAAGCTTTCCACTTTCTCGTGGGAAACACCGATGCGCTGCCAGGAATTTTATTCCTGATTATTGTCGGCGCCGGCTTCGGCGAAGAAACCCTCTTTCGCGGTTACCTGTTTGAACGCTTTGGGAAACTTTTTGGAGAGAGCACCTGGGCGAAAACATTCACTGTCGTGATCACTTCCGTCTGGTTCGGAGTAATCCACTATCCGTTTCAAGGACTGGCCGGCGCGGAGCAGGCCACCATCGTCGGGCTGGTGTTCGGAACCATCTTTGCGCTGCGGCGCCAAATTTGGATCCTCATCATTGCCCACATCGCGTTCGACCTGATGGCGGTAGCGATCATCTTCTACGACCTCGAAACGGCGGTCGCTCACTTCATTTTCAAGTGAGGATCAAGTTGAACCGCGGATTACGCGGATTTCACGGATGCCTGGAATCCGAAACGGGCATATTCTGCCTCCTCTCCCCATCCGTGTTATCCGCGCCATCCCCGGTTAGAAATTCCCCCTAGGGTTGGAAGATGGCCGGAAATTTGAAGCGGTAAATCCAAAGGAGGAACAAAGCGAGAGCCGAAATAGCAATGGCCATCGGGAGACCGGCCGGTTCAAGGAAGACGTGAAAGAGGACGATGTTTACGATCACCGGACCGAGCAAAGTCAGGCCGAGGGGAACAAAACGCGCGCCGAGCAACAGGCATAACCCGCCCACCACCTGGAGGAACGCGATCACGTAAATGTAGCCGCTGCTGGCCAGCGCGGTGATGAAAGCGCCGGCCTGCCCTTGCATTTCCGGCATCGGGCCCATGAAGTGGAGAAAGCCGTTTAATCCGAAGACGGTAAAGACGAGTCCGAGCAGCACTCGGGCAATGATAATGATGTATTTCATAAGTTGATTACTGATTAGCGCAGTTGGCTCTGGAGAGGAAGAACTGTTAGGCGCGCCTCACGCGATATCATGGTATTACTACGGCCAAGCCCAGATCGAATTTATCATGGAAAAAGAAACGCAAAACGGAACGGAACGCCCTATTCACACGCTGGAACTGAAAGCGGTTTTGGTGGTGGATGACGACAAGCAGCTGGCCAACGCGCTGCAATGGATTCTCGCCGACGAAAATTATCTGGTCGACGTCGCTTTTGACGGCGAGGAAGCGCTCCTCAAGGTCAAGATCCACGAGTATGATGCAGTGATCTGCGATTTGATGATGCCGCGGCTGAGGGGCGACGAATTCTATACTCAGGCGAAAGAGATGCGCCCGAACCTGGCCGACCGGTTTGTTTTCATCACCGGTTTTGCGGCCGATCCAAAGATTAAAGAATTTTTGGACGGCCATGACTTGAAGCGCCTGGTAAAACCCTTTCCGGTCCAGGACCTGATCACCTGTGTGAAGGAACTGCTCGCGGATAAGTAGGGAGTTTCCTCCCACCGCACAGCCAGCCGCACAAAGTCGTCGCCTCTCTTACGGCAAGCGGCGCAAAGTCAGTTCCTCGGGCACCGAGACAATGAGCGCGGCGACTTTTCCTTTGTCGTCTTTGATAAAGCGAAACCTGCGGTCGGAATCTTCTTCGAAAAACGTCGTCTCCGATTCCGGCACCATCGAGACCTTTTGGCCGAGCCAGGTGGTTTCCAGCCGGTCGCCCGCGACCGTGACGTTAATGGTGAACCGGTCCTCCATCCGATAGTCTCCGGCGTAAGACCGCAGAATGGCGGGATCAGGTTTGATGGCGACTGGGATGCGCGGCGCCAGCTCTGGAACGTAGAATTCCGCAACCTTCTTCGCCATGTAAGAGGCGTCAGCGCCAGCGCGATTGCAAAGGACTGCGACCGACAGGCGATCGTCGGGATAACGGGCGATGTTCGTGGCGAAGCCCTGCCACGCGCCACCGTGCTCCAGGACAGCGTGGCCGGAATCAGTCTTGCGGATTCCCCATCCGAAACCGTAGGGCGCGGTGCTGCCGTTGTTCAGCTTCACCGGGATCCACATTTGTTCGAAGCCGGCGGGGCTCAGGAGTTTCTTCGCCTCCAGAGCTTCATCCCATTTCGCAATATCCTCGACGGTAAAATAGAGACTGCCGTCCGCCGTCGTGTTTACAGAAGGCGCGACCCATTCCTGATTCTTCAGGACGCCACCCTTGAGTGCGTAGCCGGCGGCGCGATTGGGAATGATGTCGGCTTCGTTGATGATGCGAGTGTTCTTCATGCCGAGCGGAGCGAAAATCCGCTTCTCTAAAACTTCTCCGTAAAACTGGCCGGTGACTTTGTGGATCAGGATCCCGAGAGTTACGTAGCCAAGATTGCTGTAGTTCCATTTTTCGCCGGGCGCGAAGCCGAGAGGCTGGGCGGCGATCATCTTCAGCAAGTCGGCCTCGGTGTAATTCTTCTGCAACGAAAAATTGTCAGGATAATCGCCGAGACCCGAAGTGTGCGTCAGCAGATGGCGCACGGTGATGCGGGACCAACTGGAGGGCGTAGTCAGGTATTTTGAGATGCGGTCATCGAGCGAGAGCTTGCCCTCTTCGACCAGAATCATCACCCCCATGGCCGTGAATTGCTTTCCCATCGAGCCGGATTGGAAGACGGTTTCGGGCGTCACGCGCACGCCGTGCTCCAGGTTGGCCAGGCCGTAGCCCGCCGAAAGCACGACCTCGCCATGCTGCCGAACCATGACGGCGCAGCCCGGGATCTGCCTCCTCTTCAAGAAGTCGTTTACGAAGTCGCCCGCGCGGTCCGCCGCTCCATACGCGCATGGAATCAGCGCGAAAAAACTGGCGAGGAACCACGCTGTCTCGATCCGTTTCACGCTTGAGTCGCGGGCGGCAATCTAGTGGTGCTCGGCCAAAATCTTCGCGAACCGCCACATCTCATGAAACGTGTTGTAGAGCGGCGTCGGTGCGGCGCGGATGACGTTGGGTTCGCGGAAATCGCACTTCACCCCGGCCGCTTCGAGTTCCTTGTGAAGCTCCTTGGGATGTTCGTGGGCCAGAATGGAAAGCTGACAGCCGCGCGCTCCGGGCTCGCGAGGAGTGATCACCGTGAAGCGCCCCGAGCCGGCTTGCTCGAGGAGAAATTCGAGATAGCCGGTGAGCTGGATCGATTTTCCCCGGAGCGCTTTCATTCCGCCGGCTTCATCGAAAATGGCGAGTGACGCCCGCAACGGCGCCATCGAAAAGATGGGTGGGTTGCTGAGCTGCCACGAATCGGCCGAGGCGACGGGAATGAACTCCGGCTCGAGATGGAGGCGAAATCGGGTCGCCGGATCGTTGCCGAACCAGCCGGCGAGCCGCGGCAGTTCGCGGTTGGTGGCGTGGCGCTCGTGGACGAAGGCGCCCGCCACGGCGCCCGGGCCGGCGTTGAGATATTTGTAGGAACACCAGGCGGCGAAATCGACGTTCCAATCGTGCAACGCCAGCGGCACGTTGCCGGCCGCGTGCGCCAGATCGATCCCCACGATGCAGCCGCGCTTTTGCGCCGCGGCCGTGATCTTTTCGATGTCGAAGAGTTGCCCGGTAAAGAAGTTCACCCCGGCCAGCAGGATGAGCGCAATCTCATCGCCCTGCTTTCCGAGCAAAGCTTCGATGTCTTCCTGCCGCACCGTGAATTCCCCATCGCGCGGCCGGGCCAGCACCAGCGCCTCCTTCGGATCGAAGCCGTGATGAATGATCTGCGATTTGACGGCGTAGGTGTCGGAAGGAAAGGCCGGGTCTTCCATCACGATCTTGAAGCGCGATTTCGTGGGCCGATAAAACGTGGCCATCATCAGGTGAAGGTTCACCGTGAGGCTGTTCATGCAGATCACTTCGTTCGGTTGCGCTCCGACCAGCCGCGCGGCCGGCTCTCGCAGTGTTTCATGATACGAATACCAGGGCGTCTTCGCGCCAAGATGCGCGTCCACCGCCAGCCTGGCCCAGTCATCCAGTTCCTGGTCGACCAGTTCCCGCGCCGTTTTCGGCATCAAGCCGAGGGAGTTGCCCGCCAGATAAATGAGCGGCCTGCCGTCTTTGCCTATCGGCAGATGGAACTTCTCGCGGAATTCTCTGAGCGAATCTTCAGCGTCGAGTTGGAGCGCGAAATTTTCGTCGGCGGAAAAATCCATTAGACCGCAGATTACGCGGATTTCACGGATTCAAAGAAAAGAAAATGGTTCTCTGGAAGCGGGTCCTACCCCTCTCCTATCCGTGGCATTCGCGTCATCGGCGGTTAATTCGCACGGTCCTGAAATGCGAACTTCGTTGTGATTTTTTGGGAGCTCCGGCGAATCACTCTGGTAACGAAGGATTCCAACCCCGCCAAAAATGATCAATCATGCCGCAACAATGCCCTTAGCCGTCGAAGAGAAGGAGACATTCCTTCGCCTGCTCGACCAGCACGGCGGAATCATTCGCAAGGTCGCAGCCGGTTATAGCAGCAGCCTGGCCGACCGGCACGACCTCGAACAGGAGATCACCCTCCAATTATGGAAAGCCTACCCTCGCTACTTGCCTGACCGGCCGTTCTCGACCTGGATGTATCGGATCGCGTTGAATGTCGCGATTTCATTTCTGCGCCGCCACTCGCGTCCCGGCAGGCAAACGATCTCGCTCGAGGAGACCGAGATTGAGATTGCCGACGAAAATGCGCAACCGGCCGAGGCTGACGACCGCATTCCTGTTCTGCAGAAAGTGATCGCTTCTCTCCCGCCCCTCGAGCGCGCCCTGCTCCTCCTCTATCTCGACGAACACCCTTACCGCGAAATCGCCACCATCCTCGGCATCACTGAGACCAACGTGGCGACCAAACTCAACCGACTCAAACAGCGTGTCCGCGAGGAGATGCTGAAACTCACCCGCTAACCGTTATGACCTATTCCGAACTCGACGATCTCAAATCCACCTGGCAAACCCTCAGCCGCAATCTCGAGCGGCAAAACGCCCTGACCTTTCATCAACTAAAGGAGAGCAAGTTCACGCGCTTCCGCTCCGGCTTTCGCTGGCTCGTAGTCGGGCAAGTGCTTCAGATCATTTGCGGCGTGCTGCTAACGATCGTCTCGGCGCGTTTTTGGATCAATCACCTCGGCGTCCCCCATGCGATGATCTACGGGATTTCGCTCCACGTTTACGGCATCATGTTAATCATCTTTGCCGCACGCGATCTCGCCTTGATTCACCGCCTGGACTACGCGGCCCCGGTGCTCGAGCTGCAAAAGCAGATCGCCGAGCTTCGCCAATGGCATCTGCGCACAGCCCTGTGGTTCGGCATCACCGGTTGCTTCATCTGGATTCCGTTGATCCTGGCGTTCGCCTATTCCCTCGGCGCGGATATCTGGGTGCGGAATCGGGGGGCAATCGGCTGGTTGGTCCTAAGCGGTCTTGTTCCCGCCGCACTCTTGGTCGGGGTCGTGCTTTGGTCCCGCCGCCCGGGAAAGACGAAGCTCGCCCGGATTCTCGAGGAGAGTTCGGTGGGCCGCAGCGTCAACCGCGCCCAGGCTCTGCTCGACGAGATCGCTCAATTCGAACGCGAATAACCGCAGCACGAATCGGAGAGTGTCATTCCTCGCTTGCCGGAAGGGCAGCGAAAGGGTGATTCGACAGTCCTTCGCGACCTCAATAGATTCCCGGGGATGAAGGCGCGCGCCCGATTGTTCGGATGCTGGTCGCAATGGGTTGCCTTCGCGATAGCGGTCGGACTCGGGTGCGCATTGTATTTCTTTGTCGATCTCACCCCCACGGTCGAGGCTGATTTCTTTTTTTCCCGCCACGATCCGCAGGCGAAAAAATCGGCAAGCATCGAAGAGGAATTCGGCGCTGCTCCGCAGGTCTTCGTCGCCGTGCGTTCGCGGGAGCTTGTTTCCCGGCAATATCTGGTTCGTTTGCGCGAACTGACCGTGGACCTCGAGAAGGTGAAGGGCGTGGCCGACGCGCGTTCGATTACGAACGGACCGGATGATTCGGAAAAGGCTTTGGAACGCGAGCCCCAGGAGGTTTTCCAGAAGTTAAGCGAGAGCCCTTTCTGGAGTCATCTTTTGCTCGCTCCCGATCGTTCGGCCAGCTTCGTCGTTTTGCGGCTGAAGGGTAAAGATTATCCCGCCACCGTCAGCGGCATCGATCGCGTTCTAAAACGCCATTCCCGCGCCGACTTCAAACTCGGGGCGTCCGGCGTTCCGTATGTGGGAGAACATATTCGCCGTGAGCTCACGCGAGAGTTCCAGCGATTCAGCATTGCCGCGTTTGTTGTTTTTGGCGTGCTCGTGGTGATCCTCTTTCGTTCCGCTGCCGTGCTCGTGGGGACAATGGTGGCATCTCTCAGCGCGGCCTTTGGCACGTTTATCGTCCGCGCCCTGGCCGGACTGCGCACCGATATTCTCGCCCCCAATCTTTGGACGATCGCGTTTGTGCTGACCCTCTCGCACGTGGCTTATCTAGCAACGCAATGGCAGCGAAAAGAACGTGAGCTCGGCCACGAACGCGCAATCGAAGAATCGATTCGCATTGTCGGACCCGGCTCGGCCTGGTCGCTCGTGGCGAATCTCCTTGGCTTCGCCAGCCTCATGTTTGTCTCGGCCAAACCGTTGCAGCAATTCGGCATCTCCGGTGCGATTGCCGCCGTCCTGGCCATGATTTGCGCCTTCACCTTGTTTCCCCCATTTCTGCGCTCGGCTCAGGCGCGGGCGAGTCGAGACAGTGCGATTCGACAAAAAGCAGAAGGCTTTTTTACCAGGCGACACCTTATCATCGCGCTGTCGATTGTGATCGCGACAATTGCGCTCGCACCGTTTTCATTTCGGGTGAACACGGACCCGAACCTGCCTTCCTATTTCTCGGGCGACAGCAGTATTCGCGGCGGACTGGAGGCGATCGATCGATCTGGCGGCAGCAGTCCACTCGACCTGGTGGTGGCGGATGGGCGCGGTGGCGCGCTCAACAACGAGGCAGCCTATCAGCGCCTGGGAGGTTTGCACAATGCGCTCGAGCGTCACCGCGATGTCGGCTCGGTGATTTCTATCGCGCCGCTCATGGCGGAAACGAAACGGCCCTGGTTTTCGTTTCTCTTTTCCTGGGAGCGACGGCTCGATGAGCTGGACAAACCAAAGAACGAACGCATCGGCAAAACGTTTTTGAGCGAAGATCGGGAACGCGGCCGCTTCATCCTGCGCATGCACGAGCTGAAACGCTCGCGCCCGCGCGCGGAGGTCGTGGGCGAAATTAGAAAGATCGTAAGGGACCACGGATTCAAACCGGTCAGCGTCGGCGGCCTCTACGTTTTGCAAGGGGAGCTCTCGACGCTCGTGGAAGGGAGCGTCGTCCGTGGCCTCGGCAGCCTGCTTGCCGGCTTTTTTCTCATCGTCCTGATTGTCTCGCGCTCGATCACGAATGCGATTGCCATGACGCTTTGTCTGGCAATCACGCCATTCTCGCTCTTTGGCGTGGTAGGTCTTTTCGGGATGCCGCTGGATATTATTTCAGCTCCGGCGGCGAATGTAGCCCTGCCCATGGGGATCGACGAGATGATCCATCTGAGTCACACCGTGCGGCGTCTCAGGAGCAAAACCGCCGATGCCTGGACCGCTTGGAAGCAGGCGCTCAAACAACTTTGGGCGCCGATCCTCGCCTCGATGTTGATCGTAACGTCGGGCTTCGCCCTGTTTCTTCTTTCCAGCTTTCCGCCCACCCGGCGCCTCGGGGTTCTTGTCTGCATCGGCGCGGCCATCACCGACCTGGTCGTGCTGATCGTCCTGCCGGCGGTTGCCACGATGGCCAGTCGCTGGGTCACGTCGCTAAAGCCGAAACATTCTTAAGTTTTTTCAAGGGGCGGCTGCATGAACTCGATCGTCGTCCCATCAGCATCGCGAACGTAAACGACGCGCTTTCCGGCGTTCGGGCCTGCTCGAAGTGTTTGCGGCGCGCCGGCCGCTTTCCAACCAAACGGGGCAATCGCGCTTAAGACCGCGTCGAGATCATCAACCGTGAGCGCGATGTGAACCGAGCCGACATCGCACGGTCTGGGCTGGAAGTGTTTGCGATCGGGCGGGGCGAGATATTGGAGCAGCTCGATCTTGTGGTCGGTGGGAGTTTTGAGGACAGCCAATTGGATTTCCGCGCCCGGCACACCGGTGATTTCCGCCGCGAGCTCTCCCGTTTGATGCGCCCGATGCGAAAGCTCGAAGCCGAGCGCATCGCGCCAGAAAGCCAGCGATCGCTCGAGGCTGGAGACGGTAATGCCGGTGTGGTCCGCGGCGATGATACGAAAGGGCATGGGTTGTAAATAAAAACACGAAATCCGAAGCCCGAAATCCGAAACAATCTCAAAACTAGAAAGGCCGAATGTTCCAAACCACCGCAGCCGTTTCGAAATCTCCCCTATTTGCTCTTTTCGAATTTTGTTTCGGATTTCGCACTTCGAATTTCGGATTTTAAAACAGTTAGTAATCCCAGCGCCGCGATCACCTTGAGCTCGATCGCGATCGGCGTCGGCAGCGCTGTCACTTCCACCGTCGTCCGCGTCGGATTTGGTTTGCCCTCGCCGGCGAAATACTCGGCGTAGAGTTTGTTGTAGAGCGCAAAGTCCTTCTTCATGTTGGTGAGAAAGACCGTGACATCGACGATGTCGTTCCAGTTTGCGCCAGCATCTTCGAGAACCAGGCGCACATTCTCAAACACGGCCCGGCACTGCGTCTCAATGTCGTAGCCCAGGATGTCGCGGTCGGCATTCAGCGTAACGCCGGGGATTTCCTTGCTGCCGCGCACGCGCGGTCCAATCCCAGAGAGGAAAAGAAGATTGCCAACGCGTTTGGCGTGGGGGAAGGCGCCCACCGGTTCCGGCGCCCGCGCGCTTTCGAACGATTGACTCATTTCGGGTTAACCGTCTCTTCGACCTTGTGGAGCATTTCGTCCAGGGCCATGCGGCCAAAATATTTCCCGGCGACGATCATACCAGCGATTTTCCGGCTGTTCGCGATGGACGCCAATGGATCGGCCTCGAGCAGCACCAGATCGGCCATCTTGCCTTTCTCGATCGTGCCATAGGAATCGGATAGGCCGAGGCATTTCGCCGCGTTCAGCGTCGCCGCCTGGATCGCTTCCAGCGGCGTCAGCCCGGCCTTTACGAGCAACCCCAGTTCATCGTGCAGGCTGAATCCTGGAAACACGTCGCGGGTCGGCGGGTCGGTGCCGGCGAGGATTGAGATCCCGGCTCGTCGCATCGCTCCCACGATTTGGAGCATCTTCTCCAACGCCGTTTTTCGTTCGGTCATGTCTTCCGGCGAAACACTTTGCGGCACCGGATTATTCTTTTCCCAATGCTCCTTCGTGATGGCGGCAACATATTTGCGCCGGTCGTCCGGCTTGGCTGCCATTTCGGCTCGGAGAAGGAACGATTGGGCGACAACCAGAGTAGGCGTGTGCCACGTCCCATTCTTTACCATCGCCGCGAACAATGCGGTCCCCTGCTCTCCCGCCAGTTTTTCGAATGCGTCCGCCGTGAGCTGTTTTTGCGTTCGGCCCTCCTTGTTTTCGAGCGCGATAAGGGCCTGAAGCAAAACGGCGGTATGGTCGAGACGCTGTTGACCTGAGTCCGATGCTTCCCGCGGCGAGACCCCATTCGGGATGTGACCGGCAAAAGGGATCCGCTGCTTTTTCGCTTCGCCGGCGAGCGCAAAATAGGAATCGCGAGAGAGAAAGTGATAGACCTTGATGAAGTCGGCGCCGCGCTTCTTCAACGACTCCACGGCCTGCCGCGCTTCGGCCGGATTGTTGACGGTGAGCCGGTGGAGCCCCTCTTCCTTTCGCGGTCCGTCCACAATCGGACCCGCCCGGACGATCCGCGGACCCGCTCTGGTGCCTTTCGCGATTTCAGCGCGCCACCGATCGATTTGATCGAGGTCGCCGCCCATGTCGCAAATGCCGGTAACGCCGTTGGCGATCAATAACGGAAGTGCCGAGTCGCTCACGAGCGACAAGTGCATGTGCATGTCCCAAAGGCCCGGCAGCAAATATTTCCCGGTGCCATCCACGGTTTGGGCCCCGCTGGGAATCCAAACCTTTCCCGGTTCGCCGATCTCAGTGATGCGATCGCCGGTGATGACAACCGTAGCGCGCTCGCCCGGACGGCTGCCGGTCGTGTCGATGATCGTGACGTTGGTCAACGCAAGACGCGGTGGCGACGGGGCCGGCGTTGATTGGCCCGACGCGAGCCCGGCGAGCGCGAAGAGCAACGCGAATTGGAGTCGTCTCTTCACACAGTTGGCACCCGCCTCCAGATCAATTCAATGCGTGTGGCTATGCTCGTGATCGTGCTCGTGATCGTGCTCGTGGGTGTGAGTGAGACCGTTCGCGTGCGTATGAGGCTGACTCCGGAAGCGCTCCGCCGATCTCGCCTTTGCCTTTGCGGCTTCGACTTCGCGATCGCGCGGCGGCGCCTGGGTCGTCAACGAATGAAGCAACTCTTTCGCGACTTGCGTCACTCCCTCGACCGCGCGGTTGAACGGCTCTTCGTTTACCTTCGAAGGCTTTGTGAACCCGCTAAGCTTGCGAACGAACTGTAGAGACGACGCGCGGATCTCGTCTTCCGTTGCGGGCGGGGCGAAGTTATGCAGGGTTCTGATGTTTCGACACATAAAGGCTTCCTCGGTTGTTTGGGATAATAAAGGGGCAGCCGGAACCGAGTTTCAAGCTCGGAGGTCGCCTCATTTAACGGGGGCAGTTTTTCTTCTCTGCCCGGCAAGCCACTCGTAAAGCTCCGGCTTGTCGTAAACGTCGAGAATGTAGTGATCGCGTCCAGGCAGCGTGGTGAATTGCGGACGGCCACCGGCGGCTTCAATCGCGCGGACTAACTCCTCGACTTCTTTTAGCGGCGTGAATTGATCGTTGGAGCCATGAAACAAACGCAGGGGAACCCTTGCCAGTTTGCCCGCCCACGCGGTGATCGGGCTGCTCGGACCGAGTGAGACAATCGCGACGAATCGTTCCGGCATTTTGTAGGCAGTGTAAAGCGCTCCCCGGCCGCCCATGCTATGCCCGGAAATGTAAACGCGATCCGGATCGACCCGGTGGGTGCTCGCCACTTCGTCGAGGACTGCGCCAAGCGCGGCCACATCCGTCCAAATTTCCCCCTGATGACATTGAGGCGAGACCACGATGAACGGGAACTTGGAATCAGCTTCGACTTTCGCCGTCAGCCCGAGCTTCTTCATCTGGCCGATGTCATTGCCTCGCGCGGACCCTCCATGCAGATAAAGAATTAGCGGCCAATGATTCGAGCTCTTGTCGTATTCTTCCGGCAGAAACAAGAGATATTGAATATCAATCTTGTGAGGCGCTTCGCGCCGAAGCGTATGCGCCTGTTGCCCGATCGGCGCTGAATCGGGCCTATTGACGGATTGAGCTGGAACGGCCGCGGAAAGGATCGCTGCCACGCCAGCGATAAGGAGGCGACAGGCAATCTTCACGCTTGATCTCATGCCAGGTCGACGAGGGTTTTGAATCCGCCGTAAACCATTCGCTTCGAATCGAAGGGCACTGATTTCATATCCATCATCTTCGCCAGACGTGGATCTTTCATCACCTTCTTATTCACGCGATCGCGATCAGCTCGCGATTTAAAAACAATCCACGAAAAGACCACGGTTTCGCCCCGCTTGAGTTTGATCGTACTTGGGAACGACACCGCCATCTTCGTGTGCAGGTCGTCGCCCGCGGATTCCCTGAATTCCAGAGCGCCGTGATCGCGCCAGACCTTGCCGGCTTGCAGGGCCATGCGGCGATAGGCCGCCAGATTTTTCTTCGGCACCGGCAAAACGTATCCATCTACATATTTCATATTCGATTTCCCCTGGTTCATCTTGAAACTCACCCGCCCGCGATCGCGCCCATAATGATGAACGATTCTTCGCCCTTTAAGATCGATTCCGGCAACGCTGTTTCAACCGGATCATGTGACACGTCTTCCCCGCAAATGAAAAAGCGCACCATTGGCCGGCGCTTGAGCGTTCCATAATCGCGGATCGTTCCGCGGAGCATAGGGTATTTTGATTCGAGGGCGTCGAGAACTGTTTGCACCGTGGCGAAACCATCCACCTCGAGCTGCACTTCGTCGCCTACGCGAGCCAGGGTGCGGAGGTGATGTGGAAGGACGACACGAATCATCGGATGAACAAAATCCCAAATCCCAGGCCCCAAATCCCAGGTAAAGTTTCAAATCCTAACGGGGAAAGCTTCAAAAGAAAACTTTCGCGCGTGAGTCTGTCCCTTGAGTTTTGAGTATTGGTTTTTTCTTGGGATTTGGGCATTGGGATTTGGGATTTCTCAGCGAAGCGTCTGCGCTTCGACTGAGAGAACCGCCGGCAGATCCCGCACGATCGCATTCCACGTATCGCCGCCGTCGCTTGAACCGTAAACCTGCCCGCCCGTCGTTCCGAAATAAATGCCGCACGAATCAAGCGCATCCACGGCCATCGCATCGCGCAGCACGTTGACATAGCAATCTTGCTGCGGCAGGCCCTTCGTGAGCGCTTCCCACTCGTTTCCGCCGGACCGGCTGCGATAAACGCGTAACTTGCCATCTGGTGGGAAATGCTCGGAGTCGCTTTTGATCGGGACGACATAGATCGTGTCGGGCTCGTGGGCGTGAACGTCGATTGGGAACCCGAAATCCGATGGCAAATTTCCGCTCACTTCGTTCCAGGAATCGCCCGCATTTTCACTGCGCATCACGTCCCAATGTTTCTGCATGAAGAGCACGCCCGGCCGCGATGAGTGCATCGCGATGCGATGCACGCAATGACCCACCTCCGCATTTGGATCCGGCATGAATTGCGAATGCAAACCGCGATTGATTGGCGCCCAGGTTTTCCCGCCGTCATCGGTTCGGAATGCGCCCGCCGCCGAGATCGCCACAAAGATTCGGTCCTGATTGGTCGGGTCGATCAAAATCGTGTGCAGACACATCCCGCCGGCGCCGGGCTGCCATTGCGGTCCCGTGTTGTGTTGGCGCAGGCCCGACAATTCGTGCCACGACTTGCCGCCGTCGGTCGTGCGAAAAAGGGCCGCATCTTCCACGCCCGCGTACACGGTCTCGGGATCACTCAGGGACGGCTCCAGATGCCAGACGCGCTTAAACTCCCACGGGTGTTGCGTCCCGTCATACCACTGGTGTGTGCCGGGGACGCCGTCATAGACGAATTTGTTGCTCTCGGCGATAGGCATCCCGTCCGGCCCGGTCGTCGGCTCGCCTGGCGCTGTGCCGGGCTGGACCCACGTCTTGCCACCATCATCCGAGCGCTGAATGATTTGCCCGAACCAGGCGCTCGTCTGGGACGCGTAAATCCGATTCGGATCCACCGGCGATCCCTTCACGTGGTAAATTTCCCACCCCGCAAAGTGCGGCCCGCTCACGTCCCACTTCTCCCGCTTCCCGTCCGAGGTCAGGACGAACGCGCCTTTCCTTGTGCCAACCAACAATCGTACTCCGCTCATGGTCTGTTCCTCCTTATCGTGCTCGTGCTCATGCTCGTGCTCGAACTTTAGCGCAATTTGTAACCGCGGATTGCGCGGATGAAAACGGATTTGTTATTTAAAACAGCCGGATCGCATATTGCTCGAAATCAGCCAATATGACATCGTAACCGCAGATGAGTACTGCAGAGCTCAAGGAAATTATCGATCAGCGCACGCCCGAAGAACGCAAGTGGATGACCGCGTACCTGCTTGATGAAATGTTTTCAGTGCCCGAGCTGCGACAGACTGCACAGGAATTATCAGAACTGGGGCAAAGGCGAGGCGATTTGTTGGCGGGTCGAGCCCGGGTCGCAGAAGATGCGGCTGAGTCGCATTGGAACTCATTGGACAAGCAAAGTTGAATGAATCGCTGGCAGTTTGTCCTTCACCAGCAAGCGCTGGAGGAAATTGACAAACTACGTCCAGCCGAACGACGCGAAGTGCGGACGATCTTGCTGCGACTTGCCGAAGACCCCTGGCAGAAACCTGACGCGCAGATTCGACCTCTCAATGATCGCGTTTACCTGGTAAGAAATCTTCGCTTCGCGCGCATCATCTATTGGCTGGACGCATTCGCGCGTGAAGTTTGCATCGTGCAAGTCGAGCGGGCCTAGGGTGAGTGGTTTGATCGTAAGCCGCTTACAATCCGTCATCTGTCGCCGGAATAAGGTTCGTTCAGCGCTGTATCTATATCCACAAAACGTCCCGCTTCCGCATCAGCCATGCCTTCCTGAAACGACTCCGGAATCCAGGAATCGTCGTTTTCGACAACGAACTTCGCCACTTGCGCCCGCTCTTTTGCAGAAAGCGCCTTAAATTGCTCGCTCAACTCGGTCGCGCTCACGGTGAAACTTATACGGACAAGCACCGCGCGACAAGATCGGAAAGCTTGCGCGGCTCCGTCTTATTTCGCGATGCAGACGTTCTTCGGTTCGGTGAAGAAGCGAAGGGCTTCTTCCCCGCCTTCGCGGCCGACGCCGCTTTGTTTCATGCCGCCGAAGGGCACGCGGAGATCGCGCACGAGCCAGCAGTTCACCCACACGGTGCCGCTGTTGATTTGCTCGGCGACACGATGGGCACGGCTGAGGTTCTGCGTCCAGACACTCGAGGCGAGGCCGTAGTCGGTGTCGTTCGCGTACCCGATCACTTCCTCCTCATTGTCGAACGGCGTGATGGTGACGACCGGGCCAAAAATTTCCTCGCGGTTCACGCGGCATGCCACCGGCAAATCGGTGATGACCGTCGGCGGAAAGAAATAACCCGCATCGCAGCGCTCATTGACCGACTTCGGCGAAGCGCCGCCCAGCGCGATCTTGCCGCCTTCCTGCTGCGCGAGGTCGACATAGAACTTCACCTTGTCGAGCTGCGTTTTGCTCACGATCGCGCCCTGGTCGGTGGTCGTTTCGAGCGGATCGCCTAACTGGAGCTGCGACGCTTTCTCGACGAAGCGCTCGACGAAATCCTGGTAAGCTGGGCGCTCAACGAACACGCGGGAGCCGCAGAGACAGATCTGGCCCTGGTTCGCGAACGATGAGCGCACGCTCCCGGCAATGGCGGCGTCCAGGTCGGCGTCGGCAAAGATGATGTTCGGATTTTTGCCGCCCAGCTCGAGCGAGAGTTTCTTGAACATCGGCGCGCAAGTCTCGGCGACTTTGCGGCCAGTCACCGTCCCGCCGGTGAATGAGATCGTGCCGATCTTCGGATGAGCCGTGATCGGCGCGCCGACATTCGGACCCGCGCCATGCACGACGTTCAATACGCCGTTTGGCAATCCGGCTTCCGCACAAATCTCGCAGAGCAAAGACGCCGTCATCGGCGTTAACTCGCTCGGCTTGGCGATGGCCGTGTTGCCGCACGCAATGGCCGGCGCGATTTTCCAGCTCAACAAATAGAGAGGAAGATTCCACGGTGAAATCAATCCGACGATGCCGCGCGGCTGGCGCAGCGTGTAGTTGAACGCCACGCCATCGGTGACGTGCGCCTCGTTTTCCGTGTGGAGAATCGCGGTGGCGAAGAAGCGAAAATTGCTGGCGGCCCGTGGAATGTCGAGGCTCCGCGCCAGCGAAAGCGGCTTGCCCGTATCGATCGATTCCGCGCGCGCGAATTTCTCGAGATCGCGTTCGATTAGATCGGCGATTCGGAGGAGAAGCTGGGATCGGTCGGCTGCCGCGGTGCGCGACCAGGCCGGGAACGCCTTTTCGGCGGCTGCGACCGCCAGCTCGACATCGCGGCTGTCGCTGTCGGCGACTTGCGAATACGGCTTGCCCGTCGCCGGCTCGATGTTGTCGAGATATTTGCCGCCCGCCGGGTCGACGAATCGGCCGTCGATGAAGTTGCGAATCTGGAATGTCTTGGCCGGTTCCATCGTCAGAATTTCTTTGCCACAGATTAACACGGATGAAACACGGATGAAGACTGTTTCAGTTTCTGTATCCGTGAAAATCCGTGTTCATCCGTGGCTAAATTCGCCCAGTTCCTGGATGATAGCTTGGGCCGCCTTGGCGCTCGCGCCGGTCTCGCCCAGCTTTTCGACGATCGCGTCGAAATCCGAAATCATTCGTTCGCGGGGGGCGGGCCCGTTCATCAGTTGCAAGAGAGAATGAGCGATCGCCCCGGGCCGCGCCTCGTGCTGGAGAAACTCGGGGACGATTTCGCGGTCGGCCAGGACATTGGGCATGCCGAGATAGCGGGTCTTCATGACCAGCCGCGCCGCGAAGTATGTCGCCCAGGAAACTTTGTAGACGAGGACGAAGGGCAAACGGAAGAAAGCGGCTTCCAACGTTGCGGTCCCGGAGGCCACCATTCCGGCGGAGGCTCGCTGCATTGTTCCGGAAGCGTCGCCGGTGGTGACTTGCACAAGCTCGCCAAAGGAGGAACGGGCCAGGAAGTTTCGGATCTCGCTTGCGAGAGGTGGCGACGCCGCGGCGACTTCGAAGCGGGTGCCCGGACGTTGCGCGGCAATTTTGGACGCAGCCGCCCGCATCACTGGAAAAATTTTCTTCACTTCGCGCGGCCGGCTGCCGGGGAAAAGCCCGACAAGATTCGGATCGCGCGGTTCGCCGGTGCGGCGCTTCGCCAGGTTCTCGACCATCGGATGGCCGACGAAGATCGTGCGCAGGCCCGATTGATTGTAGAGCTCCGCTTCGAAGGGAAAGATGCAGAGCATGAGATCGAGAAAGCGCGCCATCTGCCCGATGCGGCCGCGATTCCAAGCCCAAACCTGCGGGCTGATGTAGTAAATGATCTTGAGACGCGGCGACCTCTTCCGGAGCGCGCGCGCCAGTCGAAGATTGAAGCCGGGATAATCGATCAGAACCACGGCGTCGGGATTGATCGCGGCGATTTCGCGCAGCGCCTCTGCAAATTGCTGCCGGAAATATCCGTAACGCTTCACCACTTCCCAAAGACCGACGACGGCCGCCGCGTCGCTCCAGTTTAGAAATGCGTCGCCGGCGACCTCCTTCATGAGCGGACCGCCCCGGCCCTGGAATTCCAGGTCCGGCCGCAGCTCCCGCAGCGAGCGCATCAAGGCCGCGCCATGCTCATCCCCACTCGCTTCCCCGGCGACGAAGTAAAGGCGTTTAGCCACTTGATGCTGCATTGATGCGCTTCGTGATTTGCACGGCCAGCTCGAGCGCGGCGGCGGCCTGGAAGCCGGAAACTTTCGGCGCCCGCCCGGTGGCCGCGCATTCAATAAAGGAAGCGAGCTGGCGCTTCAGCGGCTCTTCGCGCTCGATCTCCACCTCTTCCTTCGTCAAACCTTCCGCGGTGCGGCGGTACATTTCGCCGGTCTGATTTTGGTAATCGAGCGAGAGGTACGCGTTCTCCTGGAAGACCCGGATCTTGCGCATCCGCTCCGGGCTGATCCGGCTGGAGGTAATGTTGGCGACGCAGCCGTTCTCGAAACGGAGCCGCGCGTTCGCGATGTCTTCGCCGCGGCTCAGCACCGGCACGCCCACGGCGTCGATCGTCTGCACGGGCGAACGGACGAGATGCAAAATGATTTCGAGATCGTGAATCATCAAATCGAGGACGACGCCGATATCGGTGCTCCGATTCGGAAAAGGTGACAGCCGATGCGCCTCGATGAAGCGCGGATTCGTAAGCCGTTTCTCCAGCGCCCCCAGCACGGGATTGAAGCGTTCCACGTGGCCGACTTGAAGGACGAGGTCGCGTGAGGCCGCCAGTTCCGCCAGCTCAGCAGCATGCGCGGTGTTGTCGGCAATCGGCTTTTCGACAAGCAGATGCTTTCCGCGAGCCAGGAGTTCCCGGCCGATTTCGAAATGCGTGCTGGTGGGCGTGGCGATGGACGCGGCGTCCACCAATTCCGCAAATTCATCCAGGGACTTCGCCGAGGCCACGCCGAATTCCGCGGCGTGCTGCTCCGCCACGGCGCGGTCGGTATCGTAGATCGCAGTGAATTGAGCGGTGGCGAGTTCCGCGTAAAGCCGCGCATGATTTTTCCCAATGTGGCCGACGCCGACCACGCCGACGCGCGGCTTTTTCATGGATTGTTCTCCAGGAACCAGTGGTAGGTCCGAGCGATGCCCTCTCGCAACGGAATGCGGTGACGCCAGCCAAGCGCGTGCACTTTGGACACGTCTAGCAATTTACGCGGCGTGCCGTCCGGCTTCGTCGTGTCCCAGGCGAGCTCGCCATTGAATCCGACCACGTCGCAAATCAACTCGGCCAGTTCCCGGATCGAAATGTCTTCGCCACAGCCGACGTTGATGATCTCGGGGCTGTCATATTTCTCGAGCAGGAAAACGCACGCGGCAGCGAGGTCGTCCACATGCAAAAATTCCCGGCGCGGTTCACCCGAACCCCAGACGACGAGTTCGCGATTCTCTTCCTTCTTGGCGGCGTGCGCCTTTCGCAGGAGAGCGGGGAGGACATGCGACGAGACCAGATCGAAGTTGTCGTTAGGCCCGTAAAGATTTGTGGGCATCGCGGAAATGAAGTTCGCTCCATATTCCCGTGCATAGGCCTGGCAAAGCTTGATGCCGGCTATTTTGGCGATGGCATACGCTTCGTTTGTCGGTTCCAGCGGCCCGGTGAGCAGCGCGCCTTCGGGGATCGGCTGCGGCGCGTGCTTGGGATAAATACAGGAGCTGCCCAAAAACAAAAGCTTTCGCACGCCGGTCTCATAAGCCGCGCGAATGACGTTGTTCTGCATCTCCGTGTTCTCGAGCAGGAACTCAACGGGCAGATCGTTGTTTGCCTTGATCCCGCCCACTTTCGCAGCGGCGAAAATAACCAAGGCGGGCTTCTCCTCCGTGAAAAAACTCGCGACCCTCCCTTGATTTCGGAGATCGAGCTCGGCGCGGTCGCGCGTCAGGACGTTGCCAAACCCGTCCTGCGCGAGCTGACGGACCAGCGCGCTGCCGACCAGGCCCCGGTGGCCGGCCACGAATATTTTCTCGGATTTTTCCACGGGCCTCGAACGAGTGTCGTTTAGCATTTTCCTTTTTGCCTCAATGCGCAATCCTCCGTTCGTGGGAAAAAACGGAGCCCGGCTCGGAGTTCAAAAGACCTGCAAGCTGTTCATCGGCGGAAAGCTTGTTCGGAGCGAGAGCGGCCGGGAGATGAAGACAGCGTGGCATCCCATCGGATTGTGTGCGCAGGTGGGCGCATTTCTGCGCAAGAACGAGACGTTCGTGGCGTAACTTCGTTCGCGAAACGCCTGAGGTAAGGGCATCGAAATAGCTGTAAAACGAGATCTCAATGCACGTTCCCACTCTCATCGAAAAGAAACGCGACGGTCAGGAATTGTCGGCCGAGGAAATCAGCGACCTGATCTCGGGATTCACCGCCGGCGAGATCCCCGATTATCAGATGAGCGCCTGGGCGATGGCGGTCTTCTTTCGAGGAATGACGGCCGCGGAAACCCAGCACCTCACCACCGCGATGATGGAGAGCGGCACCGTCCTGGAATACCCCGACGGCTCTCCCCCAAAAGTGGACAAGCATTCCACGGGCGGCATCGGCGACAAGACCTCGCTTATTCTCGCGCCCTTGCTGGCCTGCGACGAAAATTGGGTGCCGATGATTTGCGGCCGCGGCCTCGGCATTACCGGAGGCACGCTCGACAAACTCGAAAGCATCCCCGGCTTCAACATTCACATCGACGAGCGGCGCGCGCTCGCCCAGCTCAAGAGCATCGGCGTTTTCATGATCGGCCAGAGCGCCGACATTTGCCCGGCGGACAGGAAGCTTTACGCGCTCCGCGACGTGACGGGCACGGTGCCTTCACCGCCGTTGATTGTGGCGAGCATCATGAGCAAGAAGCTCGCGGAAAATCTGAATCGCCTGGTGCTCGACGTGAAGTTCGGGAGCGGCGCCTTCATGAAGACGCGAAAGGAAGCGAAGCAGCTGGCCGCTTCCATGACCGAAGTCGGAAATCTGGTGGGCGTAAAAGTCGCGCATCTTCTCACTCCGATGGACGAACCGCTCGGCCGGACGGTCGGCAACGCGCTCGAGGTCACCGAATCCGTCGAAGTCCTCCACGGCAACGGCCCCGCCGATGTGGTAAAGCTGGTCCTCGATCTGGCCGAGCAGGTTTCCTCCGCTTCGCGCGAACAGCTCGCGACCTGGCTCCGGGATGGAACGGCCTGGAAGAAATTTATTTCCCTGGTCTATGCGCAGGATGGCGATGCCTCCTCGCTGGAGAAACTCGGGCAATTACATCGCGCGCCCATTGTCCACCCATTTCCCGCGAAAACCGCAGGCACCGTAAAAAGAATGGACGCTGAAACAATCGGCCGCGTCTCGCTCATGCTCGGCGCCGGCCGCCAAACCGCGGATGACGCCATTGATTTCGCCGTCGGCCTTTCCGGAATCAAGAAGATCGGTGAGCCCGTCGAAGCCGGCGAGCCGTTGCTCTCCCTGCACGCGCGGAACGAGCCGGCGCTGCGATCCGTCCTGGCCCCGCTCGAAGAGGCGATCGAAGTCGGCTAGCGCCTCGATTGTCGCATGTATCTCGCGATACTTCCCGGGCCGCGGGTGTGACTTCTAATGTCGGTTATTCGCAACCAAAGACACCGCGACGCGGGCGTCGTTTCGGCTCTGTCAGAATGGAACCTTGAAGCCGGCTAGAAATGCGTCGAAATGTTCAAACGTCGGCGAAGCTTTGCCCCTGGCGTAGGTCAACGTAAACGAAGGAGATTTGTCATCGGGACTGTGCGCGTGAAAATCAAGAACGAGCTTTGAGTTGTTTGTGAATTTGCTCTTATCGAGATCATAAACAGTTTGGACGTCCACCAGAAAATCGATTTCAAACATTTTGGTGTCGAAGAGCACCTCGGTGCCCCAACCCGAGGGAACCTTAATGTTTCGCGCCACTGGCATCGACCAATAGAAGTCCGCCGTGAGCCGTTGGCTTCCCGTATTTTTTGTCCCGTCTTGTTCGATGTGAGAAACTGCTTCATAGCCGAAAACAAACAGCGGAGCGGTCCCTGTTTCGTTGATTTTTGGAACAAGCAAACTGTGAAGAGCGGTGGTCACCGGATTCTTTACTCTCAGGTGAATGTTCACCCCGACCGATCCATCGATGTTGTCGAACACCTGATCAGTCTCAACCTTGGCATGAAGCCCTGCCTGGAGGTAGCCGCAGAAGGAAGAGCGCGGGTCACCCCAATCGCTCGAGTAATAACCTCGAACCTGGCCCGTAAGGTTATCGAAATACTCGTCCCGATCTTTCGAAGTGAAATTGAAGTCACCCTTAGCCAGAAGCTCTCCGGCAAAAGGATCTGTCTCATTATTGCGGAGACCGAAGCGAAACAAAAACGATCCGTTCCCTGCGCCGTTACCACCCAGGATTTCTATTTTCGGCGAAAGATTTCGGAGTTCCAAATACGCTTCGTCTCGCTTGATGTCTTCGCCCTTGATGGGATACCCATCTATTTTTGGTGTAATCGGTTCCGCCATACCAACGATGCGGAGTTTGGCGTTTGGATCGATTGTAACCTTGTAGGACGAATCGCTTTCGATCTTCGCGGTCGTCACAAGCTCCACATACGCGACCGATGCTTCGTCCAGGTTGATCTGCAGTACCTCGAAGGGTATTTCATGCCAATTCTGATTATCCTTTGTTTTGGCCCAGATATGGTATGAATCTTTGCTGCGCGCGGTCGCGTCCCACACAATCTCGGATGGTTTGCCCTTCTTCAGCGCTTGGAGCCTGAATTCGATTCGAGGCGGCGGTGGAGTCCTAACAATCCCCGTTACAGCGCGAAATTCGACCTCATTCTCAGCGTGCAGCGAAGTGACGCCCGCAAAACCCAAGGCGAGAACTGCAATTCCAAAATACCGGATGCGCCGCAGTTTCATTTTGACGAAGAGTTACGGATCTCGTCGACGAGATCGCCCACGGTTTGGCAACGAAGGATCGCCGGAGGATCGATTGAGGTAGCGTAGCCCGCCGCGTTCGACCCCTTGACTATCTCGCGAACGATGTCGTCAATTTCGGCAGGATTCTTTTTTTCGATCTCCTTGAGCGTCTTTGAAACATCGACCTGTTCGTCCGCCGCTGTCGGTTGCAGTACCTTATTGATGTGGGGATTCAAGGCATCGCAGGCAATCTGACGCGCCTGTTGTCGATCCATTCTCATATTAAGATCTCCTTGGCGAACATTGAATCGCCACCTCTGTTGATTTGTCCCGTTTTTTCATATCGTTCCATTCGTAATACGGATTAGCGTCCTTAAAGTTCCGAAGGACGGGTCTCTAACTCCCGAATGATCCTACTGCCGTTGCGTGCCGTTTCCGTGCTTCTGAGTCAATTCACATTGCTGAAAATGGTGGCAGCCGTAGAAGTTAGAGCATGATCGCGGAGGCGCCGATAGCCATTGAATTCGATACAATCGACGATGTCGTGAAAGACATCGCCGCAGGGAAGCTCGTGATCGTGACCGACGACGCAGACAGGGAGAACGAGGGCGACCTGGTGATGGCGGCGGAGAAGGCGACGCCGAAGGCGGTCAATTTCATGGCCATGCATGGGCGCGGATTGATCTGCGTGCCGATCTCGAATGAGCGGGCGGAGCAGTTAGGGCTCCAGCGGATGGTGGCGCAAAACCGCGAGATGTATCGGACTGATTTCACCGTTTCGGTTGATGCGTCGAAAGGGGTCACGACCGGCATTAGCGCGCATGACCGGGCGGCGACGATCAAGACGATTGCGAACCCGAAATCGACGCCGGACGATTTGGTGCAGCCGGGACATGTCTTCCCGTTGCGCGCGAGCTCTTTCGCACGCCCGCTCCAAGAAGAACCGAACAAGGTTGCACCCGAGGGTAAGGTCCGCCATCTCTCGGCCGCCACCGGCCGGCTATGGCAGCTAAGCAAGCTCGCGCTGGCCAGGGATGGTGGCTTGCTCCACTAGAGGCAGCTCATTCAGCTTTGAAAGCAAAGGCTCGGTTGGCACTGCCGAGTCGACCATTAAGGTGGCCATCCGTCTGATGTCAGGATCCTTCGCGTCCGCCTTGAGGAGTCGTGCGGCCCGAATCGGTTCCCACTTTTGGATTTGCTCGAGAGCCGCTGTTCGGTCGGCAGGCGAGCTTTCGGCGGTGAAGAAAAGATTAATGGTTTGAATAACGCGATTGTTTCCAAACCAATATTCTCTAGGTGAGAAGCGAGAGCAAGTTCAGCCGTCCCGCGCCATAGTCGGGGTGATGCGATTTATTACCCATCCCCGGCACCGAGTCCGCCGTGCTCATGAGCTTATCCCGAACCTGGGCCGGCGTCAGCCCGGCGGATTTGGCCAAAAGCAATGCGGCAGCCGCAGCAACGTGCGGTGAAGCCATGGAAGTTCCATCCCACGCAGCATAATTGGTGTCGCGCGAATCAGGCGCTCCGGTCACGACTTTTCCTCCCGGTAGATGCTCAGGAAAGTATCCCGTCTGTCCGTCATAACTCGGAAGGGTCGACCATATTGTCTCTCCCGGCGCACAAAGGGAAATGTGCGAGCCCCGATTGGAGAAACTGGCGACACTATCATTGATACGGGTTGCGCCTACGGCGATAACGCCCGGTATAGCGGCAGGATAAGAAGTGGGGCTACCGCTTCTTCTTTCATTTCCCATCGCCGCGACAACGGTACATCCAGCGTTGAGGAGCTTGTCGAAGAGGGTCCTTTCATTTGGGTCAGGCGCTCCAGTCCCACCAATGCTGAGATTAACCACATTGACGCCTTCCTCGACGCACTCTGCCAGGGCGCGTTGATACATGGTCGGATCAACATAGTAGTAATAATAATCGTCGGCCCGGTTGTAGTCCGGTTCATCGTCGAAGATTTTCCAATTCAAGAGCTCGCAAGTGCAGATCCCGTTGATTCCAATTTGATTGCCGATTGAAGCCGCAATCGTCCCAGACACATGCGTCCCATGGCCGATCAAGTCTTTTGGGCCAGAGGCGTTCGCCAATATGGGATGATCGTAAACGTAGTTGGAAATTATCCCGTGAAGGTCCGGATGGTCGGTATCGATCCCGGTATCAAGCACGGCGACCTTAACCTGCGTCGCCTCTTGGAAACCTTTCAGTGTCCGCGCGTCCGCCCAACGAATCTTGGGAAGATTCCACATGGCGGATAGAGCGGGAGCGGCGGCGGCCGGCCCTGCGCCGACGGCGCGAACTTTTCGCGTTTTTTTTGGCTTCCGCACGCAGAGATAACGCACCGGGACACGCGAGACAAATTCCACGTTGGGATCCGCGGCCATTTCACTTCGGAGCTCGTCAACGTCGCCCTCGCTGCTCAGCTCCAGCATGCTAACCCCGGCAGAAGAATCGGTCGGGCTGACGGCGTGCATACTGGCGGCGAGGGTCGCCAGGGCGCGGGCAGGACCAAGGTCGGCGGCTGACAGTCCCAGCTTCCGCGAAAGAGGAATTGCCCTCAGAATTCGGCCGGAGCGTTCGAATCGGCTGAAAGCTTCCAGCCCCTTCGAAGCAGTAGTTGCAGCCATGGCGGCTATAGGATTGGCCGCGGCATTGCGAATAGCCGCCAAGGGTTGAACGGATTGTGCTGCCATCTTCACAATCAAACGCGCGTCATGATATTCGGGCATGCCGCCGCGGGAAAAGAAGTGAGGTGTCATAGTTGGGGTGTCTGGTGGAGGAGGATTGCCTAGGTGCTCAGGGGTTGCGCCGCTTGGCGCGAAAAAAGGACCACACGAAATCCACCTGCTGGAATGCCGGCTTGCCATTCTCAATTTTGAAGAGAGCCGTGTTGGGGACTCCCAGAGGGGCGTTTCCGTTCTCATCGAAGAACGTCAGAGAATTGATGCCATCGGAAGCGGGTTGCTGCCAATTGACCGTCGCTAGGGCGTGGCAAGTGATGCATGATGACGTTTGAAACGATCTCTCAATCTGCGAACTCGACAGGATCGTTGGGCGCCCCATCGAGTCGGTAAATTCTATCTGCGCGCCCCGGAGAACGTAGTTTTCCCATTTTGTTCCGCGGAAAGCTTCCGGCTGTTTTTGGGGCTGGACATCCTTGTTTACTGATTCGCGGCTCGGATTGTCCCTGTGCTCGAACGTCGCCCAAAACCAATTTGGGACCTCCTTGGTGGTCAAGTGCATCGAGGTCAATCCCCAAGTCTCCTCCTGACCATTTTCTCTTTTTACCTTCGCCGTGTGATATTTCGCGGCATCTGCGGGCGGTCGAATACGCCGCCACTGGGCCTTGACCTCGATCGCTTCAGGAGGGAAATCGAACTTCTTGCCGGCTTTCGCGAAAGTTTCGATTCCCTCCGCGTAATAAAGATCGTTGTCGGCGATAAAACGAAAAGCGGGTTCGTTCATCCGGGTCTCATTCCCCTCCCCCACATTTGGATCAATGGCAGGGACCTGACCTGGTCCTTTCTTTCCGGTCTCAAGCAATCGTTTGCGCACGAGCAACTGCAGGGGCATCGCCTCCAAGGTCTCCTCAGTTCGCACCGCGGGAGTGAGTGGATTCCATACCGGCTTCTCGTTTGGATTCGCGAACACTGTCCTGCCCAGCATCCACGTTTCCCAAACAACCCGCCCTTCGGGGTCGTTGGGAACGGGCTGATTCAGCTGTGCAAAAAGCTTCCAAGCGTGCGCCGTTGGGTCGCTGAAAAGATTAAGACCGTCCGACTTGGCGGCCCGTGCGAAGCACAAAAGACTCAGGGAAAAAAATATGACCACGCGTTTCATAAGGTAGTTGGTTTAGCGGTTGTGTTGTCTGGGGCATCCGTCGCCGGGAGGGCAGGCGGCACAAATTCGTCTTCAAGGCATCCCTCATCGATCCATTGCCTAATGAAGGCGATGTCTGCATCAGAAACGGGCGGTCGCCCAGCCGGCATGCGGCGAAACCGCGCTTCTGAATTTCCGGTATCTGCCCCGAAGGGCAGTTCGCCCCGCAGGGCGTGAATTAGATTGGAATTTGGTCCGTCCCCCACGGAGATCAGGGGCACGCCAAAAATTAGCTTTTGAATAAACTGATCTCTCGTCAATTCGCGCCAAAATGGGCCATGCGCTTGTACCCTTTCGCCGTGCACCGCAGCGTCCAGGATTTCCTTTATGTGCTCAAAACGCGTCATGACAGGGCTCAACAGGCTTGGTCGGATGAAGGCACCTATTACTAAGGATTTTCGATGTCGGGGTTTCAAAAAAACGTCCGCAGGAAACTTATCGCCATGACACCGCGTGAAACCCAAGGTTCAGCCGAAGGAATGTAGACGGCTCAAAATGTCCAGATCAGCTCGGAGCTTCACTCGTCACGCCGCCTGCAATGCGAATTCAAATTGCTCAAAGGTCTTGCGGAAGTAAAGGTTACCGCATGATTGCGGAGGCGCCGATAGTCATTGAATTCGATACAATCGACGATGTCGTGAAAGACATCGCCGCCGGCAAGCTCGTCATTGTGACCGACGATGCCGACCGCGAGAATGAGGGCGACCTAGTGATGGCGGCGGAGAAGGCGACGCCGAAAGCGGTCAATTTCATGGCCATGCATGGGCGGGGGTTGATCTGTGTGCCGATCTCGAATGAGCGGGCGGAGCAATTGGGGCTCCAGCGGATGGTGGCGCAAAACCGGGAGATGTATCGGACTGATTTCACCGTTTCGGTAGATGCTTCGAAAGGGGTCACGACCGGCATCAGCGCGCATGACCGGGCGGCGACCATCAAGACGATTGCGAACCCGAAATCGACGCCGGACGATTTGGTGCAGCCGGGACATGTCTTCCCGTTGCGCGCGAAAGATGGTGGCGTTTTGCGGCGCGCGGGTCATACGGAAGCGGCCGTCGATCTTGCGCGGCTCGCGGGGCTGCAGCCGGCGGGGGTGCTCTGCGAAATCCTGCATGACGACGGGACGATGGCGCGGTTGCCCGAGTTGATGGATTTCCGCAAAAAGCATGGCCTGCGCATTTGCACGATCCAGAGCCTGATCGCCCATCGTCGGCTCAGGGAGAAACTGGTCGAGGCGGAACAGATCGTGAAATTGCCGACTGACTATGGCGATTTCGATTTGCATCTGTATCGCTCGACGCTGGATGGCGCGCATCACCTCGCGCTGGTGAAGGGGAAAATTTCGAAGACGCGCCCGACTTTGGTGCGCGTGCACAGCGAGTGCCTGACGGGCGATGTTTTCGGATCGCGCCGCTGCGATTGCGGCAACCAGTTGCACGCCGCGCTCAAACAAATCGCCGACGAGGGAAATGGGGTGCTCCTTTACATGCGCCAGGAAGGGCGCGGCATCGGCCTGGCGGCAAAAATCCACGCTTACAAATTGCAGGAGGAAGGGCTCGACACGGTGGAAGCGAATGCGCGCCTCGGCTTCGCCACCGACCTGCGAGATTACGGACTCGGCGCGCAGATCCTTTTCGACCTCGGCGTGCGCAAATTTCGTTTCCTTACGAACAACCCCAAGAAAGTCGTTGGCCTCGAGGGCTACGGAATCCAGATGGTGGAGCAGGTCCCGATTCGCAGCGAAGCCAATCCGCATAACGCGAAGTATCTCGAGACGAAGAGGACCAAGCTGGGCCACACGCTTTGAACCAACAGATCGCCTGATGTCCAAGCTCGCACCGCCCCGCCCGCGCACCGCCAAAGGCAAAAAGCATTTCGCGATCGTCGCCAGCTTGTTCAACCGCCCGTATGTTCAGGGGCTGGTCGATCACGCGCTCGCCGAACTGCGGTCGCTTTCGCCCTCCGCGGATATCTCCATTCACCAGGTGCCGGGCGCTTTTGAAATTCCGGTGGTGGTGCGCGAGATCGCGCTGAAGAAAAATGCGCAGGCCATTCTGGCCCTCGGGGTGATTCTCCAAGGCAAAACGAGCCATGCCGAGCACCTCGCGCGATCGGTGACGGACGCGCTCCAGCAGGTCGCGATCGAGCATGGCGTTCCGGTAATCAACGCCGTGCTGAGCCTGGAAACGGAGGCGCAGGCGAGCGAGCGATGCCTCGGCTCGGAGATCAATCGCGGCACGGAAGCGGCCCGGGCTGCGGTTTCGGTTTGCGACGTGATGGGAAATTTGCGCGGGAAATAGTATGGGAAAACGGCGAGCAGCGCGGCAAGCGGCCGTGCAATTTCATTTCTGGCGCGACTTGCATGGCGACGGCGCGCCCGAGCGGATGGACGAATTCTGGGAGTTTTGCCCGGCCACGCCGCGCGTGCGCGAGTTCGCGCAACCGCTCATTGACGGGATGATTGCCCACCTGCCCGAGATCGACGACCGCATTCGCAAATACTGCGAGAATTACGACTTCCGGCGGATCTCCGCGGTGGACCGAAATGTTCTTCGCCTCGCGATTTACGAGATGCTCCATCGCGACGACATCCCACCCGTTGTTTCCATCAACGAAGCGATCGAGCTGGCCAAGACATTTGGCGGGCCTGACTCCGGGCGTTTCGTCAATGGGATTCTCGACCGGGTGAAGGACGATCTCACCCGCCCGCTGCGTGAAGCCGCGCCGGAGAAACCTGCCGACAGCTAGACGGACTCGCTGTCTGACATTTTTCCTGCCGAATGAATTTCCTCAAATCACTCGTCCAAAAATTCACCGGCAAACCGGTCGATTGGGATGAACTCGAAGAAGCGCTCATCCGCGCGGACCTCGGCGTGCCGATGACGTTGCGGATCACCGAGGCGCTCCAGGCTCGGGCGCAACGCACCACCATCACGGCGGCGGACATCGCGGAAGTCGCGCGCGAAGAGATCGGGCGAATCCTGCCGATCGCGCCGTTGCCGATTACGCCGCTCCCGGCGAAACCGAAAGTGCTTTTGATCGTTGGCGTGAATGGAACCGGGAAGACGACCTCGACGGCGAAGCTGGCGCATTTCTTCAAACGAAACCGGCACAGCGTTATGCTCGCCGCGGCCGACACCTTCCGCGCTGCCGCGATAGAGCAGCTCGGCGTTTGGGCGGAACGCCTGGGCGTTGAGATGATTCGCGGACAATATAACGCTGACCCGGCGTCGCTTTGCTACGAGGCCTACGAGGCAGCCGACCGCAAGAACATCGAGTTCCTCATTTGCGACACGGCGGGGCGACTTCACACCAAAAGCAATCTGATGGCGGAATTGAGCAAGGTGAAACGGAGCATCGCCAAACAGGACGAGAAGGCGCCGCACGAAACGCTGCTCGTGGTGGATGCGACCACCGGCAGCAACGCGCTAAACCAGGCGCGCGAATTCCATCAATCGATCGGCCTTACCGGATTGATCGTGACGAAGCTCGACGGCAGCGGCAAAGGCGGCATCGTCATCGCGATCCAGGATGAGCTGGGGCTTCCGACCCGTTTCGTCGGAACCGGCGAGAAGCTCGAAGACCTCGAGCTATTCGACGGCCGGAAGTTCATCGAGCAAATGATCTAGTTCGGAGGGACGTGCTTCTGCATGTCCCTAACTTTAATATCTCGCGCTCGAGAAAAATGGGACGTGCGGAAGCACGTCCCTCCGATCTGGGAGCCAATCAATTCGACCATAGAAATCCGCCGGACATTACGGCAAGCTTCCCGCATCCATGTTCAGCTTCGTCGCGCGGCGCGTCTTGCAGATGATCCCGGTGCTTCTCGCCATCGCGACGCTCACCTTCTTCATGATCCGGCTGGCGCCGGGCGGGCCGTTCGACGCCGAGAAAAATGTCTCGCCGGAAATCCGGAAGAATCTCGAAAGCTATTACGGCATGAACAAGCCGGTCTATCAGCAGTATTTCGATTATCTCGGCCGGCTCGTGCAGGGCGATCTCGGCCCTTCGTTCAAGTATTCGAATTGG
>DASQLH010000314.1:0-2074 GCA_035630155.1 Chthoniobacterales bacterium
CTGGATCGTCCAGATGGCCACTCTGGCGGAAACCGAGAAGGCGGAAATCCTCTGCATCGGCCTGGAGTTTTCCCACGCCCAGAAATACGAGGAGCGTTGGCGCAAAATCATCGCCGCTGTGCGCGGGGTCTATCGCGGCAAAGTGACTTACGGGGCGAACTGGAATGAATACGCCGACGTGAAGTTCTGGGACGCGCTCGATTATCTTGGCGTGCTCGCCTATTTCCCGCTGACCAAGAGTGCTAATCCAAGCGTAGAAGAGATTTCGGCCGCGTGGGAGAAGCGTTGCGCCGAACTCGCGAAATACTCGAAGCAAAACGGGAAGCAGTTTCTCTTTGTCGAGATCGGTTACAACGAAAGCTCACGCGCCGCGGCGGAGCCGTGGGGGTTCAAGACGGGTGGCGATTATGCTGCCGAAATCCAGCAGCGTTGCATCGACGTCGCGCTTGGGCTCCCGGCCCGGCATCCATTCATCGCCGGCATGTTCTGGTGGAAATGGTTCCCCGAGATTCCGCACCGCCACGAGGAGAATTACCGTCTGCAGACCGAGCCGATCAAAGCGCTCATCGCGAAATATTGGAAGTAGCACAGGCATCTTGCCTGTGGGGCAAACGGGCTTCTAGCCCGTTTAGATTCAAAGGAAGCAGGCGAGACGCCTACTGGCCCCACAGGCAAGATGCCGGTGCTACACCTTCCTTCCGAACTTCTTCTCCAGCTCGCTGTGCGAAATCTGAATCATGGTGGGCCGGCCGTGCGGACAGCAGTAAGGCAAGTCGCACTCGAGCAGATCGCTGATCAATTTTTCCACTTCGAGATAACGCAGCGGATCGTTCGCCTTGACCGCGTGCCGGCAAACCGTTTTCGCGATCATGTCTTCGCCCAGCCGCATGGCTGAGCTGCCGTTGCTCGCGCTCTTGAGGCCGTCAATGACCTTGCGCATGAAGGTGACCGGATCGGAGACGTCGAGAAAAGTGGGAAGGCTGTCGATCTTGAATGCATTCTGGCCGAACGGCTCGATGCCGATCCCCATTTTTTGGAGCGTCGCAGCATTGCGCTCCACCCACTCCGCGTCGCGCGGCGCCAGCTCGAAGGTTTGGGCGAGGAGCAGCCGCTGCGAAGGAACGCCTTGCTCCTCCATTCGGCGGCGGAGCTCTTCAAACAGGATCCTTTCGTGCGCCGCGTGTTGATCGACCAGAACCAGGCCGTCCTGATTCTCCATGAGAACATAAAGCTTGTTGAGAATGCCGATGATCTGGAATTGCTGCGCCCCTGACGGTGCAGGCATAGGCGATTCGCTTTCGTCGTGCCTGACGAATGGCAATGCGCCGCCTGGCGCTACGGTCGGCCGCGCTGACGTTACAGCCGGGATCGATGATCCCGGTCCGTCGATCGACAAGACGTGCTGATCGACCGGGAATGACGAGGGAGAGGGCACCCGGCCGGGATCAGCGATCCCGGCTACCGGTGGCCGTTGAAATTGCTGCTGCCAATCGCGTCGTCCGCTTTCGAGCGTTCGGCGCACCGCTTCGACCACGGCTTCGCGAACAAACCCCGGATCGCGAAAACGAACTTCACGTTTCGCGGGATGGACGTTTACATCCACCGCCGCCGGATCGAGATCGAGAAAAAGGAAGGTGACGGGGAACTGGCCTTTCATCAGCGCGGTGTGATAACCCTCCCGGAGCGCCGCGGTCAGCACAGGACTTTCGATCGCCCGCCCGTTCACGAAGACCAATTGTTGCGCGCGGCTCTGCCGGCTAACGCCAGCCTGGCCAATCAACCCGCGGATCCGGATTTTCGATGAGCCGGCCAATTCTTCCACGGCGAGCAGACGCTCCACCAACTCTTTGCCATAAAGGTCGCGGATGCGTTCCGCCAGGCTCGACGCCGCCGGGAGCTGGAAGACCACGCGCTCGTCGCGCACAAAAACAAAGGCGATTTCAGGATGGCCCGTCGCCTGGAGATGAAGCTGATGCTCGATGTTGCGGCTTTCGGTATTTTCCGAGCGCAAGAATTTCCGGCGCGCCGGCAGGTTGTAAAAAATTGAGCGCACTTCGATTTGCGTTCCGGGCGC
>DASQLH010000315.1:0-4478 GCA_035630155.1 Chthoniobacterales bacterium
TCGGGATCACTTGAGCTGCTTCCTGCAGGAGTTGAGTGGTCATATTGCGCAAGGAACGGACGGCGTAGGAGGCACCCGTCGGGAACTGAAGAACGGTCGGCGAGCTGCCGGAAACGGCTGTGGGAATAAGGTTTGAGGCGATCATCGTCAGGGAAAAGCGAATTTTGACTTTGCGGGGGGCGCAAGTCGCTGTCAACCGATTTATTGGCCCAAAAACCGGCTCGTAAACGGGCGAATTGCGCGGCCTAACGGATGTCTTCCACGTAGCTGGCGATGCGGTAATCGACGGCGTCGCCCTCGTTGTCGAGCGCGCGGTCGTAATGCCAGCTGGTGTTGCCGTTTCCGTAGAAGGTTTTGCAAACGATCGCGCCGGTCAGGTCGGGATTTCCGTTGAGCACGACGTCGGCTCCGGGCGCGTAAAAGGTCGCGGCGAAATTTCCCGGAGGCGCAATGTGAATGAATTGCGATCCGCCATCGGGAGGGCTGATGCAGTAATACTGGAGGTTGGCGGCGAGGCCTGTCTCATTGTCGATGTCGCGCCCTTTTACATCGATGTTGCCGTCGACAAAAATCTTCACATGGACCTTTGGCTTTACATTGATGTGCGCCGTCATGTCGTTCGTGACATGGATGGCCACATATGTTTCGGCGGTCCCCACCGGATTGATGATCAACTTTCCGCTGAGCTCCGATAAGAGGTAATAGGTGGGAACTGCCGGCGTCCCCGCGGTCGGCGGCGTGATGGTCACCGTCGAACTCACGCTCGTGGGCGACGTTTCCGGCGGCGGCATGTCGGTTGGCATTTTATAGGGGGGGACGGTGAATGGGACGTTGTTGTCGATAACTCCCGTGATGTACTGGGACGGCCGCACCGTTCCTCCATTCGTGCTGATGTTGCCGTAGAGCATGCCGTTGACCTCCGCCACCGGCGTCCCAATCAGGACGGAGCCGCTGCGCGAATCTTTGAAATTGGGATCCGCAGGATTGTTCGCGGCAAAGTAGTAGGGACCGTTCTTCGAGTTGTAACTGTCCACCTGCGCGGCCGAGCCGAGTCCATAGAACGATCCGGTGCATTTGATGGCCGCTTCGAACGGCGTCACCGGCGCCATGATTTGTTCGATCCGGCGCGTAATCTGTGGATTTGGCACATCGACGAGGGCTTTGCCCACCCCATCTCCATTCGGGCCGTAAGTGGAGATAAAGTGATCCGTATTGAAGTCGATCTTGCGGAGCAAACTGTCGCCGCGCGTGCCCGCTCCCATGCGGTCGTCCATTCCCGTGCGGCGCAATCCATTTACCGGCGCGGTCCCCTTGCTGCGAGCGCGATACCACGGATTTCCCGTGATCGGGTCGTAATAAAACAAATCGACCGCTGTGCTCGTGACCAGATTATTGCCGCCGAACGTCGTGACCGGACTGACGTGCAGCGCGCCCGAGTTCGTCCAGGCGTTAAAAGCGCGAGTTGGATCCAGCACCGTCTTTCGCACTTCAGCGTAGGCGATGTCGCCCCCGGCCTCGGCCGCGAAAAGCGATTCCTTCCAACTCCGCACCTGGCTCGAAGCGACATTGAAGCGCGTCGTGCAATTATACAAAACGTTCGCGCCAATGAGGGAAATGACGAGGATTGTGCACAACGCGCAGATGAGCACGTTGCCTTCTTCTGCCGGGCGTTTTCCGCGCATGATGCTTTTTCTCCGGTATGGCGATCCTTAGCCTCGCCGTTTGTTTCTCAGATACGCTGTCGAATAAACCGTGGTGCCGCTTCGCGAAGCAGGGGAGCCGCTCGAAGTGAAAATCGGTTGGAAGGTGATGCTGGTCTTCGTGAACTCGGTATTAGCCAGCTCCACGTCCGTCGTTAGCGGTACGAGTTGATCTGTGCTGGAGGCGATCGTCGTGACGACTCCGTTTTCCGTGCGCAGGATGGAGAGGCCATTGATCGAGTAGATGATCGTGCTCGTCGTCGCGCCGTAGTTCACCTGCGGTCCGCTTGGCGTGTGCACGATGGTGGGGGTTCGCGGGGTCCCGATGGAGTCCGGATTCAGAATCGCTTCGGGATCGCCGGGTTGGACGATGTAGTTCGGCGTCGTGATCGTAACGGTTTGGAGGTCCGCCGAAGTAGTCACGATGAGGCCGCGCTTCACGTCCCGGCTGAGATAATCGACGATGCGGATCTGCTGCATGTGCGTCGCAAAGTAGTTGTCGATCGCGTTGAAGCTTTTCTGGAGGGAACTGGAGGAGGTGAGCGTGGCGCCCAGAACCACGGCGCTCGCGGAGAGCGCGATCAACATTTCGGTTAGGGTGAAGGCGTGACAGCGCGGGAGTTTGAGTTTCATTTTTTCGATCCGTTCGAGAGGATGTTTGTTGTCTGCTCGGTCTTGGCTCGGCCGCCTAAAGTCATCGTCCAGGCCACACTCACCTCCACTTTCACGAGCTCCTGCCCGAGGTCTGCTGCCACGGAATTAGCCGTGACCACACCGCTGGGCGAGCGAGTGAATTGCGTGACGCCATTCGGTGTTGGATAAGCGCTCAGCCTGACTGTTTCGGTAGCTTTTAGAGCGAATGGGGCGGCATTGGGCGCGTTCGCCATGAGGCCCTGCACCACGTCTGTCTTGGTAAGGTCGGTGAAGGCCAGGTTACGTATCATTTCCGCGCGGTCCTGGACGCTCTGGAGGGCTGCGACCGACTCCTTGGTGGCGTCGATATAGCGGAGGCAGACCGCGTTCAGCTCAAAAATGGAAGCGAAGAAGGTGGCAAGCAAAACCATGCCAACCAGCGCTTCTGGCAGTGTTGCTCCTCGAATCCCCACGTTAGCCGGTTGTTTCATGCCAAAGACGTTATGGTAATTATAATTTGCAGCATTTCATGTGCCGATTTTCTCGTCCCTGAGAGGTGCCGTTCTCTGTTGTGAGAGTTTTTGCGATATTTATCACAATTGAGACAAGCCGCGCACTTGGGCCACGAGTTTGGCGCCAAGCGAATGGAATTCGCGGATGAGTCGAACTCCCGACAAATACTGACGGCTCCGTCAGTTTTTCTCTACTTGCCACTCGCCGAAAAATACGCCAGATAGAGAATGCTGCGGTTGCCAAGACCCCGGCATCAATTCGGGCTGTGGCTCAGCTTGGTAGAGCGTTCGCCTCGGGTGCGAAAGGTCGCAGGTTCGAATCCTGTCAGCCCGATAAATCCTCGCCATTCAGGGCCGGGATCGTCAATTTCCCTGCGGCACCGGTTAATCTTCCACCGCATTCATGAACCAATCCGTCCTCACCACTCTCGCGCTCACGGGTTTCGGAGTGGCGTTTTTCCACGCGGCCATTCCGACGCACTGGTTGCCGTTTGTCCTGACGGCCCGGGTGCAAAAGTGGAACGCGTCCAAGACGATTGCGGTCACGGCGCTCGCCGGCACCGGTCATGTTCTGGTCACGGCTGCGCTTGGCCTGGCGATCACGTTATTCGGCGCGGTCATCAGTGATCGCGTCGGCGCCTGGTTTCCCCGCATCGCCGGAGGAGCGCTCCTTCTCTTCGGTGTGTACTATCTCCTCCGCCAACTTCTCGGAAAAGGACACGTGCATTTTCATTACCCGCACGAGCACCTCCATGAGAATGGTCACAGCCACGAGCACGAAGAACATGATCACGAACACGATCCCGGCTGTCGGGCGCATCCGACATCGGATCGCGCGGCCATTCTGAGTTTGCTCGCCTTCCTCACTTTCTCGCCCTGCGAGGGATTTGTTCCCTTTTATGTCTCGGGTATTCGCTACGGCTGGGCGGGATTCGCGGTGCTCACGGCGGTGCTCTCGCTGGCGACGGTGGCCGGAATGGTCATTTTCACTTCGCTCACCATCGCGGGCCTGAGCAAGGTTAAGCTTGGACTGCTCGAGAAATACGAGAGCGTGATCATGGGATTGCTGCTTTGCGCCGTGGGCGTTCTCATTATTGTTTTTGAATCATGAAAGAGGAGGCCGCGCAGCTGAAGGTTGGAGATAAGGCGCCGAAATTTCGCGCGGTCGCGGTCGGTGGCGAGTACGGGGCGGGCCGCGAAGTAAGCCTTGCCGATTTTCGAGGAACGCCGGTCGTTCTCTATTTTTATCCGAAGGACGATACGCCGGGGTGCACCGCCCAGGCGTGCGGCTTGCGCGACGCCTGGAGCGATTTCGCGGACGGCGCGAGAATCTTCGGCGTCAGCATCGATCCAGCGCCCAGTCACGAGAAATTCATCAAAAAATATCAGCTGCCATTTCCGCTTTTGTCCGATCCGGCGAAAGAGATCGTCACCGCC
Source organism: Chthoniobacterales bacterium (assembly GCA_035630155.1). Lineage (GTDB taxonomy): Bacteria > Verrucomicrobiota > Verrucomicrobiia > Chthoniobacterales > UBA10450 > AV80. The sequence continues at coordinate 4,283 of DASQLH010000315.1, forward strand.
TACGGGATTTGGGTCGAGAAAAGCATGTATGGGAAAAAATACATGGGCGCGGAGAGGAGCACCTTCGTAATCGACGGCGCTGGAAAGATCGCCGCGATCTTTCGCAAAGTTAAGCCCGAAGAGCACGCGGCGATTGTGCAAGAGGCGTTGAGCAAACTCGCCTCCGGATGAAAGAACTGTTGCGGACTCGGGCAAC
>DASQLH010000316.1:0-7524 GCA_035630155.1 Chthoniobacterales bacterium
CTTTGCTCTTGATCTCAAACGAAAGTTTGCTGAATCCAGAGGCACGGATTTGGTCCAGCATTCGGGTCACATTCCCGTGAACGGCTTCAGCGTCCCCGCGAATAAAAACCTTCGCCTCCGGGTTGGTGCGATAAATCTGGACCAACTTTCCATGGATCGCTTCGAGAGCGATCGGCTCCTTGTCGAAATAATACAGACCGTCCTTGTCCACGGACAAGCTGATGTAATCCTTCTTCGATTGCGTTTCCCCAGACGCCCCGAACGGCAGATTCACCTTCATCCCTTTCATAGTGACCTGGCTCAGGCTCACCATCATGAAGCTCGCGAGGAGAAAGAACATGATGTCGATCAAAGGGATGATCTCGATCCGCGCTTTTTTCTTTGCGATGGGTGAAGGGATCTCCATGGTCAGCTCTAGATGGACGACCGGGTGGCGGAGCTCGGTGTTGTTCCCGTGATCTCCACGTCCGCGTGCCCTGCCTTGCCTTGTGCTTCCAACATAACTTCAAGGTTCGTCGCAGCCGTCTGCAGTTCGAACTCTAAGTTAGACACGCGGGACGTGAAAAAGTTAAAGGGAATTAGCGCAAAGATGGCGATGCCGAGACCGGCGGCCGTGGCAATGAGGGCTTCCGCGATACCGCCCGTCACCGTTACCACGGCGAGCTCTTCGTTTCCGAGTGAGCCGAACGCCTTCATTAGACCGACGATCGTGCCCAACAAACCGAGCAGAGGCGCCAGCGTGACCAACGTATCCATGACCACGAGGAACCGTCCCGCGCGCTTGATTTCGATGCCCGCCGCGACCTGCAAGGCGCCCTGGAGCGACGCGTGCTGGTGATTCAAGCCATTCCAGAGCATCCGCAAAACCGGATCGCGCGACTCGCGGGAGAGCCGCGACGCTTCCGCCAAGTCGCCGACCTCGATGGCGGTAAATACCTTTTCAATCCGTTTGGGATCGCGGCGCATCCAGCGGCCAAGCCACCAGAAAATGCGTTCGAGAACCACCGCCAGAGCGACGATCGAGACAACAAGGATCGGCCACATGATCGGGCCGCCTGCTTTAAAGTTGTGGATGAAAAAATTCTTGTCGAACTCAGTTTCAGTAGCCTCAGCGGCAGGAGTGGGTGAGCCGCCCGGCGCAGGCGAAACTCCAGTGGTGGTTGTCGTCGTGGCAGGCGAAACTCCAATCGCAGGCGAAACTCCAATGGCAGGCGAAGCTCCAAGGGCAGGCGAAATCGCCGTGGCCGGGGTCATCCCAGTGGCCGGGGAGATGCCAGTGATCGGCGAAACGCCCGTGGTCGCGGGCGGAATAGCCGGACTGATCGCCGGCGCCGCCGGGGTGGTGACCGCCGCCGGACTGGTCGTCGTGGGCGGTGGCGAGGTTTGGCCGAACGAAGTCAGCGCGAGAGTGACGGAGCAGAGGCTGGCGATTAGCAGTGTTTTCATAGGGTTGTTTGGAAAGTTTTCCCGGGCTCGAATCGATGAGTTGGTTATCCTCCTCAATGAGATAAGTGCTAGTCGAGCAAAACTTTCGCGTTTGTCATATCGACGTTTCGGATCATGGTCGGGGCCACTATTTTAGTTCGCATCACCCGCCCTTGTGGGATGTAGCTTAGGGTCAGGAAATTGCGCGAGGGAAGCATTATTTTTTAACGGCCCGCGCTTGCGCGACGGAATTGCGCAGTGGCGGCCAGTCGCCGATCCGCGCCTCGAGTTGGTCGCCTTTCCGAATCGGACCGACGCCGGACGGTGTTCCCGTAAGAATGACATCGCCCGGCAAAAGCGTCAGCGATTGGCTCGCGAACGAGACGATTTCCGCGACGGGATAAATCATCTGGCTGGTGCGCGCCTGCTGTTTCACCTCGCCGTTCTGGCGCAGGGTGATCGGGAGATCGCTCACATCGACATCGGTGTAAACGAATGGACCGATAGGCGTGTAAGTATCGAATGACTTCGCCCGCGCGAATTGCTTTTCCGCTGTTTGCAGATCGCGATCGCTGATGTCTTCGCCGATAGAGTAGCCGAAGACATGCTCGATCGCGCTCTCCAGGCCGGCATCTTTCGTGCGTGCGCCGATAACGATGGCCAGCTCGACTTCGAAATGCGTTTGATGTTCGGGAAACGCGATCTCGATGGTCCCTTCGTGGGGCAGGAGCGAAGTCGGCGCTTTGAACCAGATCAGCGGAGTCCCGAGCGGTGTCCGTTTCATCTCCGCGATGTGATCGGCGTAATTCAAACCGACCGCGATGAGCTTGCTCGGCGCGACCGGAATGTTGATTTGCAACTCGCGAAGCGGGATTACTGCGCCGGTAAATTCCAGGCCGAGCCAATATGGCTTCGCCAGAACGTGCACAGCTTCGTCGCGCACTTCTCCATAAAGGAGCTGCCCATTAGAAATAAATCCGCCGAAGGTGCGCATCGGAATTGCGAGTCTCGTGCCGAAGGACGCTGCGCGTCAAGGAGCGGCGATTTTCAATCGCCGGCCCAACAAAATCGGCGATTTCAAATCGCCGCTCCTTGAAGTCGCTCCTACTTCGGCACTACCACCACAAAATTCCGTACCCTCTTTAGTTCCCGAATTGAGAACGGGCCGTTTTCCCCCGTAAACCAAAAAGCGCTGGACGATCCGCCGTCGAGATTCAGCGCGCGTTGTACTTTAAGATCGGCCACGATCCCCGGCGTGGCGAGAATCTCGCCCAGCTCCGCCAACGTCACGCTCGAACAAAATGCGATCGCCGCGCGATCGCCGCCGGTCAGAATAAAAGTGCGCCGGGCTGAGCGCGTGTCGTTCAAGCCCGGCACGGCCTTGCCGCCGTCCACCAGAAACGGACCGCACTGCAACGCCGCCGTCGCATTTTTCTTCGAGGAATATTCAGCATAGCGAAGCAGCTCGACGCGTCCTTTCGTGACGACCATCACGCCGCTGAGCAACCGCGCTTTGCGCAGCGGTGCGATCAATTTCCCATCGCTGATCAACAATCCCAGCGGCACATCCTGTGGGTCAAAATAGCCGCCGTTCGCCCCCGCCACGGCGCGCGTGCGGCGGATCACCGCGGCGAGATCGTCGGCGCCGGTTGGATTATCAATCACCCGCAGCGTGGCCGATTTCGTTGAAAACAAAGCCAGATCCAATTTCGCCTCTTCGCCGGTTTCCGGATCGCTGACCACAATTCGCCGATGCTCGACGCCGGAAACGGCGCTGCGCTCGGTCTCCGAACCTGTGACGGCCCACTCCGCCTGGGCCGCACTCGCCAGAAACAGGAGGAGCGCGAAGCGAAGGAGATTAGCCACCGTGTTTTTTGATCAGCGCGTCGAAACGCGGGTTGTGTCGCAGCCAATCCCACATCGGCATGACCTTCAGGGTGGCGACGGTCACAAAGCTCGGCCGTGAGAGGAGGTGATCGAGCAAATCGATTGCCTTATCGTGCTCGCCGACGATTGCGTAAACCTCCGCGAGGGCTTCGGTCAATTTTGGGCCGTCGAAAGCATCGACGCTTTCGGGCAGCAGCTCGGTGGCCCGCAGCCCTTCCGCGATGGCGGCATCTTTTTCTCCCAGCCACGCCAGAATCGCCGCCAGCTTGGAATGCCGCGCGGCTTCGTTGGGCGCCTCGCTTATGTATTTTTCGGCAAAGCCCTTCGCGGTCAGAAACGCCTCCCGGGCCCCGGCCTCGTCGCCCTGTACCTTTTTTGCGATGCCGATGACCGTGTATTTCATGGGCAAGGCGTCCGGTTCCTTGGTCAACAGTTCGTCGTTTATTTGTTCCGCTGCCCGCACCGCTTCCGGGAATTTGCGTTGCAGCAACAGGATTTGCACGACCTGCCCCCCCAGAAGGCTTTTTGCGTGTTCCGGCGGCAGGTTCGAAGCTATGCGCACGGCAATCTCGATGTTTCCTTTCTCTCCGATCGCCAGCTGCGCCTTGATGGACAGAAGGCTCAGCGAATTTGGAGCCAGTTTAAGGGCGCGATCGACGGTCTTGTTGGCCGCGTCGAAGTTTCTCTGAACTTCATAATTCAGAGCCAGATTTTGCAGAGGCCAGGTATCATTTGGATTCAAGCTGACCGCTTTCTCGAGGTTGGCATTCGAGTCCTTCCATTTCCCCTGCCGGCGCTGGATGGCGCCGATGGCAAGATAAACGTCGGCGTCGTTCGGCAAGCCGCGCTGCGCGATCGCAAATTCCTTCAGCGCGTTCTCGTAGTCGCGGTCCCCATAATAGTAGGAAAAACCGAGAGCCAGATGAGCTTCCGCGGAATCGGGCTGGAGAGTGAGGGCGCGGACGGCAAGGGCACGCGCTTTCTCGCGGCGAGCCGGCGTCGGATCAGAGGAACGGTAAATCCAGCCTTCCAGCCGGGAAAATTGGGCGGCCGCGAGGGCAAATTGGGGATCGAGCTGCAGCGCGCGCTCGTAGAGTTGCTCGGCCTGGAGCAGCTTCTCATGATGGTCCACTTGCCGGTGCAAGGTGTGCGCCTGCACGAAAGCCAGATAAGCTTCGCCGTTTTCCGTGGGCTTGCGCGTCATCTGGGCTTTTTCGCTGGGGGAAAGTTTCGCCTGTAGCTCCTTGGCAATCTTCTGCGCCAGGTCGGTCTGGATCGCGAACACGTCCGTAAGGTCGCGATCGTAGACCTCGGACCAGATGTGTTCGTCGTTCACCGCGTTGATCAACTGCACGTTGACGCGCACCCGGTTTCCATCTTTCCGGACGCTGCCTTCCAGGAGGGTCGCGACGCCGAGCGCCTTGCCGATTTCGCGGACGTTCTTCTCCTTGCCGCGGTACGGCATTACGGATGTGCGCGAAATCACCCGCAAGTCGCCGATTTTGGAAAGGTTGGTGAGAATGTCGTCCTGAATGCCGTCGGCGAAAAACGCGTTCTCCTGGTCATTGCTAAAACTGTCGAAGGGGAGAACGGCGATCGACTTGTCGAGCTTGCGCGCGGAAGCGCGGGGCAGCAGGAAGATTCCGGCGGCGACCGAAACGATGACCCCGATCGCCACCAGCGCGATGATGTTGCGGCGCCGGCGCGGAGCCATTGGCGGTTGCGGGGTTGCCCGGATGCCTTGCGGGGTCACTTCGAGGGCCCACGCCAGGATGAGCGAAATCGGGAACCCGATGAGCAGGAGGATGATGACAAGGCGCAAGGCCCAGGAAGGAAGCTCCCAAGCCGGGAAAACCGCCGAGGCGAGCTGGATTGTGCCGGCGGCGACGACGGCGTAGGCCGCCGCTACGCGGTAAACCTTGCGCCGCTTGATCTCTTCAAAAAATCCACTCATCGCCCGGCGCAATTACAGACGTGCACGTAAGGTGAGACAAGATTCTTCGGCGGACGTTGCAGGGATTGTTTACTTGTAGCCACGGCCCTGTGGGCCGTCAGTTTATCATCAACGCTCTCGCCCAAGACGAAACGGCCCACAGGGCCGTGGCTACAACCTATTTGCCGCCAAACTTGGCCAGCATTTGCTGAAAACGCGCGTCGCTTCGGAGTGGATCCCAGACCGGGTCGAGCCGCAATTCGTGCACCGTCATGCCGGCCGGGGTTTGCAGGGAGCGATCCAAAAGCGCCAGGGCGGTATCGGCATCGCCACACATCATGCTGATGCGTGCCCGGCTCATGACCAGGATCGGACCGTCGAACGCGTCTTTCGATTCCGGCAACAATTCGACCGCGCGCTTGCCTTCGGCCACCGCTTCCTCACAGCGGCCCAGGCCGGCGTAGATCAATCCCAGAAGCGCGTGCCGCGGCGCGTCGTCCGGACTTTCCTGCACCGCTTTCTCGGCCTTTTCGCGCGCCTCTTCGTAGTTCGCCCGCGCCTTCGTCTCGTCTTTCATCGCTGCGTAAACCGTCGCCTTGAGGAACGCCTTCGAGATGGGCGCGCTCGTCTCGCCGCGCGATTTCTCGGCGGGACTGCGCTCGAGAATGCCGATCAGCTCCTCGAATTTTCGTTCGTACATCTTCAGATTGTGGCGCGCCAGCGTGATCGTCCCGTTCGGATCGATGTTTTCCGGCCAGCCTGCGAGCAGCGCCTGCATCGGACGCAGATCGCCTTTGGAATAAAAATCAACGCGCGTCCGCAGCTCGCGGATCGTGAAAGTTTCCGGGGCGGCTTTCACCGCGCGGTCGAATATCCGCGCGGCCGTCGCGTAATCCCGGACCGCCAGATAATTCATTCCCATGTTCTCGAGCAGGATCGGATCTCTTGGATCGAGCGAGACCGCCTTCGCATAGCTGGCGCTCGATTCGTCCCACTTGCCCTGACGCCGCTGGATCGCGGCCATGGCGCGGAAAACGCCGGCGTCGTTCGGCAATCCCGCCCGCGCCATCGCCAGCTCATTCAGCGCGGCGTCGTAATCGCGGTCGACGTAGTAATTCACGTAACCCATCGCGAGATGGCTCTCCGGCAAGTCCGGTTGCAAACGGAGCGCTTCACCGGCAGCATCGCGCGCTTTTTGCGCCCGCGCCGGGAGCGGCTCCATCGCGTAGAACATCCAGCTCTGAACCTGCGAAAGACGGGCGTAAGCCAGGGCGAATGCCGGATCGAGCTGGATGGCCTTCTCGTAGAGTGCTTCGACGCGCAAGACATCGTCGTGATGGCGATCGGGCCGGCCGAATATTTCGTGCGCCTCGAGGTAAAGCAGATAGGCGTCGCCGTTCTGCGTCGGCTTGCGCTCGATTTGCGCCTGTTCGCTGGGTGAAAGCGTGGCCTTCAGGGCGGAGGCGATCTCCTGCGCCAGCTCACTTTGAATGGCGAAGACATCCGTCAGCTCGCGATCGTAAACCTGGGCCCAAAGATGACGGTCGGTGGTCGCGTCGATGAGCTGCACATTGATGCGGACGCGTTTGCCATCCTTCCGGACGCTTCCTTCCAGGACGGTCGCCACATTCAGCGCCTTGCCGATTTCGCGAATGTTGTGGGTCTGGTCGCGATACGGCATTACCGACGTGCGCGAAATCACTTTCAGGTCGCTGATCTTCGCGAGGTTGGTCAGGACGTCGTCCTGGATGCCGTCGGCAAAATAAGCGTTCGCGGTGTCGCTGCTGAAATTCGCGAAGGGCAGGACGGCGATCGATTTCCCCAGTTTTCGCGGCCGCGGCGTGCGGTTGAGAACGAAGTAACCAATCAACGCCGAGATAAGCAGTCCGGCGAGGGCGAGGGCGAAAATGTTTCGTTTTCGGCCCGGCAAGGCAGGCGGGCACTCTTCCCCCGCCGCCGGCGCCGGAGTCAGCCTGATCTTTCCCGCCCCGACATCGAGCGCCCAGGCCAGAATCAGCGCAATCGGAAATCCCGCGAGAACCAGGACAATGACCAGGCGCGCCGTCCAGGCTGGCAACGTCAACGCCGGCAGGACCGTCGTAGCAAACTGGATGATGAGCCAGCCGACAACGCTATAGCCGGCCGCGACGCGATAAACCTTGCGCCGCTTTAGCTCACAAAAAAAACCGTAAAGGCGTGAGGATTTGAATGAGCTTTCCACGAGCAAAGAGTTTCCAGTAATTCTATATTTTCCTCGCAGGCGCGTCGGTTGACGAAGT
>DASQLH010000317.1:0-3142 GCA_035630155.1 Chthoniobacterales bacterium
CAGAACAAACTGACGTTCCTGCTCACGACGCCGCTTCGCGCGGAAGGGGCCATTGCGGATCACATCTACAAGCACGGCGACGGGGTGAAGGTCCTCGCGCTGAAAGTGGAGGATGCGACTTCCGCCTGGAACGAAACGACCAGGCGCGGCGGCAAAAGCTACCTGGAGCCGACAACGCTTCAGGACGAGAACGGCCGCGTGGTCATGAGCGGCATTCACACTTACGGCGACACGGTGCATCTCTTCATCGAGCGCGGCGACCACAACGGCGTCTTCATGCCCGGCTTCCGCAAATGGGAGTCGAATTACAACCCGCCCGATACCGGCTTGCTCTACGTCGATCATTGCGTCGGCAACGTCGGCTGGAACCAGATGAATCCGTGGGTGAAATTTTATGAGGATGTCATGGGCTTCCGGAACATCCTGACCTTCGACGACAATGACATTTCCACGGAATATTCCGCGCTCATGAGCAAAGTGATGAGCAACGGCAATGGCTTCGTGAAGTTCCCGATCAACGAGCCGGCCGAAGGGAAAAAGAAATCGCAGGTCGAGGAGTATCTCGATTTTTATGGCGGCGAAGGGGTGCAGCATTGCGCCCTCGCAACCAACGACATCGTCAAGACGGTGACCGACCTGCAAAATCGCGGCGTAGAATTTTTGAGCATCCCGACCACCTACTACGACACGTTGCCGGAGCGGGTGGGAAAGATCGACGAGGATCTAGGGCCGCTCGCGCGGCTGGGCATTTTGGTGGATCGCGACAACGAGGGCTATCTGCTCCAGATCTTCACCAAGCCGGTGGAAGATCGGCCGACTCTGTTTTTCGAGATCATTCAGCGCAAAGGCGCGAAGAGTTTCGGCAAAGGGAATTTCAAGGCGCTCTTTGAAGCGCTGGAAAAAGAGCAGGACGCTCGCGGAAATCTGTAGGAGTCAGCTATGCCTTATTATCAAAAGCTCGGTCAAATCCCGAAGAAGCACCACATCTGGTTTCATCGCAACGGCAGCGGGCCCTCCTTCAAAAATGAGGGGATCGCTTACGAGCACGTCATCACGACGGAAGGGTTCAACGAAGCTTACTCGATCATCTATCATCTGCGGCCTCCGACGCGGGTGCGGAGCGTTGAGCTGATCAAGTATTGGGCGCCGAAGAAGGTGACCGAGAGCCCGCTGCGCCATCATCACATCAAGACGGCGGACATCCCGCGGCGCGGCGACCTCTACACCGGCCGCATCCCGATGCTCTTCAACGAAGACATGACCGCTTACCGCGCGCGGCCCGAGAAAACGTACGGCGAATTCGAGTACTATAAGAATGGCGGCGCGGACGAAGTGATCTTTGTGTTCAAGGGCGGCGGAACGCTCGAGACGGTTTTCGGGAAACTTCGTTATCGGGCAGAAGATTACATCGTCATTCCGCGTGGCATCACTTATCGGCTCGTGCCGGACAAGGTGGAGGAGGAAGATTATCTCATCCTCGAATCCGCGGGGCCGGTCCGTATCCCGCAACGTTATCTGAATCACGAAGGACAAATCCGGATGGGCTCGCCTTATTCCGAGCGCGATTTCCATGGGCCGAGCGAAATGCTTACGGTGGATTCAGAGGAGGACGTCCATGTTTTGGTGAAGGACGGCCCGCGGCTAACGCGGGTGGTGCACGCGCATCATCCGTTCGACGCGCTGGGCTGGGATGGCTATCTCTATCCGTTTACTTTCAACGCCCAGGATTTTGAGCCGATCACCGGCACGGTCCATCAACCGCCGCCGATCCATCAAACATTTGAAGTGCGCGGTTATGTCATCTGCACGTTCGCGCCGCGGATGCTCGATTATCATCCGGAAGCGGTGAAAATTCCGTGGGTGCATGACAACGTCGAGGCCGACGAGGTCCTGTTTTATGTGCGCGGCAATTTCGGTTCGCGGCGCGGCATCGAGAGTGGGTCGATCACGTTGCATCCGCGCGGCATTCCGCACGGGCCGCATCCGGGCACGATCATGGCGAGCAAGGACGCGCTGCGCACCGAAGAGCTGGCCGTGATGTTCGATACCGCTCACACCCTCGAGCTCACCGAGGAATCGCTCGCCCTCGACGATCCGAAATATCCGCTTAGCTGGCTGGATTAGCCAGGGGTCCCGCCTTCGTCCCGCGGCCGCGGGACTACGACGTGGCGAGCAGAGGCCGGCCTGCCAAGCTGTAGCCTTGGCGCAGGCTGGAGGTCGGAATCAATTGCTTTTTCCGGCGATGCGGGATTAACTAGCGAAGGCTATGAAAGGGTTTTTTGGGGTCGTGTTCATTTCGCTCCTGGCAGCCGGCATGGGCCACGCCGAAATCGCCGGCGAATGGAAAGCTCTGGCGCATATGCCTCACCCCCGGCAGGAACTAGCGACCGCCGTCTTAAACGGCAAGATCTACGTTATCGCCGGACTCGCCGAAAATTTCATCGGGACGAACAACGTGGATGTTTACAATCCGGCGACAAACACCTGGACTTCCGTCGCGCCGATTCCGATCTTGAATCATCACAATTGCGCCGCGGTGGCCGCGGGAAAGCTCTTCGCTTTCGGCGGTCAGTCGAGGTTTAATTTTCTTTACGATCCGGTAGACGATTCCTGGTCACAGGTTGCGCCGATGCCTGTTAGCCAGCCCTTGACGGCGGCCGTTGGGGTCATCGACGACAAGATTTATGTGGCCGGAGTGGGCATTTTGCAGGTCTACGACCCGGCGACGGACGCTTGGTCGACCCGCGCTCCGATGGGTGTATATCGACATCATACCGCCGGCGGCCTGATCGATGGCAAATTTTATGTCGTGGGCGGGCGCGATGGGCCCGGGTCGCAGACCGCACTCGAAGTTTACGATCCTCAGACGAACAGCTGGACCAGACTCGCCAATATGCCGACCGGGCGGGAGGGCCATGCCGCTGGAGTAGTTAACGGGGAGCTTTTTGTTTTCGGGGGGGAAGGAGGAGGCATTCACCCTGAAGTAGAGGTTTATAATCCGGCCAGCAACAGTTGGCGCAGAGTGGAGCCGGACATGCCGTTCCCGCGACACGGCATTTGGGCTTCAGTCATTGGTAATAAGATTTATATCGCGGGGGGCGGGCTCGAGGAAAATATCAGTCAGACGTCGTGGACCCATGTT
>DASQLH010000318.1:0-2759 GCA_035630155.1 Chthoniobacterales bacterium
GTCGGAAGCGCGCCTGGCTGTTCCCCGAGATTGCCGGTCGTATTCGAAACCACCAGGATCTCGCTTAGGGCGAAGGCGACGCGCTGACGCAATTGGTCGGGCCCGGCGATCGCATGGGTCCACCAGGCATCTCGCGTTTGGGTGATCGTCGGCGGATTAACTCCAGTGGCATCGACAAACGCCATATGCGACGAGATTGGCGCGGCAAACTGCGCGGCGAGAAACGCCTCAAAGCCCTGGTTCTGCACCTGGCTGATCAACGCGCTCGTTGCGCCAAAAGTGGATTGAGAAAGAAAGCGGCCGGCATCGGTGACCGTGGGAGGACCGGAAGCAAGCGGTGGCGCCGGAGTCGGTACAGGCACGACCTGTGCGCCCGTCGAGATGGTGTAGAACCCTTTGATTTCGCCGGCTGGATAAAGCGCGGTGTGAAGATTCAAATACGTCTGGCCGGTTTTGATCAAGTTGATGATGTCGGCGACACTCAACGCACCGACCGGTTCGAAGACCCAGATCATGCTGCCGTCTGGTTGGGGCGTGGCGTCATCCAGATCGAACAGGATCGTGCCGTCCGCCGCGTGAATGTGCATTGACGTGATCGGACCGGAGAGATTGGTGTAGGAAAAATTGACGATGGCCGACTTCTCATCGCCAGCGAGTCGAAGAGTGCTGGTGCCGGAGCCCTGCGTGCTGGCGGAGCCTTGCGGGCGCAATTGCGTCACATAAAGCGTCGAACCATCCGCCTGCGGCGGCTGATCGAGGTCATACATTTCGACCAGAGCAATGCCGGTAGTGTCCCCGACTCCGCGAACGACGGCGGTATAATTGCCGGGGGAAAGGGTCGCGACGATGGCCGGTTCGCGGTCGTCGGTCGGCGCGATGGTGCTCGCGGCGATTTCGGCCTGCTGGTCGCTGCGCCAACTATCGTTCTGCGACATGAGAGTCCCGTTCCCGTCGTGGAGGGCTACCATGGGATCCAACAGCCGGCCGGTGAGCGGCACGCCGCCCAGGCTTAAACTCGGACCTTTTACGCGCAGAATCGTCCGCTTCGAGACATCGCCCTGGATGATGAAGCCGCCGATCATAGCGTTATCGCCGGTGAGCACGTGACCACGCGTGGAGATATTGCCGAGGCGCGCGGGCGGAGTGCCGGCATCTAGATCGTATACTTCCACCAGGGCGACACCGGTGGCGTTGTTGGCGCCTCGGACGATTGCGGTGTAACTGCCGGTCGCGAGGGTCGTGATCAGGGCCGAATCGAGATCGTTCGCCGGAGCGAGACCGGCATTGATTAACGCCGTTTGTTGAGTCGCGCCCCAATTGTCGTTGCTCGCGACGATTGTTCCGGCCGCATCGTACAACTCCAGGATCGGATCCGAGAGCGCGCCCGGCACGGGAAGCGACGGACCAATGGCCCGCACCGCGATATTTTTCTGACCCGTCCCGTAAACAATGAAGCCGCCGATCAAGACATTGTCGCCGGTCTCGACCATCATCCGGGTCGAGATGTTGACCGCGCTGGAGACTGCGAAAACCGAGCCGGTGAAAAAGCAAAACGCGGCTGCTGCCGCCCATCCTGCCCAAGGAAAGAAACGTCTCATATTAATAAGAGCCGCTGCCGCAGGAGAGGCTCAGCCGGGGCTGAGGTGGCGAGTGATTCTGCCATAAAAAATGAGCAGGAATTGAACCAATTCATCGCCGGGGTTTCGCCGCTTTCCGCGGACGCGCCGAGGGGAATCACGGCAATGAAACACTGCCTCCTTCCCGAAGTCGCGCTTTTTATCCCTGCTGCCTATGCTTAATTTGCTCCTGCTATGTCCGCCGCCCCAAAAAAGGCCGAACCCCATCTCAATTTCGAAGGTGCCATGGACAGGCTCGAGGAAATTGTCGAGCAGATGGAGTCCGGCAAAATGATGCTGGAAGAGTTGATCGTTCGCTACGAGGAAGGGATGAAGCTGGTCAAGGTCTGCCAGGAACGGCTGACCAGCGCGGAGCAAAGAATAGAGATCATCACTCGCAACCATGCCGGTAAGCCGGTAGTGAAAGAGTTCGAGCCGGCGGCGGAAAAGGAAGCGCCTCCAAAATTGGAAGAAAAGGGAGCAAACAAAAATGACGAAGTCAGACTCTTCTGAGGCAACGGCGGCCACAACGCGGCTGCTGGATGGGATCCATTCGCCCGCGGATATCAAAACGCTCGGCGAAGAGGACCTTGTGCAGCTCGCCCAGGAAGTGCGCGAGGAGCTGATCAAAGTCCTTTCGCAAACCGGCGGCCATCTCGGCCCGAACCTCGGCGTGGTCGAGCTGACGATTGCGTTGCATCGCGTTTTTGAGACGCCGCGGGACAAGTTCGTCTTCGACGTCAGCCATCAGGGCTATGTCCACAAGATGTTTACCGGTCGCCTGGATCGCATTGGCACCATGCGCCAGTACGAGGGTTTGAATGGCTTTCTCCTGCGAACCGAGAGCGAGCATGATTGCTATGGCGCCGGGCATGCCGGCACGGCCTTGTCCGCGGGACTCGGCATGGCGGTCGGACGAGATCTGCGCGGCGGCGATGAAAATGTCGTCGTGGTCGCGGGCGATGCGGCCTTCACCTGCGGGATTAGTTACGAAGCGCTCAACAACGCCAAATCACAAACGCGCCGTTTCATCGTCGTCCTGAACGACAACGAATGGTCGATCGCCAAGAACGTTGGCGCGATCGCCAGTTATTTGAACAACATCGTCGCCAACCCGACTTACGCCGGCCTGCACGATAAGGC
>DASQLH010000319.1:0-12276 GCA_035630155.1 Chthoniobacterales bacterium
CAAGTACAACCTCAAGCTGATCTATTTCAACAAGGGCGACGAGGTCATCAATTATCTCAACAACGGCCAGCCCCGCGATCGCGTTAAGATCGCGAACTTCGAATTCTTCGGTCATTCCAACAAGGCCTGCTTCATGTTCGACTACAGCAGCAACATCGAAAGCGCGTGCAAATCATGGCTGCACGAAGACGAACTGAAGAAAATCCGCCGGGGCATTTTCACCCGGAACGCCGTCATTAAAAGCTGGGGCTGCCACACCGGCGAGAGCATGTCGAAGAAATGGCTGGCTGCGCACGGCATCCCGATGTGGGGAGTGATCGGGAAAACCCAATACATGATGGACGAGCTGCCGGTTCTCTCGAGCAAGAACGGCAAGTGGGTCAGCCGGTGACCTGACTTGGAGCGGCGGTTTCCAAACTGCCGTCGCTTTACCTTTGCGGCGTTCGCACTTCGCGTTACGCTGGCCGCATTCGATGAACTTCGAAAAGCTCTCCTCGCTCTACCATCAGCCGCTTTTCGATCTGATTTCGCAAAGCCGCGAGATGCATTTGCAGAACTGGCGCGGAGAACAGGTCCAGCGCTGCAGCCTTCTCAGTATCAAGACAGGGGGTTGCAGTGAGGATTGCGCTTACTGCGCGCAGAGCGCTCATTACGCTACTGGTCTCGAACGCGAAGATCTTCTGCCTGTCGACGACATCCTGACCGCGGCCCGGCGCGCTCGCGCCCAAGGTGCGACCCGTTTTTGCATGGGGGCGGCGTGGCGCGGTGTGCGTGATGGCACCCCGAAGTTCGAACAAGTTCTCGAGACCGTGCGCGAAGTGAGCCATCTCGGGATGGAAGTATGCGTCACCCTCGGGCAGATCGGGCCGGCGGAAGCGCGCAAGCTCAAAGCGGCCGGCGTCACCGCCTACAACCACAACATCGATACGTCGCCGGAATTTTATCCGGAGATCGTCACCACCCACACATTCACCGACCGCCTGAACACCATCGCCGCCGTCCAGGAGAGCGGCATGTCGGTTTGCTGCGGCGGCATTATCGGCATGGGCGAATCGATCGACGACCGGCTGCGCATGCTGGAGGTGCTGAGCAATTTCGATCCACCGCCGGAAAGCGTCCCGATCAATTGTCTCATGGGCATGCCGGGGACACCGCTGGGCGATCAGCCTGCCGTGGATGTCTTTGAACTCGTGCGGCTGATCGCCGTTACCCGCGTCGCGATTCCGCGAGCGCGCGTCCGCCTCGCCGCCGGCCGCACCCGCATCACGCGCGAAGGCCAGGCTCTTTGTTTCTTTGCCGGCGCAAACTCGATTTTCTACGGCGACAAACTCCTCACCGCGGATAATCCCGCCGCCGACAGCGACGTCGCGCTCCTCCGCGAGCTCGGGCTGGAGAACGATCCGGTAGATCCGCCTGTCGCGGCAGACGTGCCGGCTGCCTAGTTAATCAAGCGCAGCGGCGATTTCGCGGAGCAATCCAGGCCCGCGATAGACGTAGCCGGTATAGACCTGGAGCAATTGCGCGCCGGCTTCCAGTTTTTCGCGGGCACTTTCGGCATCGTAAATTCCGCCGGAAGCGATGACGGGAAGGCGCGAGCGCGAAGTGATCGCGCGCACAAATTCGGTGGACTTTTCGCGCAACGGCTGGCCGCTTAAACCACCTGTCTGATCTCGCGAGGCGGGAATCGAGGAGTGATCGATCGTTGTGTTCGTCGCGATAATTCCAACGATGCCGTTTTGCTCGGAGGCGGCGATGACTTGTTCCAGCTCGGACAACGAAAGATCGGGCGCGATTTTTAGCAGCACCGGCTTGGGGCTGTTTTGGTTTTCGCCTCGAATAGCGCGGAGCAATTGCTCGAGCGCGTCGTGTTTCTGCAAAGAGCGAAGTCCAGGCGTGTTTGGCGAGCTGACGTTGAGGACGACGTAATCCGCGAGCCGGGCCAGGAGGCGGAAGGAATAGAGATAATCTGTCACCGCGTCTTCAATCGGCGTGATCTTCGACTTGCCGATGTTGATGCCGACGGGGATGGCGGGCCAACGCCCGCTCTCGCGCAACGCGCTGAGCCGCGCGGCAATGGTATCGGCGCCGTCGTTGTTGAATCCGAGCCGGTTGATCAGCGCTCCTTGCTCCGGGTAACGAAAGATGCGCGGCTTCGGATTCCCGGGTTGAGCTTTCGCCGTGACCGTGCCGATCTCGACAAAACCAAAGCCGAGCGCGGCCCAGGCCGGAATCGCGACCCCATTTTTGTCGAACCCCGCCGCGAGGCCAACCGGGTTTGGAAAAGTGAGGCCGAATATCGTCTTCGGTTTCGGCGCCGGCTTGAAACGCTCGAGAACGCGCAGCACGGAAGGAAGCGAGGAGGCGGCGCGCAGGTTGCGAATCGCGAGATCATGCGCAGCCTCCGCGGAAAGCGAAAACAGAATTGGCCGGACGAAACGTTCGTAGAGAGCTTCGGCGTTCATGCTACTGAACCCGCCGGAACATAGACTTTCAGTCTGTGCGGCCGGCGGAATTTCACTCCGCTGAGAAGACAGAACGCGGACAGAATGTCCGCTGGGCACACAGGCCGCAGGCCTATGTTCCGAAGGAGCAAGCAGGGCGCGAACAGGTTTGCAGTCATTTGCCGATGCAAAACTGGGCGAAGATGGAATCGCGGATGTCCTCCGCGTCGGCCTCGCCGGTGATTTCATCCAGCGCGCGCAATGCCGCACGCAGATCGACGGCGGTGTATTCAGGCGCCAGGCCGTTTCCCATCGTGCCCGCAGCCAGTTCGCACGATTCCAGAGCGCGCCTCAGGCAGTCGCGGTGCCGCGTGTTAATGGCAACCCCGCTTTCCGGCCGCAAATGCTGCGTGGAAATCTGTTCAACAATGGCGTGCTCCAATCCGTTGAGTCCGTTCTCGGAGAGACAGCAGATTCGCAGTGCATCAAACTCCTTCCAATCCGGATGCTCGGGAAGGTCGCTCTTGTTGAGCAGCACAATCCGGATTCGATCTGGCGAGCTTTGCTCAAACGAGGCCGGCTTCGGCTCGCTGCGATCCAGCACGTGGAGAAGGAGATCGGCGCCCAGGAGCGACTTCTCCGTGCGGGCCATCCCCTCGCGCTCGATCTCGTCGGCAGAATCGCGCAGCCCCGCGGTGTCGAGCAAACGAATCGGGATCCCGCGCAGATTGATCACTTCCTCGATCGTGTCGCGGGTCGTGCCGGGTTGCGTGCTGACGATTGCGCGATCGAAGCCGAGAAGGCGGTTGAGCAAACTCGATTTACCGGCATTGGTCGGACCGTAGATCACGGCGCGGACGCCTTCGCGCAAAATCCTGCCTTGCTCCGCCGTAGCCAGCAGGTCGCCTATTTTCTGCCGAATCGAATCCAGCCGGGTTCGAAGCGGAGCGCCTTCGTCCGGCGCGATGCCCTCTTCCGGGAAATCGATTGCCGCTTCAATGTGCGCGAGCATTTCAATGAGTTCCCCGCGGATGGCTTTGATCTTCGAGCCGAGCCGGCCTTCCAGCTGTTCGTGCGCGGAGCGAAGCGCCAGGTCGGTTCGAGCGCGGATCAAATCGATGACGGCTTCGGCCTGGGTCAAATCCATCTTCCCATTGAGGAAGGCACGCTCCGTGAATTCCCCCGGTCGCGCCGCCCGCGCGCCTGCGCGAAGAGACGCCTCGAGAACCCGCGCAGTCACCAGGACGCCGCCGTGACAACTGATCTCAACCAAATTTTCTCCCGTATAACTCCCCGGCGCGCGATGCACTGAAAGCAGAACTTGATCGATCGATTGTTCTCCATCCACAATTTCTCCGAGGCGCTGGACATGAGACGGAAATTGCGACGGCTTTTCGCTTCCGCGAAAAATGCGATCGGCCACAGTAATCGCTTCGTCGCCCGAGATGCGGACCATCGCGATGGCTCCTTCTCCGGCAGGAGTGGATATCGCCGCAATCGTTTCCGCCGGCGCCTCGGACTCCACTGAAACGGTCACGCCGGCTGGCTGGACAATACTTCCTTCAGCGCTGCGATGCATCGTCGATTCTGCTCCATGGTGCCGACTGAAATTCGAACCCACTCGGGAAGATGGTATCCCTTGAGAGCGCGCACGATGATGTGCCGTTCAAGCAGCGCCCGGAAAACCCTGGCGCCGTCGCCCACGTTCACGAGGACGAAGTTCGCGACGCTCGGCACGAAGCGCAGATTCATCGCGGCAAATTCCTTCTGGAGATACGCGCGCCCTTCATCCGTGACGCGTTTGGTCTCTCGGCGGTGATCGTCGTCGTCGAGACCGGCGAGGGCCGCGGCCTGGGCGAAACCATTCACATTGAAAGGCTGCCGTGTTTTTTGCAGCACTCGAATCAGCTCGGGAGGGGCAATGCCATAGCCAATGCGGAGACTGGCCAGGCCCTGGATTTTCGAGAACGTCCGCAGGACGGCGACATTGCGGCCGGCGCGGACGAAGCGAAGCGTGTCGGGCGGGTCATCGAGATACTCGAAATAAGCTTCGTCGAAAACGATGACGATGTGCGGCGGCACACGCTCGACGAAGCGGTCGATCTCTGCCTGACCGGCGAGCGTGCCGGTCGGGTTATTGGGGTTGGCGATGAAAATCAGGCGCGTCTTTGGGGTGATGGCGGCGATAATCCCGTCAAGATCATGCCGGAGATCGGGGCTCGGCACTTCGATAGTGCGCGCTCCGAAAACGGCCGCGACCAGTTTGTAGGCGATAAACGCGTGCTCGGAGGTGATCACATCGTCGCCGCGGCCGAGGAAGGCGTGTCCCAAAAATTCGATGATCTCATTCGAGCCGCTGCCGAGAATGAGGTGCTCGCGGGTGAAACCGAGCCTGGCCGCGAGCGCTTCGCGCAAATAAAAGCCGCCGCCATCCGGATAGAGGTGCGCGGATCCCAGCGCCGCGCGCATGGCGCTGAGCGCCTTTGGCGAAGGCCCGAGCGGATTCTCGTTCGACGCGAGCTTGATAATTTTGCCGGCGTCGGCGCCGAGTTCCCGGGCCGTTTCCTCGATCGGCTTTCCCGGCTCGTAAACGGCAAGATCGCGCAATTGCTCGTTCGCGATATCCCAGACGGATGACATTGGGAGCAACCCTAGGTGGAATTTGCTGGATGGGCTACATCGATCAGCCGCTTTCGCCAAGGCTCTGGCGGCCGGGGGCGATTCAGGAATTCAGCTTTAAGTCAAAATGGTGCGAGGTGATGTCCATACCGCGATTGAGATAAAAGCGGTGAGCGGCAAAGCGTTGCACGCCGGAATCGAGAGTCAGATGCGCGCAGTCATTTTCCCTGGCGTATTCGACCAGCCAATCGAAAAGCGCGGCGCCGAATCCGCGAGAGCGATCGGAATCGTGGGTAACCAGGTCGTCGATGTAGAGAGTGCGGCCGGAAAAAAGGAGATCAAAGATGCGAAAGCCGGCGACCGAACGTACGACCTGATCGAGCTCGAGATAGGCGAGCTGATATCCTTCTCTCTGCTGCTTAAGGACGCGGGCCGCGAAATCGATGGCTTTGATGTGCGGGCGAAGCTCCCGCATGACCGAGGAACAACGCCCGATTTGCTCCGGCGTGGTGGCGAGGGCGATTTTCCATTTGGGCGGCTTCGTTTCCGGCATGGGATTTCTTCGCTTGCCGCACGCGGAGATCAAGCTGGAAAGAAAACCGGGCAGTTTGTAAACCGTCCCGCCTTGGAGGAACCTCCCCCCTATGAACAGCCTTCAGTTTCTCGCCGAGACGCATGTGTTCGGGATCGCGATTCATCCATGGAAAATCGTGGGCCTCACGGGCAGCCTGGTTTTCGGTCTGCGTTTTCTCATTCAATGGATCGCTTCGGAGAAGGCGCGGAAGAGTGTGATCCCCTTCGGTTTTTGGGAATGCAGCGCGCTCGGCAGTTTGCTGATGCTCAGCTATTTTGCCATTTACCAGCGCGATTCGGTGGGTGTGTTGAGCACCGCGATGCCGTTGCCGATTTATCTGCGCAACCTGTATTTCCGCTACACTCATCGCGCACCGCAACATCCGGGTAACGCGCCCCGCCCGCCGGAATAGCGCCAAGCACGCCACGCTTTACCTCCACCGCGCTGACAACTAAACTGGACGCTTCCATGATCTCTCGCGAGCAGATCATTTATCTCGATAACAACGCAACGACGCAGCTCGATCCCGCCGTGATCGAGGAAATGCTGCCGTTTCTGACCGATTATTACGGCAATCCCTCCAGCGGCTACACGTTTGGCCGGCAAGTGCGGCAGGCGATCGACCTGGCGCGCGAGCGGGTGGCGGCTCTGCTCGGTTGCGAACCGGGGGAAGTTGTTTTCACCAGTTGCGGGACGGAATCGAACAACGCCGCCGTGAATTCGGCGCTGCAACTTGATCCGGCGCGGCAGCATGTGGTCACCACCGCGGTCGAGCACAGCGCGACCCGGCGGCATTGCGAAACGCTCTCGCGAGGCGGCCGGTCCGTCACCGTGGTCGGAGTCGATGGCGAAGGCAATCTGGACTTGGCGGAATTGGAGTACGCGATCACGCAGCAGACCGCAATCGTGACGGCGATGTGGGCAAACAACGAGACCGGCGTCCTGTTTCCCGTGGAGAAAATCGCCGAGATCGTCCGCCGGAAACGCGTCCTCTTCCATACCGATGCAATTCAGACCGTCGGGAAAATTCCGGTCCGCCTGGCGGATTCGACGATCAATTCGCTCGCGCTCTCAGCTCACAAGCTTCATGGCCCCAAAGGCGTCGGAGCGCTTTACGTAAACAAGCGATGCGCATTCAAGCCATCCCTGATCGGCGGGAGCCAGGAGAACAATCGCCGGGCTGGGACGGAAAACGTGGCCGCGATCGTGGCGCTGGGAAAGGCGGCGGAGTGCGCGAATGCCGCGCTGGCGGAGGAAGCGACCCGAGTTCGGGCGATGCGAGATCGCTTCGAAACCGGCGTGCGAGAGAAAGTGCCGGACACGTTTGTGAATGGCGATCTCGAGGCGCGCCTGCCCAACACCTCGAACCTCTCCTTCGCCGGAATCGAATCGGACGCGGCGCTCATGCTGTTCGATCGCCAGCAGCTTTGTTGCTCGGCCGGTTCCGCCTGCCGCACCGGCTCGCCGGAGCCATCGCACGTCCTGCGCGCCATGAACCTGAGCCCGGAGCGCACGCGCGGGAGCATGCGCTTTTCATTCGGACGCTTCAATACGGAGGCCGATGTCGAGAAAGCGCTGGAGATAATCCCGGGCGTGATCAGCCGGTTGCGCGAACTTTCTTCGGCAAAGGCCGTCCGCGAAAGCGCGGTAGCCTAAGGAACAGCTTGCCGGGCGCGCCGAGCGCGGCGCTGCAGCAAAATGGTGAGGACCACCGCCGCAATACAACTGGCCGCTGCCGTCGTCGCCGGATTCATTTCCGGAACCGGAGTGAAGCTGACGTCCCCGATGGCGATGTTCTGGAAGCGCGGCGCGCCGGACGTATTGGAAAAGGTGAAGAAGACATCGGTGATGATGGTGGAGCCAAAACTGATCGTGGCGTTTCCGTTCGAAGAATTATTCGCGGCGGCGGCGTTGCCGGTCAGGACCTGATTCAAGCCCGTGCCGGTCAAAGTAACAGCGGAGCCGACGTTTGTGATGGTGGCGGCGATATGGGTGCCATCGTAGGCCACGCCATAAATTTCGCCGATAATGTCGCTGTTGGTGGTGACATCGATGTCGAAGAGCGTGAAGGAGACATTGGCCGCTCCAGGCAGTGCCCCGGTAAAGCTCAGGTTGATCGTGACGTTGCTTTGGGTTTTGAGATTGGCCGCCAGATTGAGCGAGTTTTGCACCGGGACCAGGCCCCCGGTGAGTGATTGGTTCACCGCTGGCGTCTGTGTGCCTGTCGCGGGATCGGTTGCCCAAATATTGGCCTGCTGAGAGTTAATGGTGACGGTGATGTCATTGATCGCGTCACTGTTGAGATCGTAGGAGTTGATGAGCGATCCGTCGCTCCACGCGGCGGTGTCCCAGTCCAAAACCAAGGCATGGGCGGAAGTGGCCCCTGTGGCGAGTAACGCCAGGGAAATGGCGGCTATTACGTAGAGGCGGTTGCGGACTTTACTCATGTTATAATTTCCATAAGCTAGATCTGGGCCAGCCCTCGTTCCAGCCTCAGCAATCCGGGATGCGGCGGCAGAGCTTAATTACGGTTTGGGAGGAGGATTCCCCAGCCGTCGCCTCCAACGCCGGAATCAGAACGCAAACAAATTGGACCGGCTAGCCGAGCGCCGCTCGTAGTTCGCTGATCGCGGCCACTAATTCCCCGCTCTTCCCCGGTTTGTCGATCACGCGATCAACCCGCAATTCCGCGTAGCGCTGCCGGTCCTCCGGCGTGAGCGAATTGGCGAAGACGATGATTTTGCCCTCAAAACCTGCTCCCCGGGCCTGTTGCACCACCCCAAAACCATCCAGCCGCGGCATGCGTGTGTCGGTGACGATGAGCTGGAAATAGCCCGGATCTTCCTCGACACGTGAAACAGCGGCGCGCCCGTCGGTGGCCACTTCAACGTGATGACCGGCGGACTGTAGCGTCTTCGAGAGCATGTCCAGAACGAGAACGTTATCGTCCGCGCAAAGAACTCGAAGAGGCTGCCGTGGCTCGATCATCGTCAATTCATCTCCGGCGCGCGTCGCGCGAAATGATCGCTCGCCCGGGGATGAACGTGGCAAGGCAAACTAGACCGCTCGCGGGGTGCGTTTACGCCAGGCGTTCGTCGCGAAGACGAGCAAAACCAGCGCGCCGATGGGCAGCAACGCATTCATCTCCGGAATCACCGGGAGATCGGCCTCGATAGAGATGACCAGAACGCTGCCCTGAGTGGCTACAATCGCGTAATAGTTGAACTGCCCGAAATTCGGAATGGCGACGGATTGATTGTCAAAAGCCAGGCCCGTGAAAGGCCCACCGACCTGAGTGCCGAGCGTGCCGAGAGCGTTGGAGCCATAAATGGCGAATGCTTCATTTGCCTGGACGCTGCCGACAGTGATCTCTCCATTCATCATTCCAGCAGCCAGCATGGCCGTGAAATCGAACTGAATGAATTGCAGACCCGCATTGATTTCGTTATGCGGCACGTTGTTCAGGCCGAGGCCGAATTCGACAGCGCCGTCAACCGGCGGACGATCTTTGTAAAATAACTCCCGGGGCGTGCCAATGCCGGCGTTATTATCGAATCCGTACGCGGTAATCGAAAACCCCGACTCGGTGTAAGTGATGCTGCTGGAGCCGGCGGGCCCGTGTTGGCGCGGCGCGGGATTTAGCTCCCAGACAATCGCGGCCGACGAAGCGTTAGCGATAACCGCAGTGAAAACCACGGCGCCGAAGATTTTGACGACATGGCGTGTGTTCCAGATACGCATGATGATTTCCCTCCCGTTAGATATTTCGGACCGTTTCCGTCAGGTTGCCTCCGGCGCTGGAACAGTGTCAATCATATTTTTGCGGCCTTTTCCGTATCAACCGCGAACGTGCCCGCAGAGCTCATGGCGGGCGCCACGAGAAACGGTCGCGCACGGCGATTGTTTCTGATACCTTTCGTTGTCCAATTCGAAGAGGCCGCCATGGAACGCACAAAAGCTCGCATCCTGCATGTGGATGATCATCAAGATACCCGGCTGATGATGGCCGCGCTGCTTCAGGATTGCGGTTATGGCGTCCTCACGGCCGGGAGCGTGGCCGAAGGCTTCGAGCTGGCGAAAGAAATTCTCTTCGATCTTTATATCCTCGACGTGCGCCTGCCCGACGGCACCGGCGTGGAGCTGTGCCAGAAATTAAGAGAGCTCCATCCGCACACCCCCATCCTGTATTACTCAGCCTACGGCGAGGAAGCGGACCACCAGGAAGCGTTGAAGGTCTGCGGCGACGCCTACCTGAAAAAGCCGGTATGCATTGCCGATATTCAGGAGTGTATCGCGAAGTTGCTGTCGGAACGCGCGCCGAAGGACTGATCGGCGTTATTGGTTAACACGCTTTTTTCCGACGAGGTCTCGCAGCGCACGAACTTTCGAGCCGATCCTTCGCCGCAGGTGGAACGGGCGTAGATATTGAAGATAAATCGGCCAACGAGCCAGACTCTCGGGAAGTTTCCGTTTCTTCTTGATGTCGAGACACAGCTCTACCAGGCGATGAAATAAAACCTCATCGGAAAACCATTCTTCCCACTCCTGGCGAGCGCGCTCGCCCATCGTGACGGCTTCCGCTTCGCGTTGCTCGAGAAGGACTGGGATTTCCGCAAAATCATCTTCGCGCAGGCGAATGGAGAATTTTTCCCAGCACGGGCCTTCCGGCACGGCCCAGTCGTCGGAGAGAATCACCGGCACCCGGCCCATCTGCATCGTTTCAAATAAGCGGATGCTCGAGGCGCTCAGACCCCTGGGGCAAAGAACGAATTTGCTGGCCTTGGCTACCTCGGCATAGCGGCGGTCGTAGTCCAACCTTTCCCGCCGTCCCATTTTGCGATCGAGAATGCGATCGAAATCCTCTGTCGTGTTTTGAAAAAAACTGCGCGGATGGCGCAGCGTCGCCAGCTTTTCGCGGACCGGAGCGTTCCTCACCGATCCCATGAAACTGAAAAGATACGGCAGATCATCGGCCGGCGGGCTGAACGTGGTGAATTCGTTCCTGGTCCGGCCGAGATAAAATCCCGGACGCGTTCGCGCGGACGACCAGCGCTTTTCCACGCCGGAATAAACTCCAGGCAGGAAGGGGATGACAAAAGGGTTGGCGCAAAAGAGGAAACATTTGTCGCGGTAGGTGCGGACGAGCGGGTGCCGGCGCACGCGCTCGAAATACCAGCCGGCGCCGTAGAACTCGGCGAAGATAATGATGTCCGCCCTGGCCGCGTCGCTAGTTAGCGGGTGGACGCGAAAACGATCGAGTTCCGCGCATTTTTGCAGATCGCTGAGGGGAGCGAGATTGAAATCGGTCTCGTCGTCGTCAGGAGTGGCCGAAAGAAGAAAAACACGCGCCATGTTGCCCGGACCAATCTAGCAACTGTTGAGCAGTTGGGCACACGCGATTCAGCGCGGCGGGAATCTGCGAAATCGCCCGGAAGTTAACGAATGTCTTCGATGTAGCTGGCGATGCGGTACTCGACCGGTGGCCCCGCTTTCCCCCACAGCGCCTTGTCGAAATGGAAGCCGGTATTGCCGTTTCCGGTGTACGACTTGCAGACGATGGCGCCATACATCTCCGGATTGCCGGTGACGTTGAAATCGGCGTCGGGCGCATAGAATGTCGCCCAAAAATCTCCCGGCGGCGCGATGTGGATCGTTTGTGTAACCCCGGTCGGCGGGCTGATGGCAGTGAACTGCATGTGGCCGGCGCGGCTGTAATTGTCGGTCGGCGCGTAGGCAGTAGCGGCGCCGGTCGTGGCGTGGAAGGCAGTGGCTTTGTAAACGCCATTCCCTGGACCGTCGACATTGAGGTTGTCGAGATCGCGAGCCTTCGTGCTCATGTTGCCGGCGAACCAAATCTTGGCATTCACCCCTTTGGCAATGGCGACATCGCCGACATCGCCGGTGACGACGACGTTTACATAGGTTTCCACCGGATGGCCGGCGCCGTCGTTCAGCGCGTTGATCGTCTTGCCATTGAATGAGGAGTAGAGATACCAATCCGGAGTCGCCGGGTTCGCCGCCGTGGCGGAGGGGGTGATCGTATCCGGCGTACCGGTCTTGTAGGTCGGCGAAGGCTGCTTCACGGGCGGCGCGGTAAAGGAGATGGCGTTATCGACAACTCCGCTGATCCGCGCGGGAGGAACCGTGACGTTGCCGCCATTCGTGCCCACGTCGCCGTAAATGTATCCACCCTGGTTAAACGTGGGCGTATTCACAGCGACATTGCCGTTCCTCGAATCGGCGTAGTAAGGATGGGAGGGGTTGGTGGCAACGCTCGCTCCCGGATACGTGCCGTTCTTCGAATCGTAGCTGTCTATTACCCCCGCCGAGCCAGGTCCATTGAAACTCCCCGTGCATTTCAACGCCCCTTCAAACGGCTCAATGGGCACGGCAATCAGCTCGATACGCCGCGTGATCTGCGGGCTCGCCACCGTCGCGCTACTGTTCTTGCCATTGCCCGCCGAAGGGGTCGCCGCGGGCAGAGCGTCGCCGTAGCCGTAGGTAGAAAGAAAGTGGTCGATGTGGAAATCGATTTTGCGGAGAAGGCTATCGCCTCGGGTGGTCAGGGACATGCGATCGTCCATGCCGGTCCGCGGCAGACCCAACACCTTGGCCGTGCCGGTGGCGCGGATCCGATAACCG
>DASQLH010000320.1:0-9291 GCA_035630155.1 Chthoniobacterales bacterium
TTCTGGAGCAGCGCGGCATATTGGGGCCCGGCGAGGGCGCGAAGCCGCGCGAGATCCTTGTCGACCTCGACGCCGCGGTCTAACCGCCGCCGTTTTACGCATTTTCATGGAAGGTCTTGGAACAAAACTAAAAGAAGCGCGCCTCGCGCGAGGGCTCACTCTCGACGAAGCCGGCCGCCTTACGAAAATCAGGCCGGGGCGGCTGGAAGAGATTGAGAACGAGGATTTCTCGCAATTCGCCAGCCTCGCCTACGCGAAGGGATTCCTGCTCATCTACGGGAAATTTCTCGAGGTGGACGTGTCGCCGTATCTCGAAGCGTTCGAAACTTCGGAGCACGTGACCACCGATGGTTATGCCTATCTCCAGGCGGATGCGCCGGAGCCGGAACCGAGCCGGCCGGTGACCCTCCGGAGGCGCAGCAATAGCAATGGCGGCCGTGGATCGCTGATGCCGTTCGTCATCGGAGTCGTCGTTCTGGTCGTCGGGTTCATGGTGATGAAATGGATTCTTGATGTGCAACGGCTCAAACCGCGCCCCGCGCCGGCGCCAGGGACTTCACCGGTGGCGACCGCGACCGTTTCCAGCACAATCGTCGCGCCTCACGCGCAGCCGGTCGAGGGAACGACACCACCGGCGCCCGCCGCTTCGCCCATAGCGCCCACGCCAACTCCGACGGTCGTTCCGGCAATCACTCCTTTCGTTCCCGAGCCCTCGTCCGCGGAACCCGAAGTGCGCCGGGCAGAGCCCGTGAATCCGAAAGATGCCGCCCAGATCCCGACGCCCACGCCCCGGCCATCGCCGAGAAAATCGCCGCGCCGGGTGAGCCCCACGCCGCAGCCGGTCGCCAGCCCCACCGCCCCCGTCCGGCGGTAGCCTTCTCGTGAAATTGGCCAACATGGTTAGCGAACCTCCAGCGCCGCCCAAAGTCGGCATGATCAGCCTGGGTTGCGCCAAAAATCTGGTCGATGCCGAGATCATGCTCGGAAGTGTTTTGCAGCACGGAATGGAGATCACCTCGAGCGCCGATGAGGCGGATGTGCTGGTGGTGAACACCTGCGCGTTCATTGATTCGGCCAAGGAGGAATCGATTGAAGCTATCCTCGATGCCCACCAGCAGCGCGGACTCGGGAAAAAGCCGGGGCAAAAACTCATCGTGAGCGGATGCATGTCGCAGCGCTTTTCGCGGGAGCTGCGCGAGTCGTTGCCGGAAGTGGATGCGTTCGTCGGCCTCGATCAAGTGAGCGAAATGGGCGCGATCGTCCAGCGCGTCCTGGGGGCGGAGAACGACCGCGGCTACAGTTTTGTTACCGAACGGCCAACCTATATTCCCAACTACGACACGCCGCGCTTTCGCCTCACGCCATCGCACAGCGCGTATTTAAAAATAGCGGAAGGTTGCAATCATCCGTGCAGCTTTTGCGTCATCCCGCAGATGCGCGGGCGGCATCGCAGCCGGCCGCCGGCGTCGGTTCTCTCCGAAATCCGCGCGCTGGTGGCGGAAGAGGTGAAGGAGATCAACCTGATCAGCCAGGACACCACCTATTACGGGATGGATTTGTGGGCGGCGAAAGCAGGGCCGCGCCAACCAGTCGATTCTTCGCGCGGGCCGACCCTGGCCGCGCTGCTCCGCGACATCCAGGAAATCGAAGGCGATTTCTGGGTGCGGCTGCTCTACACGCATCCGGCCCATTGGAGCCCGGAATTGATCGAGACCATCGCGAATTGCGACAAAGTCGCGCGCTACATCGACATGCCGCTTCAGCATATCGAGGAAGGAATGCTCGGCCGCATGCGCCGCGAAACCAGCCGCGCTCATATCGAGGATCTAATCGTCCAGCTCCGCGCGGGCATTCCGGGGGTCGCGTTGCGCACCACCTTCATTGCCGGTTTCCCCGGTGAAACGGAAGAGGCGTTCGCTTCGCTCCTGGAGTTCATCGAACGGACGCGCTTCGAACGGCTCGGGGTCTTCAAGTATTCGCAGGAAGAAGGGTCGCGCGCGGCAAAGATGCCCGAGCAAATTCCGGCCAGCGTCAAAAACGATCGTTTCCGCCGCGCCATGACCGTGCAACAACGCATCGCGCGCGAGATGGCCGCGGAAAAGGTGGGGCAAGAAATTCGTTTGCTCGTCGATCAGCCGCTCATTGCCCGGACGGAAGGTGACGCGCCTGATGTCGATGCGCGCGTGATTCTTTCCCGGCCCGCGCCGGTGGGTGAGTTTATCCATCGCCGGATTACTGGCAGCCGCGGCTACGATCTGCTGGCGTGATTGGTAGGGACGCCGCGCTGCGGCGTCCGCGTAAGTAATACCGCGATTTCGGACGGCGCAGCGCCGTCCCTGCCAGAAGCGGGGCCATTCGCAGTTTAGCAGTGACAAGGCACAGTTTTCTGTGGCATTTTTCGGGAGGTAGGTCCCCCCATGACTGAACCGAACAAGGAACCCGTTCGTATTGCTTTTCCGTCGCGGCCAGACGAAACGCCGCCGTCTCCAAGCGCCCCCCGAGACGACTCGGTAAGGATTGTTCTCCCCTCCCGAACGCCCGCCGCACCTGTGCGGCGCGTGCCGCCCAGAATTACCCCGTTGCCGGCCAAGACTCCGGAATCCATCGCGGCGTCATCGCTTTTGCAACCTTTGCCGAAGCCGCCCGGCCCGGACTCGAGCGCCCAATCGCGCGCCGCCCTCAGCCCGCTTCCGCCAGCCTCCGAAGCGGGACGAGCGGGCTCAGCCCAGGCTGGACCGAAAAACGAGACCGCGCGCATCAGCATCCTGCCCACGCCCACGCCCGCCCCCGCACCCTCTTTTAGCCCGGGCACCGCGGCGAGGCTGGACCCATTCGACACCATTCCGCGGTCGGTTCGCTGGGGACTATTCAGCTTCGCTTTCGTAAATTTTCTGATTCAAATCTGGATTTACGTCGTATCTTAGCGGCATGGAAAACTCCGCTACAGTCACTCTGGACGATTCGAATTTTGACAAGGAAGTAACGCAAAGCGATCAGCCGGTTCTGGTCGATTTCTGGGCCGAATGGTGCGGGCCGTGCAAAATGATCGCGCCCCTGCTGGACGAGATCGCGAAGGAAAAAGCGGGGTCGGTGAAGGTGGCGAAAGTGAACGTGGACGAGAACCAGAGCCTCTCGATGAAATACAACGTGCGCGCGATTCCGGCGCTCCTCTTTTTCAAGAACGGCCAGCTCCGCGACCAGGTCGTGGGCATGACGAGCAAGAAAGATTTGCTCGGCCGCCTCGAAGCGCTGGCGTAAGGGAGTGCGCCCGGCGCGGCTCGAACGCGCAACCTACAGCTTCGGAGGCTGTCACTCTATCCAGTTGAGCTACGGGCGCAGTGCGTCCCGATTATAGTGGGCGGGTGCGAAAGCACAACCGCGTGGCTGATTCGTTTTTATCGTAATCGTGCTCGTGCTCCTGCTCGTGATCGGTCCCCATTTAGGTCCTTTCGATCACGAGCACGAGCAGGAGCACGATTACGAGGGAAACCTATTTGCATTTCGGCCCTATCCGCCTGAAAATGTCCGCCCGCCAGCGCGCCCGGAGGAACCATTATGAACAGCATTATTGACGCAATCGAAAAGGAGCAATTCAAGACCGAAGTGACCAAATTCAAGGTCGGCGACGGCGTCCGCGTGCATACCCGGGTGGTGGAAGGAGACAAGGAGCGAATCCAGATTTTTGCCGGCATCGTTATTGGCCGCAAAGGCCGCGGGCTGAACGAGACGTTTACCGTTCGGCGCATTTCCTACGGCGAAGGCGTCGAGCGCGTGTTCCCGATCCATTCTCCCCGCATCGCGAAAGTGGAAGTGGAGAAGGAAGGCCGCGCGCGGCGGGCGAAGCTGAATTACCTCCGCACCCGCAAGGGCAAAGAAGCGACGGCCGTTCGGGAATAGCGGCTTTGTGAATGGTGATCAGTGACTGGTGAATAGTGGGAGCAGTTGTTCCATTCACCGATCACGAGTCACCATTTACACTTTCGATTTCCAGTCGGCTCTGATTAGCTACGATGTGTATCGATGTACCGTCGCTGTGGCTTCCGGCATGAACGCAAACTCCGAGCCCTCGGTATCTCCACGATCGCCGGAATCGACGAAGCCGGCCGTGGCGCTCTGGCCGGCCCGGTGGTCGCCGCTGCCGTCATTCTTCCGGAAAAATTTCGCCACCGGCGCTTGAACGATTCCAAGCAGCTCCTCCCGGAAAGGCGCGAGGAGATTTACCAGGAGCTCACCGCGAACAACTCGATTCTCTGGGCGGTCGGCGTGGTCGATTCCGTCGAGATCGACACGATCAATATCCTGCGCGCGACGCATAAGGCGATGCGGGCCGCGCTCGAGGCCCTGGCCGCGCCACCGCAGCATGTCCTCATCGATGGCCTGCCGGTATTTCCCTTCCCCCTGCCGCAAACGGCGATCATCGACGGCGATTGCTACAGCCTCAGCATCGCCGCCGCTAGCGTCATCGCGAAGGTCACGCGCGACACGATTATGCGCGACTTCTGTGCGCGTTTCCCGGAATATTGCTTCAGCCAGCACAAAGGCTACGGCACGGAATTGCACCTGATAAAATTGCATGAACACGGGCCTTGTCCGATTCATCGACGATCTTTCGAACCGGTGGCGCAGCCGGTTTTCGAGTTCGCCTCCCCGGCATCTGCGACTTGGAACTCGGGGGGAGAAACTGGCCTGCCAGTTCCTAAAGCGGAGCGGTTACAAAATCCTGTATCGTAATTTTCGCGGTCGCACCGGCGGCGAGATCGATGTCGTCTGCCGCGACGGCGACACGCTCGTGTTCGTCGAGGTGAAAACGCGGACGCGGGAAGATTACGGTCGGCCAATTGAGTCGATCGATCGAGACAAGCGAAAGCGGATTTCGCGCGGTGGTCTGGCCTGGCTGCGGTTGCTGAACGATCCCGACATTCTGTTTCGTTTCGACGTCGTCGAGGTGATCATCGCCGAGGGTGCGGAGCCACGTCTTGAACTGATCCGGAACGCGTTCGCCCTTTCCGAGCCGTATATTTATTAACCCCGTTTCGCCTAAAACCCTCAAGGAGCGGCGATTTCCAAATCGCCGACCTAATAAAACGGCGGTTTGTAAACCGCCGCTCCTTGAAGTTTCTAAGACATGCATTGCGGCAAGACCGTTGCGGCATCACTTTTCAACCATGAGCTTTTCCACTCGCCGCCTTTGCGCGCTCCTGGCGGTTCTTCTATCTCTACTGCCGTCCCAGCAACAGTTCGCAGTGGAACCGAAAACCATCTCCGGCAAAGCCGCCGTCGACGCCGATTGGAGAAACGACGCGCCGGGCGTGCGGCACAAGATCACGGTCGAGGATCTCCCGGCCCCGTACGCAACTAATTCCGTCACAAACGATGCCCGCGTCGTGGACCGGCCGTCCGGTGCGCAGCTTCAGGTGCCGCCCGGTTTCAAGATCGAACAATACGCTTCGGGGTTTCGCGATCCTCGTTACCTCCTTACCGCGCCCAATGGCGATATTTTCGTCACCGAAAGTCGCGCCGATACCATCAAAGTGCTGCGGGATGCGGACGGCGATGGCAAGCCGGAATCGACCGAGACCTTCGCGCGCGAGGGATTGGACGAACCTTTTGGCATCGCTTTCTACCCGCTCGGGCCTGAGCCGCAGTATTTATATGTCGCGAACACGAATGGCGTGGTCCGGTACCCCTACCGCAATGGCGATCTCAAAGCGCGTGGACCGGCCGAAAAACTAAGCGCTGAATTGTCGGCCGGCGGCCTCCTTCACGGCGGCGGGCACTGGACGCGCGACCTCGTTTTCTCTCCCGACGGCAAGAAGATGTATGTTTCGATCGGTTCCAAGTCGAACGTCTCGGACGACAGCTCCGAAGCGGATCGCGCCCGCATTTTCGAGTTCAACCCGGATGGCACAGGACAAAAAGTTTACGCCTGGGGCGTGCGCAACGCTGTGGGCATCAAATTCCGACCGGGCACGAACGACCTTTGGATGAGCGTGAATGAGCGCGACGCGCTCGGCGACGGGCTCGTGCCCGATTACATCAGCCGCGTGCAGTCGGGCGGTTTCTACGGCTGGCCCTGGTTCTACATGGGGAAGCACCAGGATCCGCGGCACAAGGGAAAACACCCCGAGCTAGCCGACAAAGTTCTGACTCCAGACGTGCTCGTGCAAAGCCATTCCGCCTCGCTCAACCTCGTCTTCTACGATGGACAACAGTTTCCCGCGGAATACCGAGGCGACATCTTCGCCGCCTTTCACGGGTCCTGGAACAAGAAGCGCCGCACCGGCTACAAGATCGTTCGGGTGCCGCTCGACAAATCCACCGGCAAAGCGCGCGGCGATTACGAAGACTTTGTCACCGGGTTCGTTACGCCGGAGGAAAACGTCTGGGGCCGGCCGGTGGGAGTTACCGTGGCGAAAGATGGGAGCCTGCTGTTTAGCGAGGATGGGAACAAAACGATCTGGCGAGTGAGTTACGGCAAGTGATGGAGACGGCACGCCCTCGTGCCGTTGGAGCGAGACTCAAGGCGACGTTCCCTCCCCGGCACGAGGGCGTGCCGGCTCCAAAGACAGGCATCTACACCAGTAATTCGTACGAAAGAATGCTCAGACAATAGATCGACGCGGTCTCCACTCGCAGAACGATCGGGCCAAGCGTGATTGGCCGGCATCCCTGGCTCCGCGCCAGGGAAAGCTCGGCCGGCGTAAAGTCGCCCTCCGGCCCGACCAGCATTAAGACGCTCGCGGGCCGGTCGCCATGTTCGGACGAATATTCCGCCAGGATTTTCTTGAGATGGACGGCATCTGATTGGAGCGACCCGATCAATTGGAGATCGAACCGGCGATGCTCCTGGAAAAATTGCGAGAGCCTCTGCGGCGTCTGCACTTTTGGCAGCCAGTTTTGGCCGCATTGCTTGGCCGCTTCAATCGCTACCGTTTGCCATTTCAATTGTTTCGACGCGGCGCTCTCCTCATCGAGCCGGACAACGGTGCGATCGGAAAGAATCGGCGCGATCTCGGCCGCGCCGATCTCGACCGCCTTTTGCACGATGAGGTCCATGTTCTTCCCCTTCGGGATGGCCTGGCCGAGCGTGATGCGGCAACGCAATGGTGGCGTTTGCGCTTCGTGCAGTTTGCGGAGCTGGATTTGCGACGCGTCGCCGGACGTGATCTCGGCAGTGATCTCGCGACCGCGGCCATCGAAGAGAACGACTTTATCGCACGACTTGAGGCGGAGGACGTCCCGACAGTGATGTGCTTCCGAGCCCGTGAGGACGAGAGCGTCGGGCTGCCATTGTTCAAAAGCGACATAGAAGCGGTGCATAGAAAAAAGGATTCAGGTTTCAGGGTTCAGGTTTCAGAAAGAATATCCAACCCGAATTCTGAACCCTGAACCCTGAACCCTGAAACCTATCAACGAAAAAATTCTGTCGCGCGATCGAAGAAGCTTTTATGAAGCGGCGAATTTTCTTCGCCGCAGAGCGCGGCAAATTCTTCCAGCTTCTGGCGCTGCTCGCTGTTCAGGCGTGAAGGCACTTCGACCAGGAGCCGCGCCAGCAAATCGCCGCGGTCGCGCGCATTCACATTCACAACGCCTTTGCCACGGAGTTTGAAGACCTGGCCGCTTTGAGTTCCCGCGGGCACTTTCAGGTTGGCTTTTCCTTCGAGCGTCGGCACAGCGATCTCGCCACCGAGCGCGGCGACAGTGAAGGAGATCGGCACTTCGCAGTAGAGATTGTCGTCTTCGCGCTGGAAGATGGCGTGCTCTTTGATGTGGATGACCACGTAGAGATCGCCCGCCGCGCCGCCGCGAATTCCAGCCTCACCGTTGCCTGATGATCGGAGGCGCGATCCATCGGTGATGCCGGCCGGGATCTTCAACTTGATGCGGCTGGTGTTCTCGGCGCGCCCTTCGCCGGCGCAGGCGCGACATGGTTTCTCGATAATCTGTCCAACGCCGCGACAACGCGGACAGGTCTGCGATACCTGGAAAAATCCGCGCGAGCTGATGACCTGGCCGCGGCCGCCGCACGCCGGGCAATTGATCGTGCGCGAGCCCGGCTCGGCCCCCGCCCCGCTGCATTGGGCGCAGGTGTCGAGTTTGCGAACTTCGATCTCCTTATCCACGCCGAAGGCCGCTTCTTCCAGCGTGATCTGCATGTCGTAGCGCAGGTCCGATCCACGCTGGCGCCCTTCGCGATCGGTCGTGGCGCCGCCCCCGAAAAACGTCTCGAAGATTCCGCCGCCGCCCCCGCCTCCGCCGCCAAAGACTTCCCGGAAAATATCGAACGGGTCGTGGAATCCGCCGCCGCGACCCGCGGTGCCTTGCGCGAAAGCAGCGTGACCAAAGCGATCGTAGGCCGCCCGTTTGTCGGCATCTATCAAGACGTCGTAGGCTTCGCCGAGCTCCTTGAATTTGTCTTCGGCGTGCGGGTCGTCAGGATTTTTGTCCGGATGAAACTTGACCGCGAGCTTGCGGTAGGAGCGCTTCACTTCCTCTTCGGTGGCCGAGCGCGATACGGCCAGGACTTCGTAATAATCGCGCTTTTCCGTAGCCATTTCTTTAATTCGTAGTCGTGCTCGTGCTCCTGCTCGTGCTCGAATTCAAGTTGATGAAACCAAGAGAAGATCGATCACGAGCACGAGCAGGAGCACGATTACGACGTTTACTCTGCCGGTCCGCTAGACACAACGACACTGGAGGGCCGCAACAGCCGATCTTTCATCCGGTAACCGCGCCGGGTCTGGCGAACCACCACGCCTTCCGGAAATTTTTCGCTGGGCTCGTGCGCGATCGCTTCATGCAGGTTCGGATCGAACTTCTGCCCGGTCGCATCGATCGGCTGAAGACCGTTGTCGGTCAGAAAATCCATCAACTGTTTCAGGACCATGCTCATGCCGGAAAACACCGGCGATTTCTCGCCTTCGGCGCGCGCGGCTTCCAGCCCG
This sequence comes from Chthoniobacterales bacterium, assembly GCA_035630155.1. Taxonomy (GTDB): domain Bacteria; phylum Verrucomicrobiota; class Verrucomicrobiia; order Chthoniobacterales; family UBA10450; genus AV80. The sequence goes on from DASQLH010000320.1 coordinate 8,946, forward strand.
AGCTCGAAGTTGTCCACGATGGCGATGAGCTTCTCGAGCAGCGAGCTGTTGGCGTATTTGATCGCCTCTTCCTTCTCGCGCGTGGACCGCTTTTTGTAATTCTCGAAGTCGGCCTGGCTGCGCAAAGCGAGATCGCGGAAGCGGTCCAAATCCGCCTGCAAACCTTCGGAACCGTCGTCACCCGACTCTGGCTCCGGAGAGGTGGACGAAGCAGGTTGTTCCGCCGGCTCCCTGGCAGCGGGCGAATCCTTCTCCTCCGTCTCTGGTTCAGTCACAGGAATTTTTTTCATGTTTTGCGAATGGCAATCAAAGTGATGTCGTCATTTTGCGGCTGCGTTCCCACGAA
>DASQLH010000321.1:0-31792 GCA_035630155.1 Chthoniobacterales bacterium
AACAAGGCGATATCGAAGCGCGATTGAGCAGGAACATCCTCGAACCGTGCGTAGGCCAGAGCGCCCGGAATCAGCGAGAGGCAATAATGACGCAGATCCTGGTTAGCCTCCACGAGAGTGATCCTGGCGTCGGGCGACAGCGAGTGCGCATAGACACTATGCCGCCCTATTCCGCATGCGATATCCAAAACGCGAGGTTCCTTTTTGCCGGCGAGACAACTGCGGAGGAGGGCCTGCTCTTCCGGGCGCACATGAAGCAGATCCCGGCAAGAATGATCCACGCCGGGACCGCCGACGATCCGCATGTGGAATGTCACGTCGCGGTCGAGGTGACGCAGCTGGTCAAACATTGCTTTAGCAAAGGCCTTCATATCTTGCGGAACCGGCGCCCGGGAGAGTAAGTAAGAAAAGAGCAGTTGACACGTCGCTCAATATCCAAAAACTTTACGTTATGAACAAACAAAACTCCCAGACGGATCTGGTTGCCCAATGGCGCAACTCAGAGATGGATAACCCGGCGGGCCCGCTCTTCAGCTCGGGCGAATTCGCCGAGGCCGAAATTGTCGGCCAATCGTTCGTGTTCACCAACCAGTGCGGTACTGGATGCTCGGGGTCCGCGGGCCATGAGTGCTGCTAAGTTTAAAGAGCGTCCGTGACGCCGCCTTCGGGCCCGGACACCTTTGACAAATCGTTGGGTTGCCTGATCTCGCCCGCAGTGGGCGAGCTGGCAGCCCAACTTGTTTCAGTCGTCGCCCTCCATTCGCGGGAGCGCGACGTAGTTCTCGATGCGACGCGAAAAGTTCTTTTCGCGGTTCTCCACGGCAAGCTCAGCCGCGTGCTCCTGCTCGAGCTCAACGCGGCCCGCGTGACGGGGCGTTTGACTGGTGAGGATCCCAGAGAACGCTGGGAACAATTTCTGGAGATTTCGTCCGAGCGAGCCTTCTGGGACGGCTTGGCCGTCCACTATCCTTCGCTGCTTCCGAGAATCGCCGCCATTGTCCGTCATCGCTGTGCCGCGTCGTTCCAGTTCGCCCAGCGGTGGGCCGCGGAACGAGGACACCTCGCCGCACTGTGTGGGGGCGATCCAGGGGAACTACAGGAATTGAAATTTGGCGCAGGGGACAGTCATAGCCTTGGGCAGACAGTGGCAATCGTTCGCTGCGAAGCGGGCCAGATGGTTTACAAACCGCGCTCGCTGGCGGTCGACCTTGCCCTAAGTCGCTTCATCGCCGAGCTGGCCGAGGATCACCACGAACCGCTGGTGATTCGTGTCCCGCGAGCGGTTGGTTTCGATGACCATGGCTGGGTCGAATTCATCGCCCACCGTTACGCTTCGGGAGCCGAGGAGCTTCAAGATTTTTATCGTGGCATCGGCCATTGGCTCGCCATCATGCGACTGGTAGGCGGGCGAGATTTGCATTCGGAAAATCTGATCGCTCATGGGAAGAGCCCGGTGGTGATCGATTGCGAGACTCTCTTCACCCCGAAGATTCCGCCTTCTCCCTCCGGCTATGGGCACGCGCTCGACCGTGCGGCTGAACTTGTCGGAGGAACGGTCCTGAACGTAGGTCTGCTCCCAGGCCGTGGCGTCGGCCTGGGCTGGCGTGGCGTGGACAATTCCGCGATCGGGATGCTGCCGGGAGAGCAACCGATGCGGCCGCGACCGGCCATCATCCAGGCTGGCTCGGATGAAGCGCGCATCGGCGAGAAGCTGGTCGAAACGCCTGCCTCCCAAAATCATCCCAGCCCTGAACCTGCCCTCGCTCAATACTGGCCGGACGTGCTGGAAGGATTCAATGGGATGACTGAAACGCTGCGGCAGCTGGACGCCCGCGGGGTTCTGCGTACTCGCCTGGACGCCTTCGCCGATTGCCGCATTCGCGTGGTCCCGCGAGCAACGGAAGTTTATGCCGAGGTGGGCCGGATGCTTTGGCATCCGGTATCGCTCCACAACGAGGGGCCGGCACGTCAGCGCGGATTCGATTTGTTTCGGAAGATGGCGGCTAATTTCTCGTCGGCCCCGGGCGATCCGGCAGTGATCAACGCTGAAATCGACGATCTGATGCAAGGAGACATTCCGGTCTTCTCCACCGTGGTGAAGGAGGGCAGGCTGGATGGGCCTGCATCGACCACCTGGCTTCCGCCGCGCAACCTTATCGATTTTGCCTTGGAAGATTGGCGCGCGGCCGATCTCGAGTTAGAACGCAACGTAATCCAAGCCTCGCTGGTGAGCGCCTACGTCAATGACGGATGGTGGCCCGGCGGAGGTTCCTTTCTGCCCGCGAGCCGCCGCGCCGGCGAGCTCGAAACCCGACGGCGGCTGCAGGCCGCGAAGATTGTCCGCGGAATCGTGGCCAACGCTATTCTGGGTGATGACGGCAGCGCCGAATGGATCGCGCCAGTGCTTAGTCCGGACGGCTGCTCGGTCCAGCCCTTGCAAGAGGACCTTTATAACGGGATTTCGGGCATCACTCTGCTGGCCGGCGCCTATCTGCTGGAGACCAACGCCGGCCGGGCCGACGCCATTGAGGGGCTGGAAGAGCTATTCGCGCGGGCGCGGCGGACGCTGCACCTGTTTGAAACCAAGCACAATGAATTGCGGAGCGAGGGGATCAAGATGCGGCCGCGGACACCCGGAGCCTATCTCGGCCTGGGTTCGCAAATCTGGACCTATTTGGTTTTGGCGCATTGGGGACTGGACGGCGGCGATGGATTGCAACGCGCCTGTGCCCTGGCCGAGGCTATCCCTGAAGCCGCGGCAGCGGAGAAAGTTTACGATCTGCTCTCGGGCACGGCAGGCGCGATCGTGCCGTTGCTCGTTCTGGGGCGAAAGACTGGAGAGGATCGTTATTTGCGGATGGCGTCCGAGCTCGGAGATAGACTGTGCGCCGTGGCGCAACGTAAAGATGATCGCGCCTTCTGGATTCAATCCCAGTGCCCGGAAGGCATGGGTGGTTTCGCGCATGGCGTCACCGGCATAGGTTGGGCGTTAGCCAGGCTCGCCGGCGAAACAGGCGCCGCCCAGCACCAGCAAACAGCCCGGGCTGCATTCGCCTTCGAGGACGCGCTGTTTGACCAGGAAGAACAAAATTGGCTCGACCTCCGCGGACTCGAAGGCCCGAAAACGGCGGCGGTCTGGTGCCATGGTTCGGTTGGCATCGGGCTGGCGCACTTGGATCTCGATCCAGGTCTCGCAAATCCATCGACGCGGCAGCTGTTGCGCCGGGCGGCTGCCGCGACCTGGCGTCTGGGAGTTGGCTGGAATCATTGCACGTGCCACGGGGACTTCGGCGCTTGGGAACTGCTGGAGCGAGCGATCGCTCTGGACGAAGGCCCTAAAGATGTGACGCATGTGCACCTTCGCGAGCTGCTTCTGACCAGCCTCGAGGACAACGGACCAACCTGTGGGCTCACGCGCGCTGCCTTCGCTCCCGGTCTTATGCCCGGTCTGGGCGGTATCGCCTACCAACTCTTGCGCATGCATCCCGAGAGCGAGATGCCTTCCATCCTGACTCCCGGCGGAAGCTTCCTCTAAGCACGGCGAACGGCTACAGAAGAGATGAATCGCGCAAAACTATCGCGTTCGAGCGGACTACTCCGAATTGTTGGATCCGCATTCGCAGACAATGCGGAAACCGACGTCGTTGCAGGAATAATTCGCTGCGTTCGAGCTGCGGGCAGTGGAGCGCAAATTCGAGAAGCGGGATTTCCAGCTCCCGCCGCGATACACGCGCTTCGCGCCCGAGCTGGCGCCCCGTGGATTCCGCGTCGGCGAGCCGGCCAGCGGCTTGTAAAAATCGAGGCACCATTCCCAGACATTCCCGGCCATGTCTTCGATGCCGAAAAAGCTGGCGCCGCCTGGGAACGCTCCAACCGGCGAGGTTTCCGCATAGCCATCATTCACTCGCGGATCGCGCCACGCGAAACTGGTGCTCGCATCGGCGAAGTTCGCGAAACCTCCGCGCCGGTCGTGATTCCCCCAGGGATATTTCCGCCCGTCGGTCCCGCGCGCGGCAAATTCCCATTCTGCTTCGGTAGGGAGCCGGTAGGTTTTCCAATCCTTCTCGCCGAGCCATTGGCAATATTTGAGCGCCTCGAGACTGGTCACAGACACGACCGGATGATCGTCCCCGGCCCCGTTCATTCGCTTTTGTCGGTGGCTGGGATCGAACTGCTCATACGCGGCATTCGTCACCGGAAATCGCGACATGTAGAACTCGCTCAGCGCCACCGGCGTGAGCGGTTGCTCGTCGGGCCCGGCATCGGGCGCATCGCTCCCCATGACGAATTCGCCCCCAGGAATCAGCATCATCTGCGAGCCGCTGGGACTGATATATCCCGCAGGGAGTCGGCTCGGAATAATTTTCCCGGGTGGCATTTGCACGCGCGGGAGCGGTGCAGCCGTTTCCGCTGACGCGACTGGGGCCGCCTTGGATATCCTTGCCTGGACTTGGATCTTTGGGCGCGGCCCGGGCGAGCCGCCACCGCTCTCCTCATGGTCGAGGTAATGCTCCAGGAGATGTTCCGCCCGCTCCAGCCGGATCCCCAGATTTTCCCCGATGGTCACAAAGATTTCCCGCACCAATGGCGTCGCGTCCGCTAGATTCAAATTGCTCAGGGTCAGGATGCGGTGGAACTCCTGCTCCGGAGTTCCGATTATTCGGGAGGGGGGCTGTGCTGGCGGAGCCGCGAGTAGGGCGCGCACCCCGCGCTTCGCGTTATTCCTCTGCAACTCTTGCTCTATGGAGGCGCGGATCTCCTCTTGAGTTAATCCATTGCGCTGGCCGAACTCCGAGACCAAGGCCTCGGCTTCGGGGGTCAGGACACGGCCGGCGATGGAAACAGCGACGTATTTGGAAAATTCAGTCAGCGCTTCCCGCCGGGCTTGCGCCGCGAGTTCCTCATCGATCTGAAGACGCCGCGCGGGATCGAGCAACTGCATCCTGGCTTCAACGAGATAGCTGGAGGCTTCATCCAGGCCGCGGCCGAGCAGCTGCGCGACCGGATTACTGGGCTGATTCTTGAGAGGGAGTTTCTTTTGCCACCACCGCATTAGAACCGTCGAGCGCTCCTGAATTTGCTCGTCGTTCGGCTTTGCCTTCGGGTCGAAACAGAGCCGCTCGTACGGGTTTTCCGCCTTGTACTTGCTCCAGCCATCCCATTTCGATGGGTCGTCGGGGAAGTCCATGGCGGGCTTGGTCTTGAGGTCGAGCATCGAGGAGAGGTGCAATTTCCCCGCAGTCTGCTGCAAATCCTGTGCCCTCGATCAATTCGCGGCGTTCCCTGAATGTCGAAGGAGAGCGCGAGCGAGGGCGATGTGGCCGAGCAAAGCACCGCCGACGCAAACCGGGATGATCAGCGCATAGGGAATGTGATAGATCAGTTCCAGCTTTGGTATGATCGGCCAGCCAAAGGATACCGGCGACGATAAAACTGCGACTCGCATCACGTTCCCCAGCAGCACCACGCCCACCAAGTTCGCAATCCATGGCCAGACAATCGATCGCCGGCAAAACGGCGCGACGATCAGCGCCAGCACCCCCGAAATGATATCCCAGTTGTTGCCCGACCATGTCATGGTGGAGGGAATAACGCCTTGCGCCACCCAGGAATGAAGCACCAGCTCAAGCGGTAGCCTGAACCCTTGGAATGCGACCAGCGCCGGCAGTGGCAGCAGGCTTAGCCAACGACCCACAGGTGAAAGCCCGACACCGAGGATGAGCGCGTTCATGGCCGCAGCAAAGACGAGAAGGCGCCGTTGATCTCCACGGAGCCAGCCACTTTGCACAATGAGGCAGACTGCCGACAGCCAAAGGATCGCTCCGATTGCTGCCAGCAAAGTCCGCCGGAGCGGGTTCACCGATTCGCGGCCAGCGCTGACCCAGACTCCGGTGAGGAATGCAGCCATCACCGCTGCGCAGATAACGAGGAAGACTAACAAAGACGACGCCGACGCCGGATGGAACATGGCCGCAGAAAGTCCGACGCCCTGGTCAGGCCTTTCGTTTGTGAATGCCCAGTTTGTTCCCGTCCGGGTCCATGATAATTGCCGCGCTGCATCCCGGCGGCGCGACGAAAGGCTCGATCGCGAACGGCACCTTGTGCTGTTTGAGGTGCTCGATCGTTTGCTCGAAGTCCTCCACTTCCAGCACAACGTGCGGACCGTCGCCCGATGGTTTCAGAAACGGCTCCTTGCCGACGGCGAGCGTATGCGGCCCGATCTCATATTCGAGCCAGAATCCCTCCTCGAGCTCCATAGCAGTCGTGCTGGTGAGCCCTAGCACACCCTCATAGAACGCGCGGGATCGCGCAAAATCCGTGGCTGGATATATAGCGAAGGCGAATTCAAGAATCTTCATTGGCGGTGTGATACCGCCGCGAATACGGCTTAACGAGACAAAAGATCGTTCTCCCGGCGGGCCACGGTGGGCCGAGCCGGATCATTGTTATCTATGATGAGAGCCGCGATACGCTCCGGTTCGACTGTCGCGAGATAGATTCGCTGACCCGGTATGTAGCGTTCGTGGTAACGCCGCCGCACCTCTTCGACATTGCCGAGAAGATTTAAGTCACGTTGCTCGGCCCGTGCGAGGGTGGTCTGGAAATCAGCGCGCAAGAAGATGGAGAAATCGAAATGCGCGCGAAGTTCAGGCCGGAGCAGGAACACACCGTCGAGGAGAAGGACGGCCTGCGGGTCAGCATGTTCGAGCGGAACGTCCACGATTGTGTCGGTGCGGAAGTCGAAGACGGCCCGGCGAAACGCGAGTGAGCCGCCCGGCCCTAACGGCTGAAGCAACATCTCAACCAAGGCCGGGTAGTTGAACGAATCGTGGAAGTAGCCCTCCGGCGAGAGTGCGCCGCGGCGCCGCCGAACCGCCGCTGGGTTATGGAAGCCATCGATCGACGCCCGGATAATGGGCCGGCAGGAAGCGGCTAGCGCCGTAGCCAGTTCATCGCCGAAGGTCGTCTTGCCAGCAGCGTCCACACCGTCAATGGCCACGCGCACCGGATGAGGCCGCTCGATCGCGGCTATCTGCTCGGCGATGTTGTCGATCAGTACCCGGCGTTCCATGTCCGCTTTGTAGTTTCCATCACTCGCACGCCCATGGAGAGACTTCCTAAATGCATTGCTATTCTCATTAGCCTAATCTTCGGGTTTGATACTGGATCGTTAGCCACAACAAAGCTAAATTGCGGGAGTCGGTTTGGAGGTCGCCTCGCGCGAGAGCTCAGATGATATTGGCAGTCATTGACCCGGTGGACGTTTTGATAACGGTGGTTCCCACCCTTATCTACTCGGTCGCCTTCTTCCTTCTCTACTTTGTTTCGAGAATTCGGGAACGGAGAGCGGAGGCATCCCGGAAAAGGCGGCTGGATGAAGTCTGCGGCAGGCACCCGCGCTAGAAATCGGGGGAGCCGCTCACTTGGCTTGCGCATTCCTGGCGGTCTCCAGAAGCCGGTCGAGATCGGCTCTTTGCAACAATCGTCCATCGAGGACAACCGCGCGGATGCGTTGCGTCTGGGTGATGTCGGCAAGGGGATTGCCATCGAGCAGCAGAAGATCGGCGCGTTTGCCAACGGCGATTGAGCCGGCGCCTTCGCTGAACCCGAGAAATTCCGCCGGCCCAATGGTGGCGGCGCGGAGAGCGTCCGCTGGATTTAGACCAGCTTCGACGAGTAGCTCCAGCTCTTTGTGCAACGAGAATCCTGGATAGACCTGCGGCATCGGGGCATCGGACCCGGCCAGAATCCGCACGCCAGCCCTGTGCAACGTCTTCACGATTTGCTGCGAAACCTCCCACCGCAGGGCGGGCAGCTTATCTCCGGCGGCTGGGTATCCTTCTTTGAAAATGCGTTCCCAGCGGGCCTGTTCGTCAGCGCGGAGGTAACGCCAGCGCGGATCGTCGCGGGAATCCTTCGGGGTGCCACGCGACTCAGAGTACGCGAGCGTCAGGGTAGGGACTTGCACTTGTTTCGTCCGGGCCAGTTCCACCGCTGAGCTGTCACACGCGGACTGATCGAAACTCTCCAGCACCTCTTGCTCCTGTCTTTCACGAACTTTTTCGAGCTCGATGCGCTCCAACCCCTTTCGCGCGTCGAGCCAATGCTTTTCCTTCTCCGAACAGGCCTCGTAAACCTGGATGAGATGTTCGTTGCTCCGTTGCCCGGCCGACGCTCCGTCGAGCAGACTCACTTCTGATGGGATGTGTCCGCAAACCGGCATGCGGAGCGCCCGCGCCTCGTCGATGATTGCGCGATACTGCGGCTCCCTCACCCCCGAAAAGATTTTCAGGAAATCCGCGCCGGCTGCCTTTGCCTCCCGCACCTGCCGCCGCGCAGCGTCCGCTGTTTCACCGCTCACCGCCACGCCCGCCGCCAGCACTCGCGGCGCGATGATTTCTCCTCGTGCCGCCTTTGTCCGCCAATTTTCCACCGTAGCCATCGACGCCGCCTCCGTCCGCATCTCGCGGATTCCCGTCACGCCATTGGCCACGAAAAGTGGAAACGCCCAATCGTTAGGCGGCCGCCGGGAAGCATCGTTGAAAAGGTGAACGTGCATGTCCACCAGTCCCGGCATCAGATATCGCCCGCGCCCATCTACTCGCACCGCTTCGAGTGGAATGGCGAGCACGTCCGGTTCTCTCATCGCCGCAATCCGTCCATCGATAATCAGCACCGTCCGTGGACTGACGATCTCGCCCCGCACCACATCCACCACCGCCACGTTTTCAATCGCGATGCTCGCACGCTTCGGTATTTCGGCCGAGTCCTGCGCCTGAGCGATGCCGAGTAGGCCCGACGAAACGAATGTTGCGGCCAACCCGAGCAGCGTGCCCGCGAGGGTGAGACGCAATGGATGTTTTGGATTCAATGAACCAAAACACTAAAGGCCGGAATCTGTGAAGCGAGTTGAAACAAGTCCGAGTTGTCAGCTGTCCCCCGATTCACTTCTTCCCGGGCGGTGCGCTGTGTCCGATCAGAAATTTTGCCAAGACGTCTTTCCTCAAGCGTTCGGACATGACCGTTAATTGGACCGCAGGCTTTCGGGCGTCGCCGAGGTAGCCATACGCAAGACCGGGCTTGGTCTTGCTGACATAGATGCCTCCAGTCGCGCTCTCGTGCTCGTAGGGCGGGTACGGCCGCCCTACCACGACACCGTTCGAACCGTGAAAGAACACGCCGTGCGCGTCCTCACTAACTGGCAGGAACAAACCCTTTTGAAAGCCGTGGAGGGGATCGGCAGAGAAATGGTCACTCGGCGTGAAATCCGCGCTCTGAAGCAAAACGAATTGCTCAATCTTCTTTCCGCAAATAAGCGGAGTCCCGTGCACCGGCTGTCTGGACAATGCCGGCAACCTCGTTTGCGCCTCGACCGAGCCGAGGACGACAGCGGTCAATAACCCGGCTGTAATATGTCGGAGCTGTCGCATTGATCGCCTCGAAAATTTCTTCGCGGAGCGAAGGTGTTTCAAGCGAATTCCTCAGGATTCTCGAGATCCCGGCTCGTTCAGATAGGGAATGTCGTCCTTCTCTTGCTTCGAAAACAACTTACGGCCGCTGGGGCTGCGGCATACGGAGGAGTTGCTCTGAAAGTTGAGCCATCGCGGCATTGTTGACACCGTTCTTGTTGGCCCGTCCCAAGCCGTCGATCTGTTCGTGAATGGCGGTCCGCTTCGCTTCGTAATCGGCCATGGCGGCCCAATAGGCGGCTTCCTTGGCTTCGCGTTCCGAACGCAGCCGGGCATACTCGTCCGCCAGCGCTTTGCGTCGCTCGCGATCGGACTCTTCAGTCCGCGCAGCCGCCTGCGGATTTGCCGCCGTCCTGGCACGCGCAGTGGCGCTGACCGTAGTCGAGCCATGAACCGAATTGCCAGAAGGGGAATCCCGCTTGAACCACCAGAAGGCCAGGCCGGCAACGACAGCGAGCAGGAGGAAGTTTTTCACCCAATCTTCCTCAGCAATTCGCAAGCCGCTTATTACCTGACAAAGCGAAAAAAAGCCGGGACAGGGATACAGGTTAGACCCCGGCGCGCTCGAGAAGCGAGCGAAGGACTTTTTCGGCTTCGAAGAATTGCCGCGCGATTTCGCGGGCGGCTAACGAGTGGCGGGTGTAGTCGGCCTTGATTTCTCTGACGGCTTCGGCGATTTCGCCGAGCGATTGGAAAGCAATCAGGCCGTGGCGGCCCCCGCCGTAGATTTTCGTGAAACCGGTTTCCTGGGTGATGACGGGACGCCCTGCGGCGAGGTAGCAGCCGCTGCGGTCGCTGAACCAGCCGGTGTTCAGCCGGACGTACTGGTCCTTGGCAACGGTGAACTCGCCTTTCGAGCGGCGGATGTAATCGCGGTAAAGGCGATAGTCGGCGCTGAGATCGTGCGGGGCACGGAAGCGCCAGCCATTGCGAAGGAATTTGGCGCGGGCTTTGTCATCCTTGATGTCGGTGGCAAGCTCGAAGGTTTCGCCGGCTTTTTTGGGCGCGGCGACGAAGCGGAGAAATTCGCGCGATTTACTCCACAAATACTTTTCGCCGCGCCACTCGATGTCTTTCAAGCCGCTGGTGGACCAGTTGGCCACGGAAGTGAAAACTGCTGCGGCACGCGGAAGGCGGCTGGTTTTCCAGAGATCAGTCACGATGGGTTGGCGGGTGGGGAGCCACGTCAAATTATGGGTGGGGACCGGAAACATATCGGTGCCGACGTTCTCGCCGAAGGTGAAAAGGGCGTGGTGGCGCTTGAGGTATTTAATGGTCGATGTCACTCCCTGGTCGACTTTGATCTGCTCGACGCCCGGATCGCTCTCGATGTAGAGGATGCGATCGTTCGCGAGCAGATCCGGATTGAATTCCTGGGTGCCGCAGACATTGAGGATGGCGTCGGCTTCGCGGTAGAGCTGGCGGATGCGGGCCAAGGGAAGGCCGGCGGTAGGATTGCCGGGCAGGTAGCGGGCGCAAAAGCTCCAGCGGCGCTCGAAACCGAACTCGGAGGCGAGATGCCGGAGGATGCGCGCGGCATAACCGTAATCGTTGTTCACCTCAAAGGTGTCGGGGTTGTAGGGAAGGCGGGCGGAGTCTTCGATGTAGAAGACGTCGTGTCCGAGCCGTTGCAGGCCGATGATGTAATGGAGGTGCTGCCAGATAACGCCGGCGATGGGGCAGCTGCCCATGAAGCCCATGACTATGAGGCGCTTTTTTTTCATCTCCGTCGAACAAGCGGGAAAGCGGATGAAGCAGAAGAAAACGTCCAACGTCCAACGTCCAACGCCCAACTTCGAACTAGGAGAGGCGCAGGCGCGAGACCGCTATCGACAGCAAATCCCCTGGTGAGTGCAAGGACATCGCAAAGAAATGAAAGAAGTGCCGCGGCTGCCTGCTCTGACATTGAATGTTGGACGTTGAACGTTGGACGTTGGACGTTCGCGCGAAGCGCTCTTTTCATTTATTGAGCTTTCTATTTATCACCGCGCCTCTTCAAGCGGCGCAGCGTGGCCGGAGTAGCGAGATCGCGGAGGGCGTCTTTGCCGGTCCAGCGAACGGCGGGGTGAGGGGAGTTGGCCAGGCGGCGGGCGAGCTTCACGGCGGCAGAGTGGAGAACGGCGTTGCGTTTGCCGATGCAGCGAAGAGCCCAGCTAACGGCTTTCTTGACGAAGTTCCGTTCGTCCGTCGCGGCCCGCTCGATCAACTCAAGACTGTCGCGAAAAAGTTTGTCAGGTGCGGCTTTGTCATGACAGGAGAGGCTGGCCAGAAGAGCGAACGCGGCGCGCTTAACAAATTCCTCTCGCCGGCCGGACCATTTCGCAACTTTTTGCCAGGCATGCGGGGTCCGATCGAAGAGATGAAAACAGACGGTGTCGCAGATGCCCCAGCTGTCGAAGTCGCGGCACCAGCGGTCCATTTGGGTGGGTGTGACGCGGCTAGGCTCGTCGACGAACGAGGTGAGCATGCGAGCCTCGTAAACGCCGGTCTCCCAAAGCGCGATGGCCAGGTCGTGATCGTGACCGAGGCGTTTGGCCAGGAGGCGGATATTCGCGACGGAGACGCCAAGGGCGTTCTCGGAGGGAAGGCCGTAGCGCGCCAGGCCCTCGCGGTTGCGAGCGGAGCTGTGACGGCGAAGCCAGGTCAGGACGGAATCCACGTCGACTTTGGGTCCCCGCACGGTTCGTTTCATGCGAGGCCGCGGGATTGGGGAAACGTCCAACGTCCAACGTTCAACGTCCAACATCGAACTAGGAAAAAGAAAGACGCAGCTAGATTATTGCGAGCCGGACTCGAAAACATGGGAAGTGACGATACTGCCTGCTCTCGAGTTGAATGTTGGATGTTGAACGTTGGACGTTGGACGTTCGCGCAAAGCGCCATTTTCATTATGCGTTGAGCTGTTTGGTCACCACCGCCGGATTTCCCGCCACCACCACATTCGCGGGCACACTTTTCGTAACAACGGCACCGGCAGCGATGACGGAGTTTTCGCCGATGGTGACGCCTTTGAGGATGACGGCGTTCATGCCGATCCAGACGTTGTCGGAGATGATGACCGGCATGGTCCGAAGTTCCGGACGGGGCGGGCGGTCCTTGAAGAACGGGGCGAGGGCGTGCGCATCAATGATGCGTTGCGCGGGCTCGAGCGGATGAAAATCGGAATCGGCGATGCCGACGTTCCAGGAAATGAGGCAATGCGAACCGATCTCGATGCGCTCCTCGGCCATGATGAGCGCGCCGTTCAGGAGAGTAAAATCACCGACGGTGCAAAGGCCGTTTTCGCCGACGGCAAAGGAACAGCCGGCATAACAGGAAACGTGATTGCCCAGGACGACTGCGCGCGGCAACCTGTTTTTGAGGTGGCGAAAAATCTGCGCGGTCTCGCAATAAAACCCTTCGCCGAAAATGACGTTGGGCGGGATCGGGTGCGGCCACCAATCGCCTTCGACTCGACGCTCGCTGTTCACGTTGCTCATGTCGGATAGTTTCCGGAAGCGTAGAGCTTCGCGTAAACGCCGCCTTTCGCGACCAGATCGGCGCCGGTCCCTTGTTCCATGATCTGCCCATGCTCGAGCACGACGATCCGATCGACGCGATGAATCGTGGCGAGGCGATGGGTGACAATAAGCGTGGTGCGCCCGTGTATGAGTTCCTTAATGGTCTCCATAATGGCAGCTTCGGTGGTGGGATCGAGAGCTGAGGTGGGCTCGTCGAGCAGCAGGATGGGCGCGTTCTTAAGAAAAGCGCGCGCGATCCCAATACGCTGGCGCTGGCCGACGCTGAGGTGGCCGCCGCGTTCGCCGACCGGACTATCGTAACCGCCAGGAAGCCGGTTGATAAATTCGTCGGCTTGCGCGCGCCGCGCTGCTTCGCGGATCTCTTCATCCGTGGCGCCGGGGCGGCCGTAGGCGATGTTCTCGCGAATGGTCGTGGAGAAAAGGAGCGTGTCCTGCAAAACGATCGCAATTTTGGCGCGGAGCGATTTCTTGGTGATGGTGCGCAGATCGCGGCCATCGAGCGTGACCCGGCCCGCGTTCGGATCATAGAACCGAGGCACCAGACTCAAGAGCGTGCTCTTTCCTGCACCGGTTCCGCCAACGGCAGCGACAATTTGATTCGGCGCGATCACGAGGTCGATGCCGTGCAGGACAGTTTGTTGCGGCCCGTAACTGAAGCTGACCTTTTCAAAGGCCAGTGCTCCGGCTGTTTCGATAATCTGCTGCGCATCAGGCGCATCAACGACATCATCCGCACGATCGAGCACTTCGAAGCAACGTTGCGCCCCGGCAGTGGCACCTTCCATCGCCCAGGCAGTGTAGGGGAGCGATTCGAGCGGCTGGTAAAGCATAAGGAGGTAGGCGCTGAAGACGAGAAGCGAGCCGAGCGAGAGCGTGCCGGCGAGGACGTGGAGCGTGCCGAGGTAATACATCGCCGCCGTTCCGATGACCATGAGCGTGCTGATGACAAGCGCACTCTTCACGTTCGTGAGGGTGAGGCGGAGATTGGCGTGCAGGCTTTGTTGCGCCTGCAAATGGAACTGGCGTACCTCCCATTCCTCCCGCCCAAACGCGTGGACCATCCGGACCGAGCTCAAGCCTTCCTGCGCCTGGGCCAGGAGCGCGCTTTCCTGTTCGTGAATGGTGGTCGAATCGCGTCGGATCCGATGCGCGAAAAAATAAATCGCGCCAACGATGGCCGGCACGATGGCGAGCGCGAGCAGCGTCAATTGCCAGTCGATCCCGATCATCACGCAAAAGGTGCCGACGAGGGTGATGCCCGAGCCGAAGATGTTGGTGAGGCCTTTGTTGTAGATGGTCTGGACCGATTGCGAATCGTAGGCGACGCGGAAGCTGGAATCGCTGGAGCGGCGCGCGTCGTGATATTTCAGGGAGAGCGATTGCAGGTAGGCGTAAAGATCGGTCCGCAACTTCAGCAGCGCCTGAAGTCCGATCTTCACGAAGAGATAATTGCTGACGAGATTCATCAGGCCCCACAGGATTTGGATGGCCACGAGCGCGAGGCAGAGCAGGGGAATGAGATCGGGCGAATTCCCGAACCGGGCCTGCGGATTCCGCTGGAGAACGTCATCGACGATGATCTTGAACGGCCAGGGCCGGAGCAGGCTCAACCCGATTGCCGCGAGCGAAAACACCAGGCCAAGGACCGTTTGCCCCAGGAACGGACGGTAGTAGGCGAAGACACGGCGATAGATCGACATAGTTAAAATTGCAGATTGCAGATTGCCGATTTCAGATTGATCTAACGCGCGACCCTTTTTCGCGGAGCTCCATGCTAAATCTGAAATCTGAAATCTGAAATCTGAAATCTTCCCATGCATCATCTCATTGAAACTTGGTTCCACTGGGTGCAGACCGGCGGCTACGCGGCGGTTTTTTGGCTTATGGCCCTGGAGAGCACCGTCGTTCCGATCCCGAGTGAGGTAGTCATTCCGCCGGCTGCGATCGTGGCCGCGACGCAGCAGGGCTCGGGGATGTCGCTGGTGGGGGTGGTGATCGCCGGGACGCTCGGTTCGTGGTTTGGGTCCGCCATTATGTATTGGCTGGCCTTCTGGCTGGGCCGGGTGGCGATGCTGCGTTGGGGAAAATATTTCCTCGTACCGCCGCCGAAGTTTTACCGCGCCGAGGCCTTTATGCACAAATATGAGGCGGGGGGAATTTTCTTCGCGCGGCTACTGCCAGTTATCCGCCATCTGATCTCCATTCCAGCCGGGATCATTCGCATGGGCTTTTTGAAATTCAGCGTGCTGACGCTGGTTGGCGCAGGGGTCTGGTGCAGTGTGCTCGCCTGGCTGGGCGGCCGGGTGGGCGCAAAGTTGACTCCCGAACAGCTCCAGGACGCGGACGCGATCATCAAAGCGACTAAATCGGAATCGTTCCCAATCATCGCGGCAGTCGTCCTCGTTTGCGTCCTCTACTTCCTGGCGATGAAGCTAACGTCGTCGAAAGCGGAAGCCCCCGAGGCGAATATCTAGCCAGCCTCCAAAATCGGGGTTTCCGCGTGTTCGAAAACCGAACACCAATGTAGCGATGAGTTCAGGGGCAAACGCCCCCATCAGCCTCTGGGTCAGGACAGCCTTAGGAGAGCGAACTGGATCCGCTCAGTGGCACTCATATTGCTTAAAAATCGGGCACAACCTCTATGAAAAAGACCAACCAATTCCTCACGCCCCGTAAACTTTCCCTCGGCGACCTCATCCTCGCGGTGAGCTCCTGCACCAAGAACACCAAGGAAACCGTCGCCGCAGTGGCTGATCTGCTCGGCAGCGGCCAAGTCCGCGTCGAGAACAACGGCCGCTTCACGCGCGCCCGCGTTTGCTAGTCACGGTCTAAACGCTTTTAAAAAGCGTCGTTCTGGCGATCATCCCGCCGGAGCGGCGCTTTTTGCGTACAAAACGCTTTCCGTTTCCGCCCGCGCTTTTATCTTCGCGGCGTGATCGAACGTTATTCCCGGCCGAAGATGCGCGAACTCTGGTCGGACCAGCGCAAATTCGAGATCTGGCTCGAAATCGAAACGCTGGCCTGCGAGGCGATGGCTGAACTGGGCCAAATTCCGAAGGAGGACGCCCAGGAAATCCGCCAAAAGGCCCGTTTTTCCATCCCGGAGATCGCCAGGATCGAGGAGCGGACGAATCACGACGTTATCGCGTTTCTCGAAAACGTTGCGGCATCTGTCGGCCCGGCGGCGAGATGGATGCACCAGGGGCTGACGTCATCGGACATTCTCGACACGACCCTGGCAGTGCAACTGACGGAGGCCTGCGGCATCCTCGCGGAGGATCTGGCGGCGTTGCGCAGCGCGGTCGCAACCCAGGCGCGCCGATTCAAAATGACGCCTATGATTGGCCGCAGCCATGGGATCCACGCGGAGCCGATCACCTTCGGGCTAAAGCTGGCGTTGATGTATGACGAGCTTGGACGCGCGGAGGAACGGCTGGCCCAGACGAAGGAGCGCGTTCGCGTCGGAAAACTCAGCGGCGCGGTCGGAACGCACGCGCACCTCGATCCGGCGATCGAGCGGAAAGTTTGCGAACGATTGGGGCTGAAGGCGGCCAACATTTCCACGCAAATCATCCAGCGCGACCGGCACGCTGAGTTCGGCACGACCCTGGCCTTGATCGCCTCGAGCATCGATCGCTGGGCGACGGAATTCCGGCACTTGCAGCGGACGGAAGTGCTCGAGGTGGAGGAATATTTCGCCGAGGGCCAGAAAGGCAGCTCGGCCATGCCGCACAAGCGCAATCCGATCACGGGAGAGCGATTGAGCGGGCTGGCGCGGGTGTTGCGCGGTAACGCGATGGTCGGCCTGGAGAACGTGGCGCTCTGGCATGAGCGGGACATCAGCCATTCGAGCGCGGAGCGGATTATCCTGCCGGATTCCAGCATCCTGCTCGATTACATGCTCTCGCTAATGACGAAGCTGGTGAAACGGCTCCAGGTTTATCCGGAGCGAATGCAACAAAACCTGGAGTTGAGCAAAGGGCTTTACTTCAGCCAGTCGGTGCTCCTCGCGCTGACGAGCGCCGGCGCGGAACGGAAAAGCGCTTACGAGGCGGTGCAGCGGGCGGCGATGAAAACGTGGAAGGGTTCCGAGTCATTTGGGCAAAATGCCAAACAGGAACCCGAGATCACGGCCCGGCTCTCAGAGGCAGAGATCGACGCGCTTTGCTCGCTCGATGTTCATCTGCGGCACGTGGACGAAACGTTTCGCGCGGTGGGTTTGGAATAAGGCGCGCTCACGCAGCGGCGGAATTCAAAACGAATTCCGCGATGCGCGCGGACGAATCGAGCCGCACCTGCACCGTCTCGAATTCGGTACCGCCGGGGCTGGGCGATTGAGGATCGAGAGTGATCCGAACGCGATTTCCGGCTGGTTGAAGGACAAGCTGCGCCACTTCAAATCGATCCGACAACTCGACTCCGGCCACCTTGAACATCGCGACCAGCTGCATCGTCATCGGCGCCGCTTGCCCCGCCGTCAGCTCGATGGAGGCGTTCTGGTTCACCAAGGTAACGTCATTGATTTCGAAACCGTTGCGCGTGTGAATGGAATTGGCAGGCCGCCGTGTCGGCACGACACGCATCAGCCGGATGCGGCCTTGCGCGTCGAGTTCCACCGGGCCGATTTCAAATCCGGCCAGCAGATTTTCCGCGGGGGCAGAGGAAGAGGGATGGGTCAGGGAAAGCGTCGAGGCCGTGGGCTTCGCGCGAATCGAACCGATTTGAAACCGCGGAGTGAACTGGATGGCGATGACTTCCATTCCCAGACCAAGGACAACTGCACTTCCGTTTGATGCCGCGAGACTCGCGGGCGGAGTGGCCGGTGCGGCGACGGGGTGCGAGCCATGGAGCGCCGGTTCGGCCGGACGAACCTCTCGCGGAGCGGGAGCGACCGCCGGCTTGGGAGGCGCGATTGGCGGGACAGCTTCTGAAGAAATTGGGGTTGGAGAAACCGGGACCGCCGGAGTGGGCAGAGGAGGCGGAGTGGCCGGCGCTGGAGTTGGAGTTCGCGGTTTTTCGGCGACCTCGGCGGTGGTGCTGGCGCCATTCTTCTTCGCCGGCTTCTTGCCGTTCCCTTGTCGTGCCGGCGCGGGAGGCGAGGGGAGCGGAGCAGCCGGCAGCGGCCCTTTGGCAAGTATTTGCCGCACGACCGTCACGAGCGCGTCGGACATGAATGGCTTCGCGATTGTTGCGACCACGTTTCGATACTTCTGCGCCGTGTCCATCATCTCCGGCACATGTCCCGACATCATCACGACGGGAATTCGGGCGGTCGCTTCATTTTGCAGAAGCCGCTCGCAAACCTGGTCTCCGCGGAGATCGGGCAGGCTGTAATCGAGGAGCACCAAATCGGGGATCATCACTTCGGCGCGCCGGACGCCTTCACTCCCGGTGAAAGCCGTGACGATTTGAAGACTGGGATCGGCCGTGGCCAGCGCGTCTTCCACGAAGATCAGCAGCATTTCGGTATCGTCGATCACGACGATCTTCTTCCCGATTTGGACAGGCAGCTTCGGCTGTTCGATCGCTGCCGGAGCCGAAGTCGGAGTCGGGGCCGCTGCCGGTTCTGGTGGAAGCGCCTTCGTCTGACGCAGAGCCTCGAGGAAAACCTGTGGCCAGGCGCCGTGAATGGTTCGTGGCGCGTCGACTACTCGTTCAGTTTCCCGCGCTCGCGGATTTTTCCAGCGCATCATTTGAAGCAACGCCCCGCTGCCGGTGAAGTTTCCCGTCACGACGTGCGTGATCTGACCGTCGAGAAAATGGATCTCGCCGGTCCGGTCGTCCGCCGACCTGAGATGCAAAACCGCGCTGGCCATGTTGAGGCATTGCAGCGGAATGAGATCCTTGACATTCAGGTCGCGCAGCGTCCCGCGCGAATCACCCGAGACGGCGTTGGTCCACGGCCCGAGAAGCGCCTGCACGGCCGCGCCGAATTCCGCAAGCTCGAACGGTTTTTCGACAAACTGAATCGCGTTCGGCCCGAATCGGTCCGCAGAAAATTCCACGGGAACACCGGAAGCGATGGCGAGGAAACGCGCGTCCGGATTGGTGAGGCTAATCCGCTCCAGAAATTCAATCGCATCGGGGCGCGGCGGATCGAAGTCGACGATAAAAAGTTGCGGCGTGATTTCCGCGGCCACCGTCTCGGCCTCGGCCAGAGATTCGACCGCCCGCGTGCGATGGCGCGGCGCGAACTTCTTCAGGGCGGAAGTGATCGCCGCGGCTAGCGCGTCGTACTCTTCGACAAGAAGAACGCTAGACGCTGTCCCGGCGGGAGTTTCATGCGAGGCTGGCACGGCGGTAGCGAGCGAAAAGGCCGAGGATAGAAGGAGCGTTGCGCATGTCAAAGCAAAGCAGCGCAAGTTGCGTGCCCCTGGAGCCGGCGTGCCCCCTCTAGAGCCGGCGTGCCCTTTCTGGAGCCGGCACGCCCTCGTGCCGGGGCGCGGTTAATCCGGCGTAATCTCACCGGCACGGGGGCGTGCGGGCTCCAAGAACTGTCTTACTCGAAGCGCAAAGCCTCGATCGGGTCGAGCGAAGCCGCGCGATAGGCCGGATAAAACCCGAACCCGATGCCGATCGCGGAGCAAACGACCAAACCAGCGATTGCCCATCCATACGGGAAGATCAAATCGGCTTGAAGCCACATGGCGAGCACATTTCCGCCTATCACCCCAAGGATAATTCCCAGAATCCCGCCAGCCTCCGAAATGAAGACCGCCTCGGCGAGGAACTGCCGGAGAATGTCGCGGCTTTTAGCGCCGATGGACTTCCGGATTCCGATCTCCTTCGTGCGCTCGGTCACGCTCACGAGCATGATGTTCATGATCCCGACGCCGGCCGCGATGAGTGCAATTAAGCTAATGACGAAAGCGCCGACCCTCACCACATCCGCAATGGAAGCAAAGGCGCTCTTGAGCGAGTCGTTCGAATAAATCTCGAAGTCGTCCCGTTCGTTCGGTTTGAGCCCCCGCGCAATGCGCATCGCGCCGATCCCTTTGTCGAGCGTGCGATTGTACGTCTCCTGCGAGTGCGATTGCGTCGCGATGTTAACGGTCCTCTTGGCCGATCCAAAATTCTCGAAGAAACGGGTGATCGGCACCACGCAAATATCATCCTGGCTCGAGCCGAAGGCGGACCCTTTTTCCGCCATGACGCCAATAACCGACATGGGATGCCCATTGATCTTGATCACTTTCCCAATGGGGGATTCATGGGGAAAAAGATTCTTCTCGATGGCCTTGCCGATCATGACCACGTTGCGCGCCAGGGCCACGTCTTCGTCGGTGAGATTGCGGCCGTAGGCGAGGGAATACGAATTCGCCGCCAGGAAACTTTTGTTCGACCCCGCGACGGTCAAGGCGGGCGGCGTTTTCAACCCCCCGTAGGTGCACTGCGCATTAAAGTCGAAGCACTTGAGGCAAACGTCCCGCGCGATCCCCTCCATTAACTGCTGATACCGGATAGCCTGGGCGTAGGTGATATTGCGCCGGTTCGCATATTTGTCCGCGTTGCGCCCGCCCTGGCCTCCGCTGACGGGATACTTGGCAAACTGGAAAATGTTTGAGCCAAGAAAGCTGATACCGCCCTCGATCGAGGATTGCAGAGCGCCGATCGCCGTCATCACCGAGATGACCGAAAACACGCCAATGGTAATGCCGACCATGGTCAGACCGGAGCGCAATTTGTTTGCGCCTAACGACTGCAGGGCCATGGAGATTATTTCGCGAAACTGCATAGGCCCTATAAGTCGTACAGGTAGTATTTATTCATACCGAAGCGCTGTTACCGGATCCAACCTCGACGCCGACCAGGCCGGCGCGAACCCGGAAATCAAGCCGGTGAAGATGGAGACAAACATGCCTATCAAGACGAGGCCGAACGAAAACTGGATAGGAAACGATGGGAACGCGCGGGCGATTCCGAAGCACATCGCGTAAGCAAACGTCAACCCGATGAGGCCGCCGAGAATGCAGAGTGAGGTCGATTCGATAAGGAACTGAAGCAGAATCGTGCGGCGGCGCGCGCCCAGCGCTTTGCGCGTGCCGATCTCCTTGGTGCGCTCTTTCACGCTCACAAAGGTGATGTTCATGATCCCGATAGCGCCGACGAAAAGCGACAGCCCAGTGATGAAAAGTCCCGCCAGAGCGATCGAATTCTTCACTGGATCGAGTGTGCTCTTGAAAGCCTGCTGTTCGTTGATATTGAAATCGTTTTTCTTTTCTGGCGGGAGGGCGCGCACGCGCCGCATCAGGCCCGTCAACTCATCCTTCGCGTCCGCCAGCTTCAGCTTGTCGCGCACCTTCACGCGGATGTCCGATTCGCTCTTGGCGCTGAAAAATTTCTTAAAGGTCGGCAGCGGGACGATCACGATCGAATCGAGACTAAACAGGCCGAGAAACGACCCTTGGCGCGCCCCGATGCCGAGAACCCGAAACTGGACCCCGGCGATCTGCACTTCCTTTCCGAGCGGACTTTGCGATGGGAAAAGAGCATCCGCGACATCGTAGCCGAGGAGACAAACATTGGCCGCGGTCCTGGTTTCGAGGTCGTTGAAGAAGCGGCCCTCATCGAAATCGACCACGGAAATAAGCGGATAATCGGCCGTCGTTCCTTGAATGAAAATGCCGGAGACCTGATAATCGCCTTGCTTCACGTTGCGCACCACGTTCGAAGTCGGCACGGCTATGATCAGGTTTGAGTTCGGCGTCGCCGCGATCATCCGGTTCAAGGGCTCGGCGTAATCCGTTTTTATCTCGCGCCGATCGCGGTAGTTCCACCAATCGTTCACCCGCGCCCAGGGAAACTGGCTGACGTAGAGGACGTCGTCTCCCAGGATCGACATGCTTTTGTCGAATCCTGTTTGGATGCCGGTGATGGCGGTGCCCATCAACGTCACGGCCACGATGCCGATGATCACGCCGAGCGCCGTCAACATCGAGCGCGTCTTGTTGGATTGCATCTGCGCGAACGCGATCTTCCAACTTTCATTGACCTCGTAAATGAAGCGCTTCATGGCCGCGCTAAGTGAAGGCCAGTGTCTGGAATTCCGCCGGCTCCGAAGTGGCGTCACTCTCGACTACTCCGTCTCGCAAGTGAATCGTTCGCCGCGCATGTGCCGCGATGTCCGCCTCGTGGGTCACGAGAATGATCGTGTTGCCGTTCTGATATAAATTCTCCAGGAGCGACATAATCTCTTCGCCGGTCCTGGAATCGAGATTTCCCGTCGGCTCGTCCGCCAGAATGATCGAAGGATTATTGACCAGCGCGCGAGCGATCGCGACGCGCTGCCGTTGACCGCCCGACAACTCGTTAGGCTTGTGATACATGCGGTCGCCCAGGCCGACGTCGCGCAAACTCTGGGCGGCCCGCTCCTCGCGCGTTTCGGGATCGATCCCCGCGTAGATCAGCGGCAGCTCCACATTGCGCAAGCTGGTGGAACGCGGCAGCAGGTTAAACGTCTGGAAAACAAATCCGATCTCATGGTTCCGGATCGTGGCCAGCTCGTCGTCATTCATGGCCGAGACGTCCTTGCCGTTGAATTCGTAGCTACCCGAGCTCGGGGTATCGAGGCAGCCGAGCATATTCATGAGCGTCGATTTGCCGCTGCCGCTCGGGCCCATGATGGCGAGGTATTCGTTGCGATGAATTTGGAGGGTAACGCCGCGCAAGGCGTGCACAGTCTCCTCGCCCATCACGTAATGCTTGGTGATGTTCTCGATGTTGATGACGATCGGACCGCGCGGTCGAATCGTATCCGTGTTGAGCATATCCGCGGTGCGCTGACGAGACCGGCGCTACTTCGTCGTAGTCGTTTCCTTTTCGATGACCACTTTCGCTCCGTCCTTCAATTTCCGGCTAATGGCGCTGTAACTGCCCGAGATGACTTCGTCGCCCGGCTGGAGGCCACTCTTGATCTCCATGTAGGTGTCGTCGGCGATCCCGGTCGTGACCTTGACCCAGTGCGCTTTGCCGTCACGGCCCATGGTGAAAACACCCTTGCTGACTTTTTCGCGCTCTTCCTTCTCAGTTCTCTTCTCGAGCTTCTGATTAGTGAACAGGGCGTCGTTGTCTCCCTGGTCGCTCGCGGCCTGCTTCTGTTTGCGCTTTTCGATCTCCTCCGGGCTGAGGGTGCTATCGCCGGTCCGGATCGTAACGCTTTGCATTGGCACGGCCACGACATCGGTGACCATGTTGGTCTGGATGTCGGCGGTGCAGCTCAGGCCGGGACGTAACTGGACGTCGTTATCCTCAATGTGGGTTTTCACTTCGAAGTTCGTCACTTCCTCCTGGGTGCCGGTGCCCGTCGTCTTGCCGGTATTGGCGATTTGCACCACGGTGCCGCGAAACTTGCGCTCGCCATAGGCGTCAATCGTCACCAACGCCTTGTCGCCGACCTTCACGTTGACGACGTCATTCTCGTTCACATCCACGCGCGCTTCCATGCTGCTGAGATCGGCGACGCGCAGGACTTCCGTGCCGGCGAACTGGTTCGTGGCCACGACGCGCTCGCCCTGCTTGCTGTTCAAGACGGTGACCGTGCCGTTGATCGGCGAATAGATTGTCGTCTTGGAAAGCTGATCGCGCGCCTGGCTGGAGCCCGCTTCGGCGCGCTCGATTTCGTGGAGCGTGCTTTCGTAAGTCGAGTTCGCCACATCGCGCGCCGCCTGGGCGGCGTTGTATTCCGATTCGGAAATCATTTTCTTAGTGAAAAGATCCTGAGCCCGCTTCAAATCCTGCTCCGCCTTGGCCATGGTCGCCTTCGCCTGGAGATTCATCGCCTTGGCGCCGCTGATGGCCGCCTGCTGCTGCTCGACCAGCGCTTTGTAGGAATCCGGCTTGATCTTGAGCAACAGGTCACCCTTCTTGACCGGCATCCCATCCACCACCGGCAGCTCGATGATTTCCCCCGCCACTTCGGGCGAAATTTTGACCTCTACCTCAGGCTGAATTTTTCCCGTCGCCGACACCGTTTGCACGATCGTTTTCCGGATCGCCTTTTCCGTCGTGACCGGGATCGGTTTCTCCCGTTTGCCCATGATAGTGGAGACGACGATCCAAAGGACGAGGAGCGCGATCGACCCCAGAATGATGTAACGCTTGCGGCGAGAGCGGCGTTTCCGGGGCGGAGCGGGTTTGGTGGCGACTTGATGCATTTCGGTTGTGGGGGTGGTGGCGCCGGGGATCGGGCTATTTAGAACTTTGGATAGCAAATCTCGTTCACTCCAAAAAGGCTAAGAGCCAAATACGCGGGGAATATATAGCCAGTTATGGCCGATATTCACGCTCATCTCTGTGAGATGCAACTAGGAGATTGCTCGGATTCAACTGATTGCCGGCAGGGCGAGACAGGGCGTCAGCCGCGCGGGGCGGGCCTGGATTTGGGCGATGGCCCAGGCGGCATGTTCCGCGATCAAGGGCTCCGGATCGGCTGTGGCGAGTTCCAGTGCTGGCAAATCATCGCGGCCGCCCACATTTCCCAAGGCCACGCAGACGTTTCGGAGGAATCCGCGGCGCTTGATTCGCTTGATGGGGGAATTGCGAAAAAGGACGCGAAACCTGGCGTCATCGAGCGACAGGTAATCGCGCAACGCCATCCCGATCGCCGGGCCCGCGGCGAAGGTCGCTTCGCGTGAAACAGAGGCGAATCGATTCCACGGGCAGGCATCGAGGCAATCATCGCAGCCGTAAATCCGGTCGCCGATAAGCGGGCGAAGCTCGAGCGGGATGGAGCCTTTGAGTTCAATCGTCAGATACGAAATGCAACGGCGCGCATCGAGCCGGTGCGGCTCGGTGATGGCTCCGGTCGGGCACGCCACGATGCAACGCTCGCAGGTTCCGCAACGCGGTTCCTGCGGCGCGTCGGCGGGGAGCTCCAGCGTCGTCAGGATTTCGCCAAGAAAAAACCAGGTGCCCAGTTTCGGATCGATCAACATCGTGCTCTTGCCGTGCCAGCCAGTGCCGGCTTCGGCCGCGTAATCGCGTTCCAGAATTGGCCCCGTGTCCACATAACATTTTTGGGTCCCGCCATGCTCGGCCAGGAACGCGCCGAGCTTCTCGAGCTTCCGCAACATCACCTCGTGATAGTCGTCCCCCCACGCGTAACGGGCGATCCTGCCTGTAGCAGCGTCGCCCGGCCTTCGGCTCCAAGGAGCGGCGGCCTCCAGCCCGCCGTCGTTCATTCGGCGGTCGGAGGACCGCCGCTCTATTTCCATCGCGTGCCCATCCCCTTGGAAATAGTTCAGAGCCACCACGATCACCGATCGTGCGCCCGGCAAAACCTTCTGGGGATCGCCTCGCTTCTCCGCGCCCCGCGCCATCCACTCCATTTCGCCCGCGGCGCCTTCGTCGAGCCACGCCTGAAATTCGTTCCCGTGCCGCGGAGGGGTTGCCGGCGCTACTTTGCACGAATCGAATCCCAGCGCCGTAGCGCGGTCGATAATCTCCTGCTTGAGCGGCGTATTCACCGTCCCTCCAGCTTCTTCATCACCGCTTCGGCCACTTCTTCGTGCGTCAGGCTGGACGTGTCGACCGCGAGGTCCGCGGCCTGGCGGTAAAGTGGAAGCCGCACGCGCAACAATTCCGCCAGGGTCGCGCGCGGATTCTCAGTCTGCAAGAGCGGCCGCGTGGCGCGGCGCGAGACCCGGCGAAAGAGCGTTTCTTCATCCGCTTCGAGATGGACGAGCGTTCCCACGCGCCGCAGGAGTTCCACATTGCCCGCGCGCAAAACGACCCCTCCGCCAGTGACGATGACCGACCGCGCAGCCGCCGATAATTGCCCCAGGGCTTCGGTCTCGGCATTACGAAATTCCTCTTCCCCGTGTTCCGCGAAGATTGCCGCGATCGGCCGGCCAAATCGGGCCGAAACCATTTCATCCGTGTCGAAGCGCGGCCAACCCGTTTTCCGCTCCAGGATCCGGCCGGCGGAAGATTTCCCGCTCCCCATGAATCCGATGAGCACAATCGCGCGGCCGCGTCCCTTCATGGCCAAAAGTAGCGCAGAGCCTGTCCTGAGCGAAGCCGAATGGCTTCCCGCTTGCGAAATTCGCGCTTCTAGGGAAATGACAATCATGCCTGACCAAAAAACTTCGTTAGTCGCCGTCATCATGGGAAGCGCTTCGGATTGGGATACGATGCGCCATTGCGTCGAGACTCTCGACAGCCTCGGCATCGCCAATGAGTCCCACGTTCTTTCCGCTCATCGCACACCGGACGCGACCGCCGACTTCGCGCGCAAGGCGGCCGACCGCGGCCTGCGAGTCATGATTGCCGGCGCGGGCGGCGCGGCGCATCTGGCCGGCGTGATCTCGGCCTACACCTGGCTCCCGGTGCTCGGGATTCCGATTCAATCGAAAGCGTTGCACGGGCTCGATTCACTCCTGTCCATCGCGCAAATGCCCGGCGGCATTCCGGTGGGCACGCTCGCCATCGGCGAGGCCGGCGCGAAAAACGCCGCGCTCCTGGCGGCAGCGATCCTCGCTCTTTCCGACGAGACCATCCGCCAGAACCTCGAAGCGTTCCGCAAGAAGCAGACCGATTCGGTGCTCGCCGCGCGAGTGCCGAAGTGAAGACGGAGGTTATCGGCGCATCAGAGTACGCGAGAGCCGTCGCTCTTTTGCGCGAGGGCGAAATAGTCGCGCTGCCGACCGAAACGGTTTACGGGCTGGCCGCGGACGGGCTGGACGCGCTCGCTGTCGCCAAAATTTTCGAAGCGAAAGAACGTCCGTGTTTCGATCCGCTTATCGTCCATTTACCCGATCGCGATTGGCTCGAAAAACTTGCTGACCTTGCCGGAAAAGACGCGCAGTTGATTGAAAAGCTCGCCGACGCCTTTTGGCCGGGGCCGTTCACAATGATCCTTCCGAAGCGCGAGATCGTTCCCGACATTGTGACCGCCGGTTTGGAGACAGTGGCCGTTCGAATCAGCGCGCATCCGGTTTTCAGTAAAATAATTGAGACGCTCGAAGCTCCGCTGGCCGCGCCGAGCGCCAATCGCTTCGGTCGAATCAGCCCGACCGCCGCGGAACATGTTCTCGAAGAACTCAATGGCCGGATTCCGCTGATTGTTGACGGGGGGCCGACCTTGCACGGGCTCGAATCGACCATCGTCGCGCCGCGAAATGGGCGGCTTGAAGTGTTGCGGCGCGGCCCGGTGAGCGAAAGCCAGCTTGCGGAATTCGGAGAGGTTGTTGTGGTCGAACCATCGCGACTGCCCGAAGCGCCGGGTCAACTGCCGAGCCATTACGCGCCTAAGACTCCGCTGGTCCTGATGGATGTTGCCGGTTCTTTTGTTCCCGCGCCGGGAAAGCGATATGGATTGCTGAGCTGGGTATCGACGCCGGCCGGACCCTTCGCTGAAGTTCGCTATCTAAGCGAACGCCAGGAGCTCACCGAGGCCGCAGCAAATTTATTTCGATACCTTCGCGAGCTGGACAACCTGGGCCTCGATCTCATTGTTGCGGAAAAGTTGCCTGAGGAAGGTCTCGGCGCCGCTATCAACGATCGTCTTCGCCGAGCAGCTTTAAAGAGCGGCGGTTTGCAACCGCCGACCCATTAAAACGGCGATTTCAAATCGGCGCTCCTTTATGGCTTCTTGAGTGCTTACGCCTTATGGGCGAGGCAGGCTTCGATGAAACCTTTGAAAAGCGGGTGCGGCTTGTTCGGCTTGCTTTGAAATTCGGGGTGATACTGGCAGGCGAGGAAATAAGGATGGTCGCGCAGCTCGATTAACTCGGCGAGGGCGCCGTCCGGTGAAGTCCCGGAGATCATGAATCCTTTTTCGCGCATCTTCTCGCGATACTTCATGTTGAATTCATAACGATGCCGGTGCCGCTCGAGCACCTCGCCGTCGCCATAAATTTTTTCCGCGACGGTTCCCTTTTCAATCTTCGTCGGCCACGTGCCGAGGCGCATGCTCGCGCCTTTCGTTTTCACGTCGCGCTGCTCTTCGAGAAGGCAGATCACCGGGTCAGGTGCGTTTTCGTCAAACTCGGTGCTGTTGGCATTCTCGAGGCCACAGACGTTCCGGGCGAATTCAATCGTCGCCACCTGCATGCCGAGACAAAGACCCAGGTAGGGCACTTTGTTTTCGCGCGCAAAACGGGCCGCGCTGATTTTCCCCTCGACCCCGCGCTCGCCAAATCCGCCCGGAATGAGCACCCCGGCCACGCCCTTCAGATGGCCATCGATCCCGCCTTCCAGCGTCTCCGCGTCGATGAGCTGCAGCTCGATCCCGCAATCCTGGCTCGCCGCCGCGTGGGTGAGCGATTCGTAGATGCTCTTGTAGGCGTCCTGCAAATCGATGTATTTGCCGACGACCGCGATCTTGACCTGCTTCTTCGGGCTCACGACGCGCTCGACGAATTTCCGCCAGTTCGTCAGGTTCGGAGCCGGCGCCTCGATGTGGAGCAATTCGCAGATGAGATCGTCGAGGCCCTCTTCGTTCAGCATCAAAGGCATCTCGTAAATCGTGTGTTTCACGTCGCGCGCTTCGATCACACCGCGCGCCGAGACGTTACAGAACATCGAAAGCTTCTGGCGCAGCTCGACGTCCAGGGGATGTTCCGTGCGGCAAAGCAGGACCTGCGGTTGCAGACCGATCTCCCGCAATTTCGCGATGCTTTGCTGCGTCGGCTTCGTCTTCAATTCGCCCGCCGCGCGGATGTAAGGCACGAGCGTGACGTGCACGTTCACGACATTCTGCGGACCGACTTCGAGAATAAATTGCCGGATCGCTTCCAGGAACGGCAGGCCTTCGATGTCGCCCGTCGTGCCGCCGATCTCGGTGATAACGACGTCGGCCTTGCTTTCGGCGGCCACTTCACGAATGCGGTTTTTGATTTCATCGGTCACGTGCGGAATCACCTGCACGGTCTTGCCGAGATAATCGCCGCGGCGCTCCTTGAGAATGACGTTTTCGTAAACCTGGCCGCTGGTGAGATTGTTGTGTTTCGAAAGAACGCAGTTGGTGAAGCGCTCGTAATGGCCGAGGTCCAGATCGGTCTCCGCGCCATCGTTCAGAACGTAAACTTCCCCGTGCTGGAACGGATTCATCGTTCCCGGATCGACGTTCAAATACGGATCGAATTTCTGGAAGACGACGCGCAGGCCGCGCAGCTCGAGAAGCGTGCCGAGGGAAGCCGCCGCCAGGCCCTTGCCCAGCGAACTCACCACTCCACCTGTAATAAAAATATACTTCATCGCTCTCTCTTTCCTGTAGCCGTCGCCTTCTGCGCGACGCGACGCCGTCCAACGTGGCTGGCCCGATCACGCACTTCGCCCAGCGAAGCGGCTACAGCTTCAGCGTCCTCCGGCGTGTCGACGCCGGGCGATCCGCTGCCAGTCATGACCACTTGAATCTTTACTCCATTCTCCAGCGCGCGCAATTGCTCGAGCGCTTCCGCGCGCTCCAGCGGCGAGGTTGTCCAGCGGACGAACTGGAGCAGCAGTTTCCTTGTGTAGCCGTAGATGCCCTGGTGGCGAAAATATTGCGACGTCGATGCGTGGTCGCGGCCAAATGGGATCAGCGCGCGAGAAAAATAGAGCGCTTCACCTTTTTGGTTCAGAACGACCTTTACCTGATGAGGCGACTCCGCTTCCCGCGGATAAGCGAATGGATGGGCGGCGGTGATCATTTCCAATTTCCGGTCCCGCTGCAACGTGCGCACGAGGCGATCGATCAGCTTCGGGTCGATGAGCGGCTCGTCCCCCTGAATATTAATGACGTGGGCGAACTGTTTCAGCTTCGCAGCGACCTCCGCGATCCGGTCGGTTCCGCTCGCATGATTGGCCGAAGTCATGGCCACCTCCGCGCCCCAATCGAAGGCTGCCTCGGCGATCCGAAAATCATCCGTGGCGATAATAAGCTGGTCCAATTTTCGCGCCCGGCGGCAACGCTCCCAGACGTGTTGGAGCAAAGGCTTGCCGGCAATCACATGGAGCGCCTTGCCTGGGAACCGCGTCGAACCCCAGCGCGCCGGAATGATGCCGACAGCCTTACTCATTTTCGGTGAGAATAATCTCAGCGGCATGCGCGATGTCGCGCGCAATCCAATCAGCGCCGGAGTTCGCTTCGCCGGCGCCGTATCCGGTTTGGACAAGAATGGTGCGCACGCCGGCGTTTCGCCCGCATCCGATGTCGCTGGCCTTGTCGCCGATTAGGATTGAGCGCCGCAGGTCGAGCCGGTGATCGCGTTGGGCTTCGAAGATCATGCCGGGGCCTGGCTTTCGCCGGACCGAGGTCGATATGGGCAGATCGGGCGAATGATAACTGGCGTCGATCAATCCATCGCCGAGCTGGCGGGCGAACTCCGACTCGACCGCGCGGTACTCCGCTTCCGTGAAATAACCGCGGCCTATTCCGCTTTGGTTGGTGACCACAATCAATTTGTATCCTTTTTCTTTTAGGCGTCGCAACGCTTCCGCCGCCTGCGGAAACACTTCGACCTCCCGGGGATCGCCACAATAATCGACATCCCGCATCAGCGTCCCGTCACGGTCGAGAAAAACAGCGGGCCAGGTCTCGTTAGCCGAGCCGGTCATCTTGAAAACTGGCGCTGAGTTCTGCCGGCGTGACCGTCGCCGTCCCGAGCTTGCCAACCACGACGGCGCTGGCGTGGTTCGCGATGTCGGCCGCCTCGGCGGGAGTCGCGTCGCAGCAGAGCGCGAGAGTAAAGAGGGCAATGGCGGTATCGCCCGCGCCCGAAACGTCGAAGACCTGGCGCGCCTTGGTCGGAATGTGATGCGGCTTCTTGCCCCTTTCGAAAAGCATCATGCCCTGTTCGCCGAGAGTAATGAGCAGCAGCTTCGTCTGCCATTTCGCGAGCAGAGTCTCGCCGGCTTTCAGCAGCGGCGTGTCTTTTCCCGGCGGATCGACAGGGTCGCTCCACGGCAAACCCGCCGCGAGAAACGCTTCGTTCCGGTTCGGCTTCACCGCCGTGACGTTGTTCCAATCGATCGGATGATGCGGGTTGGGGTCTCCAGTCACCACCTTGCCTTCGGTGAGCGCTTCGACGCAAATCTGGCGGACCAGCTCGGCGCCCAGGAAACCCTTGCCGTAATCCTCGAAGATAATCGCGTCCGTTTTCGCCAGGCGCCGCCGGACATTTCGGACGATGATCGAAACATGCGCGGGGGTGGGGGATCGAAGCTGTTCCCGGTCCACGCGCACGATCTGCTGGTTGCGCGCGATGATCCGCGTTTTCACAATGGTCGGAAAGCTCGCGTCCTCCACCGCGTCCGCCATATCGATCTTCTGCTCGGCCAGGAGCTCGCGTAGCTGTCGGCCGCCGCGATCGGCGCCGATCATGCCGATGACGGCAACGCCGCTGATGAATTCCCGAAGATTGCGCGCGACATTGGCGGCCCCACCCGGATAGAAACTTTCCCCAGTGACTTCAACCACCGGCACCGGCGCTTCCGGCGAAATGCGGCCCACCTTGCCCCAGACGAATTCATCCAGCATCAGATCCCCGATAACGAGGATCCGCTTCGTTTTGGCCCGGGCCAGGATTTCATTGAGCCGTCGCGCGTTCATGCGGTCAGATGAGCCGGCCGAAAAGAAATGCAGGCGAATGCCGCCAGCCAGCGGCGTTGTTGCGATTCAGAATCAAAATCTTCAGCGGGTAAATTTGTGCGGGCACAGACTTCTGCCTAGTGTTAGCCATTAATCCTGAATACGAAGGCGAAATCAACAGTCGAACAGTCCCGATGATCCCATTCGCTAAAATTTCCAAACTCACTGGCGGCATCCTGGCCGCGCTCTCGCTCTGTGCCCACGCCGCGGAGGCCCC
The DNA here is from genome assembly GCA_035630155.1 of Chthoniobacterales bacterium. GTDB lineage: Bacteria > Verrucomicrobiota > Verrucomicrobiia > Chthoniobacterales > UBA10450 > AV80. Next base: position 31,780 of record DASQLH010000321.1, read on the forward strand.
GAAACACGTGGAC
>DASQLH010000322.1:0-7376 GCA_035630155.1 Chthoniobacterales bacterium
CCGCCGGGAATGCGATGGTGAGCGAGCGGGTTAACCGGCGTGCCGTAGTATTCGTTCATGCCGGAAGTTCCCAGGGCGAACTCGGTGAGATTGGTTTTGCCGACGATGTGCACGTTGCCTCGCCGGGCAGGCCCCAGGCAGCTGGCGTCGCGGACCGCGGGCCGATTTCTCCCGGCCACATACTGCGATCCGGCGGTCGTCACTTCTCCCTTCATGTCGATGTTGTCCTTAACCGCGAGGCGAAGTTTCCCCGTCTCGCCGTCAGCTGGCCAATATTTGATGAAAGCGTGATCGCGAGTGGCGCTCGGCCTGGGTCCAAGCCGCGGCACCGCGCAGCCTTGGAAACAAATCGGCAGGAGCAGTCCCAAAAGAAAGACGCGGACCAGAACAAGGCGGCGATCCTCTCTTACGCGGGCGCAACCCATTTGCCCGGTCGTCATCCCGCACGCCCGCACCGCCTTTAACACAGCACTGATTGTTTCCATCTGCGTCGGACTCTGCGCCAGAATCGCACCCACGCAAGGAATCCAAGTTCGGACATCTCTTTGTCCACGACCGCGCACGGAATAATCGTGGCGGATACTCTTCATTTTCGGGACACGCATTCGACTGACATAAACCGAATACATTGTAGCAACGACAAGGCAGGGAACATGAAGTCACGGCGCCATTTTCGTTCACGCGATCGCTTTCGTCTTACGCGTCGTTTGCTTCTGTCTCTCGTCGTTCTCTGGACGAGCGGTTTGACGGCTTACGCTCAGACCCTGCCCGCGTTTAGCCGTATCATTGTCTTTGGCGATAGCCTTTCCGATACCGGTAACGTTCGCGACCGCGTTGACGGCAAGAGCGGCGGCCTTATCGATTATCCGAGCGGCACCTTTAATTATAGCGACGGACGATTCACTAACAGCAGCGACACCGATCCCGCTTCCGCGACCTACGTCGGCGTGTGGCACGAACAACTCGCCCGAACTTTTCTTAGTCTTTCCGCTGCCACTCACAGCCTCGGCGGCGGATTCAACTACGCCTTCGGCGGCGCGACCACGGAGGACGGCACCCATGAAGAGGTCGCTGTCTCGACCGACATTTTTGGCGATGTCACTATTACGATCGACGACATGGGGAAGCAGATGGACGATTATCTGGCCGCTCATATGATTGACCCCGCGGCTCTCTACATCGTCTGGGGCGGCGCGAACGATCTTCGCAATGACGAGAGCCCGGCGAACGTGACCGCGACGGCGGCACGCGCCACCGCCTTGGTTAGCCGCCTCGCGCAAGCCGGCGCTCAATACATCATGGTGCCCAATTTGCCGCCGCTCGGCACGATTCCAAGATATGCAAACGAACCGGCGCGCATCATAACGCTCAACGCTGCCTCCGCAGATTACCGGGCCGAGCTCAATGCCGATCTCGACGCGATGCAAACCGCGCTCGCCTCACAGGGCATCACCCCTACGATTTATCGGGTCGATGTTTGGACCCACAACATCCGCATTTACACCGACCCCGACACGTTCGGGTTCATCAATGTCACGAATCCATCCCAGGATAGATCCGACGTGAACCCCGACCAATTTGTGTTCTGGGACGACAAACATCCCACCACCGCGGGCCACTTTCAGATCGCCCAAAGCGCCTATGACGCGATGACAATCCCATTCGTGCCGCCGGCCGAGGCGCATAACCTCGCGACCCGTCTTTTTGTCGACACCGGCGAACGCGTTAGCATCGTGGGTTTCATTGTTACCGGAGATGTCACAAAAAAGGTTCTGGTTCGCGGACTTGGCCCATCGCTCACCGCGAACAACGTGCCGAGTGTGCTCGCGAATCCGACCGTCACGTTGTTCGACGAAGCGGGAAATGTCCTGGGGGCGAATGACGACTGGAAGCAGTCGCCTCAGGCCGCCGAGATAATGAATACCGGGATTCCTCCGCAGCACGATCTCGAATCCGCCATTATTGCCACCGTCGCGCCCGGCCAATACACCGCGGTCCTGGCCGGCAATAACGATACGACCGGCAACGGTCTTATCGAAGTTTATGATCTTGAATCCGGCACCACCTCGACCTTGGGGAACCTGAGCACGCGTGGCTTTGTCGGAACCGGGGATAATGTCATGATCGGCGGGCTCATCATGAAGGATGGCGAAAGCGCTATCGTGGTTGTCCGCGCCATCGGGCCGACTCTGTCCAGCTTGAATATTGCCGATCCTCTTCTCGATCCCACGCTCGAGCTCTTCGATGTCAACGGCGCGTCGCTCGCGTTTAACGACAACTGGAACGCCGGCCAGCCCCAGGCCGTGAGTTCCACAGAACTCGCGCCGGCAGACAACCGTGAATCTGTGATCGTGGCGTTTCTTCCGCCCGGGAATTACACCGCCGTGGTCCGCGGCAAAGCCGATACAACCGGGGTGGCCTTGGTGGAAACGTACCGAATCCCGTAAGACTTGTAGCCCCTTATCGCGCTCTTCGGTGAATTGAGGGAAGCCGCGTTCGATCGTCGATACGATTCTACTTTGAGCAAGAGGAGCGCATGGGAGCGGTTAGGTACAAAAGGGGAAACAATCCCGGAGCGGCCTCTTGCTCCTTCGCCGTAATTCTATGTTTGTGTTGGCGCCTTTTCCGGGGAGGGGTGCCGCATTGTTCGCCGCTGTGATCGCGGCGTCGGCTGACCCAAAGGCCCGCACGCTGAAGAATGGCCGTTACAACCCGACTCGCCTCGTTGTCCGTAGAAAAAGTTACGCCGTCGTTCGGTAGACAAGCTTAACCGAACGCCGGCGTTGTGCTAAGCAAGAGAATAACGAACAGTCTATCAATCCTCGTCGTCGTCGTCGACAACCACACGATTGACGAGCATGTTCTCGCCTTCGCCCGTGTAGTGGACGCTCACGGGTATGCCGAGCTTGATCCGCGCCTTCACTGCCGCTTCATCAAGAGTCTTACCGCTTTTGGTCACATACGTGACCGTTTTTCCGAACCGATAACGGCGGGGGCCGGCCGTTTCTTTAAGCGCGATCACGCTCCCAGGCGTGTATTCCGTGATGGTGCCGCTGCCTGTGGTCGTGGTGGTTGTGGTCGTCGTGCTCGAAGTTTGTCCCCAAGCGAACGGAGCGACCAACGCCAGCGCTATGCTGAGTATTGTCTTTTTCACTTCTTCCCTCCCGTGTTGCATTTTTGGGCCCAGACACCTCTGCCCTCCCAGCTCACCCGAACGGGGTGCGGTGTCTTTCCCTTTTAAATTGTTCGCGCGCAAGAGAGGAATTGGCCGCATCTACTCCGCCAAAAAGCGCTCATTGTGCGATAGTGAGTTTAACTTGATTCCTTTTCTTTCTTCTTGCGCAGCTTCTGCTTTTTCGCTGGAATCTCGCGATGAAAACCCCGTTAAGCAGGCTCTTCGCTTTGCTCGCGTTTCTCCTTGCTGCGCCTATCGCGCAGGCAGCCCCGGGGAATGTCGATTTTTCCAGCTATGACTTGCCGCTCTACGATCAGGTCGTAAATCGCATTAAAGCCAAAGTCTTGGCTCGCCTGGGCGAAACCAGGAGCACGCGCGATCGCTATTTCATCATTCCTTTTGCTTACGAAGACCGCGGGAACCACCCGGAACATTCGCACTCGTTCATCTCAGTCATCCGAGTGCTCGCGGATACTAAGGAACCCAAACTGACGCCTGGCCTCGAGACACGAAAGTACGCGAACCGGGAATTTGAAGCATTCACCATCAGCTGGCTGCCTCACGATTTCATGACCAATCCCAATTTGTGCGTCTTTGACGGCCCCTTGAGCCGCACCATCGCAAAGAATAACAAATGTCCTGTATCGCCCGGCCGAAATTTTACTCTCGCAGAAACGATCAAGCTCGCCGTGGATCAAAAGAATGCGGTGGCCATGTGGGGACCTTATGAGATCAGACAGGGAGGGTTTGACCTTGCGGTGAAACGCAAAAACCTGCTCGACGGGGGAACCATTAAATATCGCGCCGACGACCGTCTTTATCGGAAAGACAAAATCGCCATCAGTTGCTTTCACGCCATGTCCGGCTTGGACGAGCTTTTCCCTGCGGGCGGATTTCTCGGGACGGGACTTAAGATGTGGGGGTTCAATGGAACGGCGCGCGTGCTGATCGAATACACTAAGAAGGCGCGCTATAAAGGCCTGCTTCTCGAACCGGTGGATGTAAAAGACGACCGCTACGGGTTTGTTTATGCGCCCGCAGGAAATGGCCCGGTGCCGTATAATCCCGTTAAAAACGCATCCGCTTATCGAAGATAGTCGCTAGTTCCAAGACGGATGCTGGTGAGTGACGATTGGCTGGATGATTGCGCTCCAGTTTCGCGGTGCTTCGCATAATCCGCCAAACTGTAGAGGAACACCATCGCCTGGTTAGGTCCCTCCACAAATGCGTGTCACTGCTGCTGCTGTGGCAGCTCACAATGAAGGCAGCGCGGCTGGAAGAACACGCCCCAGCGAAAGAAACGCCGTCCACAGCGGGGACATTGAAACGCGGCTAACTGGCTCAGTGGAACAGCCCAGGCGGTAAGAGTGAGGAACATTCCAACGAGAAATACCGATGACAGCACGACCACGCCCAGAGAGACGCAGACCAGCAGGAAACACCAGATCGCTCCGAATCCGATCCAATGCAGGACTTTCCACATTGAGAGCCAGCGCCAGTGGCGAGGGAACGACGACCGGATCGATTCTTCAGACATCCCTCATCCCTGCCGCCAAGCGGCTGATGGTTCGCTGCTCCTTCGGAACATTGTCCCCTCCCTACCAAACGCTGCTCCTCCCGGCAAGCCCACCCTTCGGTCCTACGCTGCGACGCTCGCCGGCGATCCTCTTGCTTGCTGGACCGAGGAGCAACGAGCCGCGCGCGCGTTCGCCGATCTTTGGAGGATTGACTCAGCCCGGATAGCGGCGACTCAGTGCACCGAGTCGTCGTCGTGAAAGCGCAATATTTTCGCATCTTCCGCTGGCACGTCCTCCGCTATTTGCGGCGGCACCCGCTCCTCGGGCTCTTGAATATTTTGAGCGTGGCACTGGGGGTGGCGGTTTATCTGGCGACGCAGATTGCCAACCAAAGCGCGAATCGCGCTTTCGCCGCCACCGTGGATTTGGTTGCCGGCAAGGCCGAGCTGCAAATCACCGCGCCGGGTGGCCATCTCGCCGAGATCGTCTTGCCGCAGGTCGCCAAAGTGACGGGTGTTGCCGCGGCGACGCCCATTGTGCGCGGCCTCGTTACGCTGCCCGATTTTCCCGGCGAATATCTGGAGATCCTCGGGATCGACGTTTTTACGAACGCCCCCTTCCGCACGTTTGATCCGACGAATTTCAACAGCAGCGAGTTTGATATTCAGCGCTGGCTTGGCCCGCTCGGTTCTGTCGCGGTCTCCGAAGAATTCGTTAGGCGGCACAACCTGAAATCAGGGGATAAGGTGCGGGCGCGGGTGGGAGTGACCGATCATGAGCTGGAGATCGGCTTCCTTCTGCGGCGCGACGAAGCCTTTGATTCGCGCTTCGCGGCCATGGACATCGGCTGGGCCCAGGAATTGTTCGGCCGCCGCGGCGAGCTTAGTGCGATTCAGTTAAGGCTCACAAAGCCGCACGACCGGGAAGCGACCATCGCCGCGCTCCGCCAGGTTTTGCCGCCTGACGCACGCGTGGCCTCACCGGCGCAACGGACCGAGGAAGTGGAAAAGATGCTCGGCGGCTTCGAGCTAAACATGACCGCCATGAGCCTCGTCTCTCTTCTGGTCGGAATGTTCCTCATATATAATACCGTCTCCGCTTCGGTGGCTCGGCGCCACCACGAGATCGGGATCCTGCGTTCCCTGGGCGTGACTCGAAATGAAGTCCGGGCACTTTTCCTGGGCGAAGCAGTTGTGCTCGGCACGTTCGGCTCCGCGCTTGGCTTGATCGGAGGACTGCTTTTGGCGCGGACTCTGGTGGATACGGTAGCGCAGACGATCTCGTCGCTTTATGTCCTCGTGAATGTGCAGGACGTCACGCTGCGGCCGTCAACGTTCGCCATCGCCTGGATCATCGGCTTGGGGTCAGTCGTAGCGTCCGCCTGGTTTCCGGCGCATGCGGCCTCGAAAGAAGATCCGGTCGAGGCATTGCATGGTTTCCAAGGAGGGGCGCTTTCCAAACCGCCCCCTAAGAATAAACGGGCGCTGCGCCCGCGCATCAAAGTGGCGGCTGCGCAGCGACTGGTTGGGAAGGGCGGTTTGGAAAGCGCCCCTCCTTGGAAGCATGGCGTCGTTCCGTCATCAGCCTGGTTGTGGAATGGATTGTCTTGCCTCGTCCTCGCCGCCACGTTCTGCTTTCTCGCGCTTTCCACCGGTCCGCGCTGGCTGGCTTTCGGCGGCGCTTTTCTGGTTTTGACGGGGTTCTCTTTCCTGGTTCCGCGCCTCACCTTTCATTTCAGCAAGGGCGTTGGAAGGTTGCTGCGAAGGCTTCGTCCCCATCGGAGAAAAGCGCGGATCGAGATGGAACTGGCGGCGGCGAACCTCTCGCGTGCCCTGCCGCGAAACTCCGTCACGATCGCCTCTCTCGGCGTGGCCATCGCCATGACCATCGGCGTCAGCGTCATGGTCTTTTCGTTTCGCCAGACAGTCGAACGTTGGATCAACGACACGCTAATCGCCGATCTCTTCATCGCGCCCGCGTCAAATGAGGTCGGCGCTGGTTCGTTTGTTCCGCCCGCCGCGTTGGCATTTCTCTCTAATCATCCCGCCGTCGCGACTGCCGATACATTCCGGGAAGCCCATTTGCCCATGGGGAACAAAAATGTCGTGGTCGCTGTCATCCGCGGCGAGAGGCGGCATTTCCAATTCTTGAACGCCGGCGATGACAGCGTCCGCCTGCGCAGATTTCAGAACGAACCGTGCGTGTTGATTTCGGAAAGCTTCGCCCGGCGCAATCAGCTTCGCGAAGGCGATGTCATGGAGCTCACCACGCCGGACGGCCCGCACCCGTTTTCGATCGCCGGAGTTTTCTACGACTACACGCGGGACCAGGGAATCGTTTACATGAGCGCCAGGACTTTCGTCAGCCTCTGGCGCGACGATCGGGTCCACAGCGTCGCTGTTTACCTCAAGGAAAATCGCGCCGCTGATGAGGTGAGCAAGGCGTTTCGCTCCGAGTTCAGCCGCGACGGTCAGTTTATGATCTACTCGAACCAGTCGCTCCGCCGGCGCATCTTCGAAATATTCGATCAGACTTTCGCGGTCACCTACGTCCTCCTGGCCATTGCGATCTTCGTCGCCATCACCGGCATCTTTCTGTCGCTCACCATCTTGATAACCGAACGTCAGCGCGAGCTGGCGATCTTGCGCGCCATCGGCGCGAGCGCGGGGCAGATCAGGACGATC
>DASQLH010000323.1:0-29283 GCA_035630155.1 Chthoniobacterales bacterium
GGGAGCGCCGCGACGTCAGCCGCTAGCTCTCCCGCGGGCAGCGGCGCAGCGACAGGTTCGGCGCTCTTTTGCCTCGCAATAAAGTCGTCGGGGGGCGGGGCCGAATCCTCTTTTGGACGGTTGCCCAGAAAGTAAGTATGGAGCCGCAGGAACCGGATCATCTCTTCATCAGTCTCGAATCGCTTTAGCCGCGTGGAAGGAATCGTAGCGCCGACGTGCACCCGGATGGGATCACCGGTGCGCCCTCGCTGGACGAATTCCCGCGGCAGGAGGACGGTCCGGAGAATCGGGTGGATCCTCCCCGCGATTTGAAATAACCGGCTGTTGCGTCCTTCAATGAAAACCGGCACGACGCTCGCCCCCGCCCGCCGGATCAGTCCGGCAATATGCGGCACCCATTCCGGGTCGGTGATCTCCCCGCGTTCCCGCTGGTAATGCGAAACTTTGTTGCCCGGAAATGCCGCCAGCACTCCTCCCGCCTTGAGATGCCGGATGGCTTCCCGCAACGGCGCAATGTTGCGGCTGGCCGGCCGGCCCCGGGTGAAGCCGTCCACAAAAATCATGTGCGCATCCGCGTGCGTCACTTCGCGCAGGACAAAATTCGCCATCACCTTCACGTCGCTGCGCCGCTTCCGCAGCAGGTCGCCGAGAATCACTCCGTCGAGTCCGCCGAACGGATGATTCGAGACCACCACCACCGGGCCAATTACCGGGATGCGGGCCAGATCGGAATCCGACACCTCGTATTTGCAGCCCAGTACTTCAAGCGTCCGGGAAAAAAAGGTGTCGCCGGTCGCGGTCCGGGCGACTTCGTCGTGGACGTCATTGGCTTCCTTGATGGCGAGGAAGCGATTGATGACGGGGCCCAAAACCGGCATGAGAAAACGCAGGATCGGGTGGCGCACCCGCGTCAGATCGATGAGCCGTTTAGTGCTCACTGGAACTGGATTTTGTGAGAGCATCGGGCCTCCCTTCCCGTCAGAGAGACTTTTCTCTCTATGACGATATTTTGACCTCAAGACAAGCTCGTTAACCAGCGCGCGATCTCAAGAGAAAATCCGGCCCGCGGAAATGCGCGCTGATCGAACGCTTGCGCCTCCACCCCTGCCCGCTTAAGGAAAACTCGCGCGTTCCGAACATGTCCAGCCCATCTCCAGTTGCGAGTGCCCAGCCCGTTTTGCTCGAGGTGGATGGCGTCCACCGCGATTATGACGACCGGCAAGTCCAGGCGCTGCGCGGCGTCTCACTCCAAATCCACGAGGGAGAATTTGTCGCTCTGATGGGCGCGAGCGGCAGCGGGAAATCGACGTTGCTCCACTTGCTCGGCGCGCTCGACACGCCGGATGCGGGCGAGATCCGGTTTCGGGGTGAGTCGTTAGGCCGGCTGGCTAATCCGGCGCGCTTCCGGGCCCGGCATATCGGTTTCGTGTTCCAGTCGTTTCATCTCCTGCCGACCCTGACGGCGGTGGAAAATGTCCAGGTGCCGATGTTTGAAATGACCTGGCCGCTGCGGGAGCGACAGAATCGGGCGCGCGATCTCCTGGCCGCGGTCGGCATGTCGCATCGCCTAGATCATTTGCCCAAGAAACTTTCCGGCGGCGAGCGCCAGCGCGTTGCCATCGCCCGCAGCCTGGCGAACGAGCCGGGCATCCTTCTTGCCGACGAGCCGACCGGCAACCTCGATAGCGTCAGCGCCGGCCAGATCATGCAATTGCTCAAACAAGTGCATGCGGAAAAAGGACACACGATGATCCTCGTCACCCACGACCTGGCAGTCGCGCGCAACGCCGATCGGATTGTCACCTTGCGAGACGGTCAAATCGTTTCCGACGAGCGCGTCGATGGACCGTCACCAAATGCGGCGTAGCATATGAATTTTGCGCAGCGACGAGGAATGCTGGCGATCTGGGGAGCGCACGCGCCCTCGCGTGCTGGCGATGACGCCCTCGTCATCGCGAACTTTTTCGGGGGAGATGAAAGATTGTTTCGGCGAGGGCGCCGAAACCAGCACGCGAGGGCGCGTGCGCTCCCCAGAACCCGCTCATGAGCTTCACCCAATTCACTCTCAAAAATCTACTGCGCCGTCCCGTGCGGACGCTGTTGACGGTCATGGGCATCGGCCTCGGCATCGGAGCGGTGGTGGCGTTGCTCGGGCTCGCATGGGGCCTCGAACAAAGCTGGGCGGAAGGATTGCGCGCGCGCAAAACCGATCTCGTCGTGCGCAAGTCGGGCGGCGGTCTCGTGGCCCAGCCGTTCGACGAAAGCGCGGCCGGGAAGGTTCGCGGCGTCCCGGGAGTAGCTGCGGCGGCAGGTTTGATGGGCGAAGTTTTGAGCGTCGAACAAGTTCCGCTCATGGTGATCACGGGACGGGAATGGGGGACCTTCATCTGGGATTCGCTCGAAGTGAAGGCAGGCCGTCTGCCCGCGGGTCCTGATGAGAAGGCGGTGGTCCTCGGCATCATCGCCGCCGAGACGCTCGGCAAGAAGCCGGGGGACAAGGTGACCATCGAAGTCGAGGAGTTCGAGGTGGTCGGGATCGTGGATGGGAAGGCCGTAGTCGAAAACGGCGGCATCGTCATGGCGCTGCCACTTCTCCAAAATCTGATGCAGAAGCCGGGACTGGTTACCTTCATCAACATTCGCCTCCAACCCGACGTAAGCGATCCCAAGGCCGTGGCCAACAAGATCGAACAGGAATTGCCCGGGCTGAAAGTGGAGATCGCGGAAGACGTTTTTGCGAACAGCGATTCCGTGAAAACATTCCAGGCCATGAACTGGGGCACGTCCGCGGTCGCGCTGCTCGTGGGCACGTTCGGCGTCATGAACACCATGCTCATGAGCGTCTTCGAGCGCACCCGCGAGATCGGCATTCTGCTCGCGGTCGGTTGGAGGCGGTCGCGCATTTTGCGGATGGTGCTTTGGGAATCGATCGCGCTTTGCGCCGTCGCCGGAGTGTTGGGCATCGTGTTCGGGATCGGCATGCTCAAAGTGCTGAGCATGACGCCGTGGATTCACGGGCGGCTCGAGCCCTATGTCGGCTGGGACCTTTCCGGATATGCGTTTGCCATGGCGGTGCTGGTGGGACTGGCGAGCGGGCTTTACCCCGCGCTGCGTTGCACGAAAATCAATCCGAGCCTCGCGATCCGCGAGAGTTAGCAGTACATTACTGGTATGATCATGCGCCTCGCCATTTTCCTTGCCGTCCTGATGCCGGCCCTCGGGTTCGCTCAGACTAAAACGTTTACGGCGCGCGAGCTCATCGCCGGTGTAAAAGGGGCCCGGCCTTCCGGATCCCTCTACGCGCGGCTGCGGATGGAGCACCGCGGGCCTCAGGGCGAGACGGTGCTTCAAGTCCAGGTGAAGCGGCGCGCGATGCCGGAAGGTGGATCGGAAAGCTTGTATCAACTTCTTTTTCCGGCGGAGCGAAAAGGCGAAGGCCTGCTTTTAAGAGCCCGAAGGAACGCCTTTACCGGCGCGACCTTCGTTCCCGGGAAAGGCGTGCGGCCCCTGAAATCAGGCGATCGCGATACGGCAATTTTCGGAACGGCAGTCGAGATCGAGGACTTGCTGGCCAGCTTTCTCGATTGGCCCAACCCGGAAATCACCGGCCAGGAGAAGGAGGGCAACATCCCTTGCACCATCGTGGAATTACGGGCGCCCAAGGGTAGCGCATCGACCTTCTCGCGTGCCCGATGCTGGATTGATGAAAAGCGTTACGCCACCATGCGCGTCGAGTTCTACGCATCCGGAGACAAACCGCTCAAGACCGTAATCACTCACAAAGTGATGCGTGGCAGCAGTGGATTTTATTCACCGGTAAACTTCACCGTGACCGATCACACCACCGGCTCCAGCACGAAAGTCGAAGGCGTGCGTTCCGATTCAGACGTCACCTATACCGACGCCGATTTCTCTGACGCGGCACTTCAAACCGTCACATCCGCGCCGGGCAAGGGCGGTTAATCGAACGATGGAAGCCGTTAGCCATGCTCCAACTGCGACCGTACCCTCCGGCTATGCCCTGAAGCCCCGGCAGGAATACACGCGGCGGAATCGAAGTTTTCCGCCAACCCATCTCGGCGCGAAGCTGCGTCTCGTTCTCTGGGATTTCGTCGAGTCAGCCATCGCCGCCTTTTCCATCCATGGCGACCGGCCGGTTTACGATCGCGACCAATTCCCCTGGGTCACCAGGATCGAAGCCGACTGGGCCAAGGTGCGCGCCGAGCTCGACAACGTGATGACGCACCGCGATGCGATGCCGAGCTTCCAGGAGATCATCAAAGAGGTCGGCACCATTCAGCAGGACGACCAGTGGAAAAGCTTTTTTCTACGGGGTGTGGGGATGGATTGCGCCGAGAACGCGCGCCGCTGCCCGGAAACGATGAAGCTTCTCGATAAAATTCCTGGCTGCACGACCGGCTTCTTCTCCATTCTCTCACCGCATAAACATATTCCCGCCCACCGGGGTCCGTGGGCCGGCGTGTTGCGTTTGCATCTTGGCCTCCTCGTTCCCGAGCCGCGCCATCAATGCCGCATCCGCATCGCCGATGAGGTCCACGCCTGGGAAGAGGGCAAGGCGATCGTCTTCGACGACACCTACAATCACGAAGTCTGGAACGACACCGAGGGCTACCGCGTCGTCCTCTTCGTCGATTTCATGCGCCCCTTGCGCTGGCCGCTCAGTGTCCTGAACAAATGGATCATGAACCTGGCCGTGCTCGCTCCCTTCCTCCGCGAGGCCAAGGGCAAGCAACAGGCGAGCGAGAAACGCTTCTGGGAAAAATTCGGGAAATGACGGCTACCGCTCGGAGCTTAAGGCGCGGGGTTTGTTACGGAAGGAAGTAGACTTCGACGACGCCGATCCCGGTGGTCTCGGGTTTTCCCCGAACCTGCGCGGTGTATTGCCCGGGCGGTAAGGTTTCAAGCAGGGCGGCTTCCAAATCATTGCCCGGTTGCAAACCAGTGGCCTGGAGCTCCGCTTGCTGCGTCGTCCTCCAATCATCATTTCCTCGCACGAGGGCGCCATTTACGTCACGAAGCTCGAGCGTCGTGTCGGCCAAGGCGTTGGTGATGCCGAACGCGACCAGCGAGGGGCCAATCGCCCGCACCACAGCTCGCACCGGCGCATTCTGAATGATGAAGCCGGCGATCATAAGCTTATCGCCGGGCTGGATTAACCCTCGCGTGGCGATGTTGACCAGTTTCGCGGGAGATGCCGGGCTGATATCATAGGCATCGAGCAGACCGGTGCCGACGGTGTCATTCAAGCCACGCATGATCGCGGTGTAACTGCCAGGAGGCAGGTCTGCGATAATGGCAGATTCCAAGTCGTTGCTGGGCGCGAGCCCGCTCGCAGAGATTTCCGGGAATTGGTCGCCGGCGATGATTCCTCCCACCTGGGTGGTTTTCCAATCGTTATTCATCGCGAGCACCGCCCCGCCCGAGTCACGGATTTCCAAGGTCGGATTCTGCACGGCATCCGGTATTCCGAAAGGAACGAGCGCTGGCCCAATTGCGCGCACCATGATTTTCTTGGTCGACCCGACTGGGCCTTGCACGATAAAGCCTTCGATCAGCACATTGTCGCCCGTGCCGACCGGCAGGCGGGTAGAGACGTTGCCGACCAGACCGGGCGTGGACCCAGGTGTAGCCGTTGGCGTAGCTGTGGGAGTCGCCGTAGCGGTAGGTGTAGCCGTTGGCGTTGGGGTCGGCGATGGCGGCGCGAGGTTGCAACTCGCAAAGACCTGGGACGCGCGGATCATGAAATTGCCCCCAGCCAGCATGGAAAAGGGCGGTCCGCCACCCCGGTAGGAACGATTCGCCGCGCTACTGCTATCGATTGCACCCGGGAAAGAACCGCCCGGCGGGTTCGGGACCTGGAACCCTACGATGAAATCTCCAGAGGTGATCGTAAGCGGGCTGGGTAATGTGTAATTCCGAAAGCCCGCGCCGGTGGGGGGCCCGCCGCCAGTTGTCCCCGGGAAGCTCTGAAAGGTAAGGCCGTCAATGTTCGTGCCGCCGCTCGGATTGGCTGCAAAGACCACGCTGATGGGAGTTCCCGCCGAAATAAAGGCTGTGTCCCAAAAGATCGAGATTTGATTGAGCGTGGCCGGGTAACTGGCTGGGGTCAGGCGATTGAGGTAATAAGCGCCAGGTCCACTGCTAACCGAGCTTCCATCCCAACTTCCATCATCGATAGCAAGGGCGGCGGCCGCGCTCGGACAAACGGTAAAGCCGCCGGTCTGCACGTCCGGGCACCCCGCTTTGCTGACCGTTATGTCTCCGCCCACGGCTCCGGCCGGAACTGTGGCCGTGATGGTGGTGTCGTTAACGACACTGAAAGAGGCTGCGACGTTATTGGCGAATCGGACCCCGGTGGCACCTGTGAAATTGATGCCCGTAATCGTCACGGTGTCTCCGGTAGTGCCAGCTCCTGGGCTAAAGCCGCTGATCGCCGGGCAACTATCGCCCGGGATGATGCCGAAATTAGCGTCGGAAATATCGAAGAAGATGTTCCCGGCCGCTTCAACCTTGATGCGTGCGGTTGAACTGAGAATCCCATTGGGAAGCGTCACAGTCTGCGATCCGTCATTGGGAGTGCTGGCCGCCAGGGTGATTGGGAAGCTCAATCCTCCGTCGGTCGAAAGAGTGATCGTGACGTTCGCGCAATTGACCGGAGCCAGGTTGGTGCCGTTCACATTCCAGGTTACCGTTTGGGCACCGCTCAAGGTTCCCCCTCCATTGGGCGCGGTGATCGCGAATGGCCCGGAATTCCCATCCACCGTGATCGCGACCGAGCTGTCGTTGACGCCGCCGAAGCCACTTCGATTATCGCGGACGGTCGCGCGAAAATTCATGGTGCGCGAAACCGCGGGAAGGCTCTCCGCGGTTTGGAATCCGTTTACCGTAGCGGGTGGAACGTTCGCATTGTTCAGAATGTAGCTCAGGCTGGGAAAAATCCGCGACCGGTCTGTCGTAGGTGAAAAGGCGCGGAAGAGTGGCCGGGTGGTGGTCGAGGGATCGCCGGGCTGATCGCCGTAAGGCGGGTTGAAATAGAAGAACTCCCCGGCATCGATTTGTTCCCAAACGAACGTGAGGTTGGGCACATCAGCCGCGTCCGCGTCCGTGCCGGTGGCCGTCAGGGTGAACGGAGTCAGCTTCGGGATGGTCCTGGCCGGTCCCGCATCCACGGTCGGAATATTATTGCCCGTATTCGAGGGAGTCCCGCAGGAGCCGACCGAAGCAAGATAGGCAATGATCTGGTTGAAGCTGCCATTGTGGAAGCGCAACTCAACTAAACTAGCGACATTGTCGCTGCCGCAGAGACCCGCGTAGGACATCAGGGTTGTGCCGCTGCCGGGTTCCCAGGAGGTCTGGTTGTTGCGGTTCCCGTCGCAGTTACTGGTTGTTCCATTGAAACTGTGCCTGGCCCCAAACTGGTGCCCAAGCTCGTGAGCGAAAAGACCGATCGCTCCCGAGATTCCCGCAGGCGGAAAAACGGCCGACGCCCCGCGACCTTTGAAAGGGCCGCACACGACGCCAGTGGTGGCGACGCCGCCGAGGCCCGTGGCCAGAACGTGCCCCACGTCGTAGAAACCCGGCCCGACCTTGGCGTCGAGGTCGGTCTGCACCTCGTCCAGCATCGTCGGTGGGTGGCTATTGGTGTAAGGATCGTTTCCGGAGTTACAGGGCGCACCGCCGCAGACGGAATTGTTCGAGGCGTAGATGATGTTCGGCGCGTTCACCAGGTTCAGGTGCACCGACAATTCGCGCTCGAAGATAGCATTCGTAGCATTGAGATAGGAGTTAATCGCGGCGATCGTACCGGCGAGAGTATTCCCGCCGACCTGATTGCAGAACTCCCAGGTTGCGGCGATGGCGATGCGTTCCGTCCGCAAGGTTGAGCCGACTGAAGCATTCGGACCCGCCGGCCCGGCAGCCGCGAGGGGAGCTTGGTGGCTCTCGTCCACCCAGCACTTGAAGGCAACGCGCTCGTCGTAATAGCTGGCGTAAGCTGTTAAATCATTGCCGCCCGACGGCTGAATATTCACTGCGGGACGACCAGCCGATAGAACGAGCGCGTGAAAGCCGAGCGGCGTCGAGTCAAAGCGCACCGTGGCCGTGGCGTCATCAATCCCCTGGCCGCGATAGCTCTTGATCTCTGGGTATTGAGCCGTCAATGCGGCATCCACCACCGGCGACTCTTCAATATGGAAGCGTTGGAATGAACCGTCAGGCATCGGGAGCGACAGAACCGCCGGGCTATGACGAAGGTCTGCGGTGCGCTCCATCGGGGCGCGGAACAGGAGTTGCGCGAGCGCAAACTTGTTCAGGCGCAGGGCGTGATAAGAATCTCCCGCGGGCACCTGCGAGCCTGCGGCAGCCGTCGCACTATTATCGATCGTCTCCCAAATGCCATCTCCAGCAGTTCCCGCGGCGGCGAGCCGGTCGGCTTCCGCTTGCCGGGTGGAAGCCAGGATGAACAAACCGAGGGCGGCAAGCGAAGGAGCAATAAGAGCTGCGATTCTGATCGGGCGCATAGAGTAAACCTTTTCCTTGGATTGAACTGCGGATCGCGAAACGCGATGTCCCAGCCCCGAACGCTTTCGGGGTTGAAACGTCGTATGACGTAATTGGCGGCGTTGTTACTACGGACGCGGGGAACAGGTCGAGATTTATTTGTTAACCCTACTTCAGGAGGCATTTGCCGTCAGGGCGGTTGCCTTTCGCTCCCCCACACGCGCGAGACGGTTTGGATGCGAAGGAGTGATAGCGTGAAGTTTAAATTTTCACTGGATTGGCTGCTGATCTTTGTCCCGATCGCGCTCCTGCTTCGTTTCGTTCCCGCTTTTTCGAATCCGACGGCTCTTTTCATTTGCTCGGCCATTGCGATCATTCCCGTCGCCGGATGGATCGGGCACGCAACGGAGGCGCTGGCGGCGCGCGTGGGCGAAGGGCTGGGCGGATTGTTGAATGCCACTTTCGGGAACGCGGCGGAGCTGATCATTGCCGGCATCGCGCTTTACAAAGGCCACATCGCCGTGGTGAAAGCGTCGATCACCGGCTCGATCATCGGCAACATCCTGCTGGTGCTCGGGCTGTCCATCCTGCTCGGCGGATGCAAGCACAAGGAACAGCGCTTCAACCGCACCGGCGCGCGCACCTCCGGCATTTCGCTTTCCCTCGCCGCCATCGCCCTGATTATTCCGACGGTCTTCCATTACGCCGCGGACGCGAGCCCGGGCGGCTGGAGCCCGGCCGTCGAGCGTCAGCTCTCGTTAGGCATCGCGGTGGTACTCTTCATCACCTACATCTGCATGCTCGCGTTCTCGCTCAAGACGCATAAGCATTTCTTCGTCAGCGCCGAGGGCGAGCTGGAGGAGAAGGACGAGCATTGGTCGCGCGGCAAGGCGATCACCATCCTCCTCGTGGCGACCGCGGTCGTCGCGGTGCTCTCGGAATTTCTTGTGGGCACAATCGAGAGCATGCGCACCACCTTCGGCGTCACCGAAGTTTTCGTGGGCGTGATCGTGGTCGCAATCGTCGGCAATGCCGCGGAGCATTCCACCGCCATCATTATGGCGATGAAAAACAAGATGGACCTGAGCATGGGAATCGCCATCGGCTCGAGCCTCCAGATCGCGCTCTTTGTCGCGCCCGTGCTTCTCTTTCTTTCCTACGCGTTCGGACAACCGATGGACCTCGAATTTACGCTGCCGGAAGTGTTCGCGGTGGTTGCGTCAGTTCACATCCTTTTTCAAATCAGCGGCGACGGGGAAACGAACTGGATTGAAGGCGTCCAGCTCCTGTCGGTGTATCTGATTCTCGGGATTTTGTTTTTCTATCTGCCCGAACCGCACGTCGGCGGGCATTAATCCAACCCGGTCGCCGCGCATCGGAAGCAACCCGGAGCTTCGCTCCGGGCTTTAGTCCGTCGTGCCTCCGGCACTGAACACCCCAACTGCGACGTGGGCTCCCATTGATCCAACTCCGTATCCGGCATGGCATCGGCAGCACCGGAGGTGCGGCGGACTATAGCCCGGAGTGAAGCGCCAGCGAAACTCCGGGTAACCATCGAAAAAGGAACAAGCCCTGAAAGGGCGACGGAATGGTGGATTCCGCGCGCGCGGGTCCATACTCGACCCAACGCTTCCGTTACCCCTGCCGGGGTTTGGAACCTGATGCGTGCCCCGTTTAACCTGGAGCTTCGCTCCGGGCTTTATTCCGTCGTGCCTCCGGCACTGAACACCCCAACTGCGACGTGGGCTCGCATTGATCCAACTCCGTATCCGGCATGGCATCGGCAGCACCGGAGGTGCGGCGGACTATAGCCCGGAGTGAAGCGCCAGCGAAACTCCGGGTAACCATCGAAAAACGAACAAGCCCTGAAAGGGCGACGGAATGGTCGGATTCCGCGCGCGCGGGTCCATACTCGACCCAACGTTTTTTCCGTTACCCCTGCCGGGGTTTGGAATCTAATGCGTGGCCTCGTTTAACCCGGAGCTTCGCTCCGGGCTTTATTCCGTCGTGCCTTCGGCACTTGACCCGGGACCACACGTGCTCGGAATCGTGATCGCTTTTCTGTAGCAGCGGCCCTGCGGGCCGCTCGGGCTTGCGCTCCATCAGGAGAACCGGCGGCCGCATTGAGGAGGATCAATCTCACGCGTCCCACAGGGACGCGGCTACAGGGGAAGCACGAGCACGATTACGAACTTTCCGCCGCCTTCTCCCTGCTCTGTTTGAACGAATGAGTAATGAAGCAGAAAACCGCGATGAAAATGCACGAGTCAGCCACGTTGAAGGCCGGCCAGGGATGCGCGAACGGGACGTGAAGATCGACCAGCACAAAATCGATGACGTGGCCGTGGAGGAACCGGTCCGTCAGATTGCCCATGATTCCAGCCAGGAGCAAAGCCAGCGAAAGATCGCGTAGCACATCCGGTGAACGTCTCCGGATGAGCAACGCGAAGACGAACACAAAGGCCACACAGGAAAGGATGATGAAAAACAGATTGTTGTTCTTGAACGACCCGAACGCGGCCCCGTCGTTGGTCACGTGCACAAGGGCGAAGAAGTCCGGGATGATCACGCGCATTCCCTCGAGCGGAATGTGACGCAGAACGAGCCACTTCGTGATCTGGTCGAGGACGTAAAGCGGGAGACTGAGAAAGAGAATGTATTTCATCTTAAAAAAAACGGGAACCACTGAGCCACGGATGAACACGGATTTTCACGGATGGCAGACGATGAAATCAAACTCAGCTTCTTCATCCGTGTTTCATCCGTGTTCATCTGTGGCAGAAACTTTTCGGTTTAGCTCGCCGACACGTTCGTTCCACTAACCACGCCTTCACATCGGTCGCACAATTCCGGATGCGCCGCGCTCTTGCCCACCGTCGGCCGATGCCGCCAGCAGCGCGCGCACTTTTCGTAAGTCGTTTTGGAAATCGATGCGCTCGGCTCCTTCCCCGGCTGAAGCTTCAGCTCGCTCAGAATAAAAAACTCTTCGAGCTCCTCCTTCGGGATTCCAGCCACCGCCGCTTCATCGCAAGTCAGCGTCACGGTCGCTTCCAACGCATTCCCGATCAGCTTTTCCTTCCGGGCGCCCTCAACGGCCTGGCCGATCACCGCCCTCAGGTTTAATAACTGCGCAACCTGCTTCTCGACTTCCGGATTCCGAAATTCCGCCGTCGGCTCCGGAAACGTCTGTAAATGGACCGAGCCGGAATCGGTGCGATATCGCCAGGCTTCGTCTGCGGTGAAAACCGTGATCGGCGCGAGCAACCGGCAAAGCGCATCGAAAATGCGCTGCATCGCAAATTGCGTCGCCCGCCGCCGTCCGGCAGCTGCCGCATCGCAATACATCCGATCTTTGGTGATATCGACATACAGGCTGCTGAGATCGACGGCGCAAAACTGATTGAGCGTGTGGTAGACCTTGTGGAATTCGTAGGCGGCATAGGCCGCGCGGCATTCGGCGATCACACTTTCCAATCGATCGAGAATCCAGCGATCGACCAGCGTCATTTCGCCCTGCGCTCGCGATGACCAATCGTAATCGTAAAGATTCCCCAGCAAAATCCGCAGGGTGTTCCGAATGCGCCGATAAGTGTCCCCAAGCCGCGTAAACATCTCTTCCGAGAACGGCACGTCGTCGGTGTAATTCACGCTGCTCACCCAAAGCCGCACGATGTCCGCGCCGTGTTTGCCGACGAAATGGCCGGCATCCATCGGCTTCGCGTAGCTGCTCGACTTCGAAATTTTCTTCCCATCGACATCGACGACGAAGCCATGCGTGACACAACTCTTGTAAGGCGCGCGATCGTGCAGCGCGACGCTCGTCATGAGCGACGATTGGAACCAGCCGCGGTGCTGATCGGTCGCCTCGAGATACATGTCGGCCGGATCGCGCAGGCCGGGGTGCTTCGCCAGCACCGCGGCGTGGCTCACGCCCGAATCGATCCAGACATCGATCGTATCCGGGCGATGCGTCGTCCCTTCAGGCAAGTCGAGCTCCCGGGCGAGCGCCGCGTCATCCAGCTCAAACCAGACATTCGAACCGCGTTTCTCGACCAAATCCGCGAGCTTGCGAATCCATCCAGCATCCAGGATTGCCTTGCCCTCCTTCGAGTAAAACGCCGGCAAGGGCACGCCCCAGCTCCGTTGCCGCGAGATCACCCAATCGGGCCGCGACTCCACGGTCCCGGCGATGCGGGTCTCCCCCCAGGCCGGAATCCAGGTGACCTCCTTGATCGCGTCGAGCGCCCGTTGGCGAAACTCGTCGATGCGAATGAAGAATTGCTCGACCGCGCGGAAGATGATCGGCGTTTTCGAGCGCCAGCAATAGGGATACGAATGCTGGTAAGCCGCCTGGTGGATGAGCATCCCTTTCGCGCGCAACAGCGCAACGATGTCGGCATTCGCATCGAAAACATATTTGCCCGTCAGATCAGGCAGACCCGCTTCGTCCGTGTAACGGCCGTGATCGTCCACCGGCGACAGAATCTGGAGTCCCTTGCTCCGCCCTAACGAATAATCTTCCTCGCCGTGGCCCGGCGCGATGTGGACGCAGCCGGTGCCGGTATCCATCGTGACAAAGTCCGCGGCGACAATGAGAGAGGTCCGCGGCAGAAATGGATGCTGCGCAGTCTGCTGATCGAGCTGGCTGCCGGGAAAAGAGCTGATCGGTTCTCCCGTCGGCTCGAAACCAGTCGCGGCGCAGAAAGCTTCCACGAGCGACGCCGCGAGGACGAGCGTTTCGGAAACACCTTCCTTCCGGAATTCACGCGAGACGTAAAGCTCCGTCGGATGGACGGCGATGGCGAGGTTCGCGGGCAACGTCCAGGGCGTTGTCGTCCAAATCGCGATGCTTGCTTTCCCCGCGAGATCGCCGCTTACGATCGGGAACTTCACATAGACGGCGGTGTCTTCCCGGTCCTGGTATTCGACTTCCGCCTCAGCGAGCGCGGTCTGCGCGCCGGTGCTCCAGAAAACCGGCTTCAGGCTTTCGTAAACGAGGCCCTTTTCCACGAAGATGGCGAAGGCGCGAAGAATCTCCGCTTCGTAGGCTGGGTCGAGCGTCAGATAAGGGCGGTCCCAATCGCCTGTCACGCCGAGCCGCTTGAATTGCTCGCGCTGAATGTCGATAAATTTTCGCGCGAACGCCTCGCAGCGTTTGCGCACTTCGAGGGGCGCGAGGCCGCGCGTCTCTTTCACGACCTTATATTCGATGGGCAGCCCGTGGCAGTCCCAACCAGGCACGTAAGGCGCGCGGAAGCCGGCCATCGTTTTCGATTTCACGACCAGATCTTTCAGAATCTTGTTCAACGCGGTGCCCATGTGCACATCGCCGTTGGCGAATGGCGGGCCATCGTGGAGCACGAACAACTCAGCGCCCTCACGCGACTTTTGGATCTGTTCGTAAAGACGCGTCTCGTGCCACGCTTTCACCATTTCCGGCTCGCGCGCGGCGAGGTTGGCCTTCATCGGAAAATCCGTTTTCGGCAGGTTGAGCGTCTCCTTGTAGTTCTGGCTCATGCGCGGGACGGCGAGGCTAACACCCGGCGTGCATCAGCGCAACGGACCGCAGGTGTAGCTGCCGCCGTCACTGGCGGCAGATCGAATCTTGCGAGGCGGGATTTCCACTGCCGCCAGAGACGGCGGCAGCTACAACGACGGCTTCGCATCACGCCGAGTCATGACACCTCCGTAATGAACCCATCCGCTCCCGCGGGCTGCGCCGAACTACATTGTCCCTTGGTTTCCGACGCTCTTCAGCCCGTCGATTTCTAATCTGCACAGAAGACCAACCCATGCGTACTAACCCATTGTCCCAAAACGGTTTCTTGATTCCCCGAATCTTTCTCGGGCTCGCTCTCATCTCAACGGCACTCTTTCTGGCGTTCGTCAGTTTCGCCGCGAATCCGGCATCCGGCAGCCTCTCTCCGACGACGAGCACACCGCTGACCTGGGTCGGCACGGGCAAAGGAGGCCAAAGCGATCCAAGTGGAACGTTGAGCGGCGAAGAGACCTGCGTCGATGGGCAGAATTGCGATGTGTTTACAGTTACGCTGACCGGCACGCCGGCGGACTGGGCCGGAAAGAAAGCGCGAGTGGACCTCGCCTGGGCCAGCGCGGCGAACGATTACGATATCTACATTCACAAGGGCACGGTCACGGGCCCGATCGTCTCTTCCTCGGCGAGCGGCAACACCAAGGCCGAATCAGCCGACATCGATCCGAGCAAGGCTGGCGTCGGCACCGGCGTTTTCGTCGCGCACATCGTTTATTGGGCCGTGCCCCCGGTTCCGCCGCCGCTCGATCAATACAGCGGCTCGGCCAGCGTTGTCGCGACGGACGCCCCGCCCAATCCCGAGGTGCCCCCACCGCCTCCGTCCGGCACCGCGAGAATGTCCATCCATCCTTCGCCTCCCGGGCTCAGCGATGACGCCGGCGAGCCCTCGATCGGCAGCAACTGGACCTCCGAGCAAACGTTCAGCAACAGCATGTTTAACATTCCGAATGGCGGCACCACGACCTTCTACGGCGGGTTCGACATCAACATGCTGAAGGTGACGTTCAATGATTGTTCTTCGCCCGCGAAAGCGACCTGGGAAAACAAACCGCTCTTCCTGGCCGCTACACCGCGCGCGGTGGGCGATCCGATTCTGTTCACCGACAACGTCACGGGACGCACCTTCGTGTCGCAGGAAGAAAGCGCCGCCGGCAGCACCACCGACGTCACCGATGACGACGGCGACACCTTCATGCCGAGCCAGGGCGCGGGAGCGTTCTCCGGGTTCGATCACCAAACGATCGCTTCGGGTCCGTATCGCGATCCGATCCCGGTCACCGCGACGTATCCCGCCACCGGCCGGAAGCGCGCGGTCTATTATGCGGCCCAAAATGTAGCCGACGCGCGCATCTCCCGGAGCGACGATGGCGGCATCACGTTCCTGCCTTCGATCCCGATGTACACAACGGCCGAGTGCGGCGGCTTGCATGGCCACATCAAAGTGACGCCCGAAACGCCGGCGACCCTGGCGAACGGACACGTCGGCACGGTTTACGTTGCCAATGGCGCCTGCGGCGGAGTTAACGACCTGATCGGCCATACCGATGGAAAGCAAGCGGCGATCGTCTCGGAAGATAACGGCATCACCTGGAGCATCCGGCAGATTCCAAACTCGGATACGTTGAGCAATCGCGACCCTTCGATCGGCATCGCCACGGACGGCACCGTCTATTTCGGGATGCAGTCGAAGGACAATCACGCGCGCATTTCAGTGAGCAAAGACAAAGGGGTGACCTGGACGACGCCGGTCGATGTGGGCGCGCAGGTGGGCGTGGTGAACATGGCGTTCCCAGAAGTGGTGGCGGGCGATCCCGACCGCGCGGCGTTCTCCTTCTTTGGCTCCACGACTCCGGGCACGAATTGGACCCAGGCCGGTTTCCCCGGCGTCTGGTACCTCTACCTTTCCGTGACTTACGATGGCGGCGTGACCTGGACGACGACCAACCTCACCCCAAACGATCCGATCCAGCGCGGCGGCATTTGCAACGGCACCACCGAGACGTGCCGCAACCTGCTCGATTTCTATGACATTACGATCGACAAGGAAGGCCGCATTCTCATCGGTTACGACGACGGTTGTATGGGGCCTTGTGTCGAAGGCGGAGGCAACTCATTCACCTCCAAGGGAGCCATCGCGCGCCAGACAGGCGGCAAACGCATGTTCGCTGCGTTTGACCCAGCGCCGCAGGAATTGCCCGGCGCGCCTGCCGTGACCGCGACGTCGGATAATACGGGCGTTACCCTCACCTGGCCGCTGCCGGATGATGGCGGCTCGCCGATCACCGAATACAAAATCTATCGCGGCACCAATCCGGGCGGCGAAGCGTTCCTGGCTTCGACTGGAAACAACAAGGGCATCTACCTTGATACCACTGCGATCGCCGGCGTGACCTATTTTTATCGCGTCACGGCGGTGAACGGCGTGGGCGAAGGTCCCTATTGCGGCGAAGCCTCGCCGGCCCCTGCCCCGGTGATTGATCCCTGCACGCCTCCCGGAGTTACGGTGCTGACCGACAAGGCCGGCGATATCCTCGTAGCCACCGGCACGACTTCCTATCCCGGTTACGACCTGCGCAGCCTCTCGTTAGGCGAGCCTTTCGGCGCGAACTTCAATGACAAGCTGGTTTTCACCGTCAAGGTAGAGGATTTGGCAACGGTCCCGCCGAGCGCGCGCTGGCCGATCCAGTTTAGGCTCCCGGGCGATGCCGCCACGCTCGGCCGCTTTGTCGATATGCGCTCCGACGCAACTGGCGCCGTCAGCTTCAAATACGGAACATTCGTCGTGAACGCCGGCGCCTATAGCAGCACGTTCACCGTGGTCGGCGATGCCGATACCGAGAGCAACTACGACCCCAACGGCACCATCACCATCGTCGTTTCCAGAAACAAAATCGGCAACCCCGCGCCGGGCTCCAAACTCGTGGGATTTTTGCTGCGGGCGCGGATCGATCCCGCCGGCGTGACCCCGGACAACATGCCGGACGGCCTGGCGCCCGAGGGCGAATACACCGTGGTCGGGAACGAATTCTGCCGGCCTAATGCGGCGCCCATTGCCCGCCTCACCGCCAATCCAAACACCGGCCCCGCACCGCTCGCGGTTACCCTGGATGCTTCCACGACCACCGACCCCGACTCCGATGCCATAGCGTCCTACAAATTTGTTTTCGGGGACAACACCGCGGACGTCACCCAGGCCAGCCCGACGATCCAGCATACCTATACCGCCGATGGCTTCTACCTGGCACGGGTCGATGCAACGGATGCGCGCGGCAAGGTGAGTAAGAACGCCGCCGTGGCCAGAATCGATGTGGGAACGGGGGGACCCTCGCCGTCGCCGACGCCAACTCCGAGCCCTGGCGTTTCGCCAACGCCATCGCCAACGCCCATTCCCACGCCAACCCCCACACCAAGTCCGGGAATCACCCCGACACCATCGCCCATTCCGAGCGCGACCGCCTCGCCGACCGCGACCGTAGCACCGAGCCCGACCGCTACGGCTTCACCGACCGCTACGGCTTCACCGACCGCCACGGTGTCGCCCAGCGCCACGCCCACGGCGACTCCGACGGCTACACCAACCGCGTCACCGACGCCCGCCAAGTTGCTGAACATTTCGTCCCGCTTGCGCGTGCAGACCAACGACAACGTCCTTTTCGGCGGCTTCATCGTCACGGGTCTGGATCCGAAACGGATTATCCTTCGCGCGATCGGTCCATCGATCACCGCAAACGGCGCGCCGCTCCCCGGCCGCCTGCTCGATCCCGTCCTCGAAATGTATAACGAGCAAGGGGTGCAGATCGCCACGAACGACAATTGGAAGGATTCACTGGATCGAATGGAAATCGAAGCCAGCGGCCTCGCGCCCACGGAGGACGCCGAATCCGCCATTTCCCGGATTATCAATCCCGGTCCGTACACCGCCATTGTTCGCGGGAAAGGCAACACCATGGGGATTGCCCTGGTCGAAGCCTACGACCGCCAACCCAGCGCCGATTCGAAGTTCGCCAACATCAGCACCCGCGGCTTCGTCGAGACGGGCGACAACGTCCTCATCGGCGGGTTCATTCTCGGGAACCAGACCGGCAACGCCAATATTCTCATTCGCGCCATCGGTCCATCGTTGCAGCCCGGACTGCCGGCGGCGCTAAACGATCCCGTGCTCGAGCTCTACGATCAACACGGCGCTTCCATGTTTGTGAACGATAATTGGAAGGACGCCCCAAACCGCGCCGCCATTGAAGCCACCGGCGCTGCGCCCACGAACGACGCGGAGTCAGCCATCCTCCTGGCCGCGCCGCCCACGCCCTACACGGCCATCGTCCGCGGCAAGAACAACACCACCGGCATTGCCCTGATCGAAGTCTACAACGTGGAATAAAATTGCTCGTCCATTCTGCTAGAGTGGACGGGTGAAGGAAAAAACTGCCGCCAGGTTTGCGCGAAGGAAGCCGGCGCTTCATATCGCGCAGACCGCGCGCGATGCGTGGGAGGGTTCGATCCGCGATTGGTTTCGGGAGACGCATACCGTTTCCTGGAAACAGCCGCTCCCTTCATTGGTCGTCGTGCCGGCGCGCAGCCACGCGCACGCGCTGAAAGCCCGCCTGCTTCACGAGCGCCAATCGACTCTCGGCATCCATTTCGTTACGCCGGCGGGACTGCGAGATCTACTTTCGACCGCGAACGATCGGACCTTGCCTTTGCGCGAGCATCTTCGCTTGTTGCTTGCCATCGCCGCGGAAGAAACGCTGCGCGACTCAGCGGACAAGAAATCGGAGGGCGACGAGCTGGCGGCGAAGGCAGTCTTGCGCGCGCCCGATCATTTGTTGCGAACGCTCGATCGGCTGGAGACGGCCGGCTGGGATTTCGACGCGCTCCGCCTCGATGCGTTCCAGCCGATCGTCCGGAGTTTTCGCGAACAATTGCGCGCCTGCGGCTTCTCCTTGGCCGGTGCGCACGACCGCGAGTTGCTCAAAGCCTCGAAACCAAATCCACCACGCTTTACGAATCTCCTGCTCTCCGGTTTCGACTCCGCGCATTGGGCGGATTGGTTTCTTCTTCGCGCCGCCGTCCATTCCGCGGAAAAGGCGACCGTAATCCTCGAGTATCCGCGCGAGAATTCCGAGATCGACCAGTGCTGGATCGGCTCGTGGGAAGAATTGCTCGGCGAAGCCACGCCGGTCAGCTCGCCGATTGCGCGAACGACCGACAGCCTCTTTACGGAAGCAGAAATGCGCGGTGACACGCCCGCGACGGCTCATTCCACCTTCGTCGTCGGCGCGGACGGAGCTCAACAAGCTGAGGCGATCGCGCAGCTCTGTTCGCGGTTCCTGGTGGAGAAAAATTGCTCGCGGGTCGGCATCATTTTTGCCGGAGCGGGACCACTGCCGCGACTGGTCGCAAACGCGCTGTCAAATCTTGAGATTCCGCACAACGACGGCTTCGGCCATCCGGTTCCTGGCCTGTTTGAAGCGGCGGAATGGCGAGCGTGGCTTCAGCTTCAGCGCGGACCGCGCCTGAATTCATTGGTTCGTTTTCTCGGCACATTAGAGACGCGGCTAAAACTGTTTCCCGAACTGCGCTGTGATCGGTTCGAAAAAACGCTTCGCTCGATCAACGCGCAAATCTTGATCGACGATCTCACCTTGGTGGAGCGCTATTGCCGGGCCCATTTGTCGCCGGAACGGAAGGATGTGGCGGACGTGCTGGCGCTGATTCAATTCCTTCCGGCCCGGGCGACGTTCCTGGAATTTCTCGCCACGACAGAAGAAGCGTTCGAGCGCCTGCAATGGAAACATCATTGGAGGGCGATCGCGAACCAGAGTGTTGGCTGGGCGACCAAAGTGTCCGCGACATTCTCGCGCGTCCTGTTCCTGCGGTGGCTGGAAGAGATCGCCTCGAGTTTCACGGCCGGCCGGGACGAAGCGGGCGATCATCCCTACGCTCACGTGCAATTGCTCACGGTCGCGCAGGCGCAGGGACAGGATTGGTCGCACTTGATTTTCGCGGGCTGGAACGAAGGGAGCTGGCCGCCGCCGGAGAGAGGCGAGTTCGCCCGCGAAGAAGAGATCGAGGAATTCAATCGTGGGATGCAGCGGTTGAATCGACGCGCGGCCGGACAGGGACGGCAGGGCGAGGGACACACGGCGGTTCGCGAAAATTTTTCTCTTTATCTCGGCCCGCGGGAGCAGCGGCAAATCGCGCTCCGGCAATTTCACGCGCTGGTCGAATCAGCGCCGGGCGGCATCGCGATTGGGGCCAGTCTTGTCCAGGATACCGCGCCCGACCGGCCGTGGAACCCGAGCGAATTGTTCACGCAGCTTTACCAGAACGCGCGCCGCCAGCCATTAACTCAGGCGACAATGAAAGAACTGCAGCGCGAGACGGCGGAATGGCTCTCGGAGGCGCGTGCGCCTGCAACTCCCAAACTATCGGACATTCAGCAGACTCGCATCGCTTACGACGCCCGTCGCAATCCGGAAGCAATCTCGGGCGAGTACGACTTCGCGCTGCGTTCTCCATCCGATCGGGACCCAACCCTGAGCGTGAGCGAATTCGAGACGCTGGTGAAATCACCGGCGCTGGTCTGGATGAAGAAGTTTCTCGGCGTCGAAGGGGCGGTGGATGAGACGAATCCGTGGAGCGCGGCGACCGGCCAATGGGTGCATCGTTGGCTGAGCGCGCTCGGCGGCGGCGCGGAAAAGAGTTTCGCACCCATCCCGGATGGGGCCGGAATCGACCGGGCGATTCGCAGCGCGGCGGAGGAAAAATATGCGGAGGTGAAAGCGCTTGGTGAGGCTGCGAATAGAACGCTGCCCGATTGGTGGCGATCCGGCTGGCAAAATGCATTTTGCCTGGCGCGAATTCTCGGCGCGAAACTCGGCACGATCGACGACTGGCCGTGGATGGCCGCCGAATGGACGATCGATGGGACTGAGCCGGTGCGCATCGACGACGAGCACGCCCTGCTCTTTCGCGGGCGTATCGACCTGCTCCTGGCGCGCCAGGAAATTCGCGGCCTGGAAGCGGACGAGCTCTGGATTCTCGATTACAAGACCGGCGCGAACAAAAAGGCACTCGCTCCCGCCCGTGAGGACACGGAAAAGCGCCGGTCACAGCTTCACAAAAAGATTCTCGACGGCTCGGCCGTGCAACTCGCGCTCTACGGTCTCGCCGCGCGCCAGCTCGGAGCTCGTCGGGTTTTTCTCAGTCTGGTGTCGCCCGCGATCAAACCGGTCGCGCCGCAGCTATCCGTCGAGCAAATGGACGGCGAAGGCGACGCTTTCCGTGAGCTGGCGAAAATGCAGCGGACGGGGATTTTCGGAATGCTCGGGCCGGTCCGTTCGGCGTGGGCGTTCAACCGTGAATATCCGCTCGCCACGCTCGCGGTCGAACCGGAAGTCCTGGAACGGCGGTGGGAGCTGACTCATCCGGCGCTCGCGAAGGAA
Source organism: Chthoniobacterales bacterium (assembly GCA_035630155.1). Classification (GTDB taxonomy): domain Bacteria; phylum Verrucomicrobiota; class Verrucomicrobiia; order Chthoniobacterales; family UBA10450; genus AV80. The sequence continues at coordinate 21,520 of DASQLH010000323.1, forward strand.
GAAGAGGAGGCTTACTGGTGAACGGGCCGCACGACCAGGCGCAGCGCGACCGATTCACGAAAGAACTGGATCGCAATTTTTCCGTCGAAGCATCCGCCGGTTCCGGTAAGACACGCGCAATCACCGATCGCGTCCTGGAAATCGCGCGTTCGCGGGAAGCGCTGGAAATCCTGCCTCGGCTGGTGGTGGTGACCTTTACGAATCGCGCCGCGGACGAAATGCAACAGCGCAGCCGCCAGCAAATCCTGGCCGAGAATCTCGACGCCCAAATCGTGAGCGCTTTCAATCGCGCCTTCGTCGGCACGATCCACGCCTTTTGCATGAAGCTGCTGACGAACTACGGGCACTATCTCGGGCTCCCCGCGCCCCTCGAATTGATCACCGACGACGAAGACCTCTGGCAGGAATTTGTCCAGCAGCAGCCCCGGCTCGGTGAATCGTTGAGCAACGAAAATCGAGAAAATCTCTTCCGGCTCGCGCAAGCCCGCGACATCATGGAGCTGGCCCGCCGCGCCGGCTCCGCGCTTCTTCGTCCCGGAAAAATCGGGGCGTGTCCCAAACCGAATTTCAACGAAGTGCATCGCGCCCACGACACCGGCGGACGCGACACAATTAAGCGGACACAGGAGGAGCTGACCGATTGGGAGGCGCGGTTCGGTTCCGATTGGGAATTCCTCCGCTGGCCGAATTGTTTCACGAGCGCAAACGCAAAGTTCACCGGAGTCTGGCGCGAATCGCTCGCCCCGCTGCGCCGCTGGGTGGCGAATGCCGCACTTTGTGTGGCGGCGGATGTGCAACGCGAATATCGCGACTTCCGGCTCGAGCGCGGCGTCGTTACCTACGCCGACCAGATCGCGCTCGCCGACGAGTTACTTCAGCATCCCGCCGCGGGCCGGCGCGTGCGCGAACAAAATTTTCGCGTCCTTCTCGATGAAGCCCAGGACACCGACCCGGCGCAATTCTCGGTCCTGCTCGAAATCGCGCGGCCACCGGATGCTTCGGGTTATTGGCTGGAAACGAAAACCGATCCGCCGCGAGCCGGATATTTTTGCATGGTCGGCGATTTCCAGCAGTCGATCTTTGGCGACCGCGCCGATCTCAAAAACTACGAGAAAGTGCACGAGACCCTGGTTACGAGCGGTTTCGCCGAGAAGCTCGTTTTTTCCGTCACGTTTCGCCTCGACCAAAGGCAGGTCGACTTCATCAACGCCACCTTTCGCGATGTTCTGAACGAGGAACAGGGGCAGGTCCGTTTCGTAGAATTGCAGCCCCGCCCGGACGTTCTGCCAGGACAGGTGATCCGCGTTCCGTTGGGCGAGGATCTGCTCCGGGGCCGGGCCGACCTGAAGGATTATGAGAAGGCGAACCTGGAAGCGGAACAGCTCGCGCGGTGGATCGAAACAAGCGGGTTGGAAAAATTGCGCGCCGGCTCCTGGCGCGACGTGGCGATTCTGTGTCCGCGCAAAGCGTGGCTGCGCACGATGGCCCGAGCCCTGCGAAAACGCGGCTTGCCAGTGGCGATGCAATCCGAGAGCGCAATCAAGGCGGACAGTCCCGCCTACGCGTGGCTCACCGCGCTCTCTACGATCATGACCGAGCCGCTCAACGGTTACGAAATCGTGGGTGTCCTGCGCGAAGTGTTCGGTGTGGCGGACGCGGACCTCGCCCTCTTCGCCGAGAGCGACGGGAGCCGGTTTCGGATCGACGATCCGCGCACCGCGGGGATTGTCGGCTCACAGTTACGCGTCCTGGCGCAGACGCGAGAACGAATTGCAGGCAAATCGCTGTTCGAAGCGGTGACAATCCTTGTTCGCGAAACGCAATTGCGCGAGCGGCTGAGGTCGTTGCCCCCGGAAGACTTTGATGATCTCGCGGGCGAACTGGCTGCGCTCCTGGCGCTCGCCGCCGAATCGGAGGCGCAAGGCGCGACCTTGACCGACTTCGCCGAGAGACTGCGGGCGGATTTCGAAACGCCACGCGAAGCGCGCCTGTCCGCCGTCGAAGGAATTCAACTGATCACGTCGCAGAAAGCGAAAGGATCGGAATGGCAGGCGGTGATCCTGCCGTTTCTGGGGCGCGACATCCGGTTTCCTTCACCGCGTTATCCATCGCTCATCAAGACCCCGGGCTCGGGTGAAATTCTTGTCGCACTGAGCAAGGAGGATCCGACTGATGAATTGAAGAAGGCGCGCACCCTGGCCGAGCAACAGGAGATGCAGCGCTTGCTTTACGTCGCCACGACGCGCGCGCGGCATACGCTCGTCCTCGCCTTCGATCGCGAGCTGTTCCAAAAGAAAGGCGCTCTTTCCAGCCGCGCCCAACTCACGTTGTGGCGAGAGGAGAAAAACACGGCGGAGTTTGCTGGGTTGGAAGAAATGCCGTCCCAATGTGACCGCACTTCAGCCGCGAAGTTCGAAGAACTACGCGAAGAGCGTGAAGGCCCGCAGGCTTTGGCGGCAATCGATCCGAAAAGCGCGCAAAAGGCGCGGCGGCGCGCAAACGATTTTGTGCGCAAATTCAATCCAAGTGCCTACGACCCACAGTTTGTCGCCGCGTTTGAAGAGTCGAGTGGCCGGCCCGTTCGCGCCAAATCCACGCCTGATACACCGGCAACTTTGTATGGCGGATGGTGGCATTCCTTCTTCCAGAGAATGCAATGGCGGGATGGGATCGAAGCAGCGGACACGCTGTTTGAAAAACTCCTTCCCCTATCGCCGGACCCAAAGCGGGCGACGGTGGAATGGAAACTAGTCCGGCACGGCCTGGCGGGCGGGTCGATCCTCAAACAGTTCCTCACCAGCGCAAACGCACTGGTCCATTCGGAATTCCCCTTCGCCTGGAGCAACGGCCCGAACGCCGTGGTCGAAGGATTGATCGATTTGCTAATCATCGAACCCGCCGGCCGCCGCTGTCTTCTGGTCGACTGGAAAACCAACCGAATCGAAAACGGTAAAGAGGAGCAATTGCGGCAACGTTACCGGCCGCAGATCGCCGCGTATTGGAAAGCGGTGGGCCAAATCACCGGATATGAAGTCGAGGCCGGTATTTTCGCCACCGCGACGGGAGAATTCATTCCTTATTCGGCTGAAGAGCTCGAAGTGGAATGGGAACGCTTACGAGCGTTGCCGCCGGATCAGCTCTCTTCTGTAGCCGCGTCCCTGTGGGACGCGTGAGCTTGGGTTCCAGATGCCAATACCCCCGTCGCCTGCGGAGCCCAAGGGCGGAATTGGCCTCATCAGGAAGCCAAGCTCCGATCGATGGGCCGCCCCTTCAGGGCTGGGTGTGTTCTCCTTTGGATACCCAGGGCGTTGCCCTGGGCTGACATTGCCCGCGCCGTTGGCGCTCTGATTGAACCGAGGGGTTCCTTGGGCCAACGGCCTCCTCCATGCAAGCCCAGGGCAACGCCCTTGGTGGCTGGAGAAAGAAATCGCCTGCCCTGAAAGGGCGGTGGCTCTCTTCTGTAGCCGCGTCCCTATGGGACGCGTGAGAGCGGCCGTTGAAACTGGAACCACGCGTGACTCACGTCGCCCACAGGGCGACGGCTACAGAAGACGCGTCGCAACGCAAAACTAGCTATCGCGCTTGCCGGCGATGAATTCCTCGACGCTCTGATACGCTTCGTCGTCGGTCATTTGCCGCGGCGGATGTTTCGAGAAATAGGCGGACGCGGAATGCAGAACTCCGCCTTGCCCGCGATCGAGCGCGAGTTTGCAGCAGCGGATGGCGTCAATCGCGACGCCGGCGGAGTTCGGCGAGTCTTCGACGGAAAGTTTCACGTCGAGCTCCATCGGCACGTCGCCGAAGAGCTTTCCTTCCACGCGAATAAAGCAAACCTTGTTGTCGTTCTGCCAGGGAACGTAATCGCTCGGGCCGATATGAATGTTCTCATCGGCGAGGCGCGTGCCGATGACCGATTGCACGGCCTCCGTCTTCGATGTTTTCTTCGAGGCGAGCCGGCTCCGGTTCAGCATGTTGAGGAAATCGGTGTTGCCGCCGGTATTGAGCTGATAGGTCCGCTCGACTTTCACCCCGCGCTTCCGGAAGAGATCGACAATCGTGCGATGCAAAACGGTCGCGCCCATCTGGGCTTTGATGTCGTCGCCCACGATCGGGAGATTTTTGTCGGCAAAACGCTTCGCCCAGACCGGATCGCTGGCGATGAAGACCGGGATGTTGTTCACGAACCCGAGGCCGGCTTCGAGCGCGCACGCCGCGTAGAAACGCGTCGCCTCTTCCGACCCGACCGGCAGATAATTCACCATGATCTCCGCGCCGGACTTCCGCAGCTCCTCGATGATCTGCTCGCGCGTCGATTCCTTTTCCAGCGGCAGAAACGTCCGCGGCGCGTCGTAATCCTTCATGTGCTCGGCGAAACCGTCGAACACGCAGCCCATCATGACGACGGCGCCCGTGGGCTTGATTTCCTTGCAAAAAACCTTGGTGCAATTCGGCGGAGCGAAGATGGCTTCCGCGGCGTCGAGCCCGACCTTGCGGCGATCGATGTCGAACGCAGCGGCCACTTCGATGTCCTGCGGCTGGTATGGCCCGATCTGCCGGTGCATCAAGCCGACGTCCGCCCCGTTGCCGGAAGAATCCCTGTAAAAGTTAATGCCCTGGAGGAGCGAGCTGAAGCAATTCCCCACTCCCACGACGGCAATTCTGATTTTGTTCATTGCAGGAAAAAGACCCAAGATAGCGGCAGCCCCGCTGCGGGAGCAAGGCGCAAGGTTGCCCATCATAGAGCAAATGCCCGGCGTTGCAATATCACCGGGCAATTTCCCGCACCGAATCCTTCAGGCGCCGCTTCCCCTCGTGGGATTATGGGAATTTTGTTGATAAATGGGGCTTGGCCACGTGAGATAGGATGGATGCGCCGTAGTTTCCGGGTCCTTTTTTTTCTCCTGGCCTTTGCCTTGGGACTCGGCAATTCGGACGCCGGATCGGTTTATTCCGTCGAGCAGGCGGTTGCCGCCGCGAAGAAGCAAAACGCGGAAATCTTGATGGCGGCGAAACAGTTGGAAGCCGCGCGCGGCAGCGTGGTCGAGGCGCGCGCCGGATATTTGCCGGGCGTCGTCTCCACCGGATTGCTCCGGAAACGGGAACGCGCGGAACCTTCTACGCTGCGCTCCGACGATTACGAAGCCTCGCTGCGCGTGGTCCAAAATCTCTACACCGGCGGCGCGAACCCGAGCCGGCTGGCCATCGCGCGTCTGTACGAGGAGAAGCGTGCGCTCGAATACCAGGCGCTGGTCAATCGCGTGTCGATGGATGTGCGCCTCGCCTTTTACGACGTGCTTTTGAACCGGGCCAAAATCCGGGTCCGCGAGCAATCGGTCCGCGTTTTCCAGGAAGAGCTCAAGACCCAACGAGAACGCTTCGAGACCGGCACGGTCGGTTCGTTGAATGTCAGCCGCGCCGAGGTCGCGCTGGCCAACGAACAGCCGGAGTTGATCGATGCCGAGACTCGTCTGCAAAATTCCCGGCTGCGCCTGGCGCAATTGATCGGCGCCGATGCTTCCGGCAAGCCGATGCCGGAGGTGGACGCTGCCGGGCAACTGCAATATTCCCCGAGCCATCCCGATCTGAATGAGTGCCTCGCCTTTGCCGACACGACGCGGCCGGAAATCAGGGCCCTCCAGATCGAAGTCCAGATCGAGAATCAGCAATTGATCCTGGACCGGAGCGCGACTCGCCCTCGCGTGGAGGCTTTCGCCGGTTACGAAGTTTACAGCGAGCGGGACCCGGCCGTCGGGCCGGAGTTCAACCACGGATGGGTCGTCGGGTTGAACGCGACCTGGCACATCTTTGACGGCCATGCGACGCGCGGACGAATGCAGGCGACCCGGGCGCGGCGCGATGCCGCGATGCATGCCCTGGACGCCGCCAAGCTTTCCGTCGCGTCCGATGTGCGGAGCGCTTTCCTCGATCTCCAGCAAGCGGAGCGCGTTCTCCAATCCGAAACGCGGAACGTGCAGAACGCGGATGAATCGCTCGAGATCGCGAAGGGAAATTTGAGCGCGGGGCTCGGGACGCAGCTCGATATTCTCCAGGCCGCGTCGGATGTGACGCGAACGCGGACGACGCGGCTGGGCGCGATCTATCTCCATAACATCGCGCTGGCTCGGCTGGCGCGCGCCTGCGCGCGAGAGCCGAATGCGCTCGGCTTTGCCGCGAAGATTTCGAAGAATCCGCCCGGATCCAGGCCGGTTCTGGAAGTCGCCGCGCCGCCTTCAACTTTGGGAGGGAGCCAATGAGCTTCTGTAGCCGTCGCCCTGCGGGCATTGGAGACGGCACGCCCCCGTGCCGGGGAGAGCACGCCGCGTTTTTCCTGTCTTCCCTCAACGGCCTGAGGGCAGGCCGTCTCCAGTCGCTTCGCATAGCGAACCGGCTACAGAAAGCAATGCTCGCAAGCGCCGTCCTTTTCTCGTGCGTAACGATAACCAACGCCATCACCCTCGACGCCGCTCTTGCCACGACGCTGGAGAAAAATCCGGAGATCGCGCAAGCACGGATCGCTCTCGAACACGCGGCCGGCCGCCGCCTCGTCTTTCGCTCGCTTGCGCTTCCCGATCTGAGAATCCAGGGCGTGGCTGGAGTGCAAGGCGGCGACCGCGCGGATGAACCGGCCATCCGGCCCTTCGCGTTTGCACGCGGCTTTTTCACCCAGCCGTTGTTTGATGCGGCCATTCTCGCTTCCCGCCGCCGGGGCGACATCGAGATTCTGCTCGCCCAACAGCGGCTGAACGTTGCCGTAGTCGGGCAACTGCACGCTACCCGCATCGCGTTCTACACCGCGCTCTATAATAATTCGCTCCGCGACCTCGGTGAGGCGCAACGGCAACGCCTCACCCAAAATGTCAGCACGCAGGCGGAGCGTTATCAGGCCGGGCAGTCGAATCGCGCGGCCCTGATCAGCGCCCAACTTCTTGAGCGCGAGCTCGGACCGCGCATCCAGGAAGTGGAACGCGGCTATGAGGGCGCGCTGCTCACGCTCGCGACCATCATGGGAACCGACACGGCCCAGCGTTCCAGCACACTTCGGCCCGATGGAGAATTGCACTTCGCCGCCGTGAATTACGATTTGCCGTCGGAAACAGCCGCGGCTCTCTCGCAGCGGCCCGACCTTCAGCTCGCGCGTATCCTGGTGCGCGCCTCGGCGGAAGACCAGCGCATCATCCAGGCCCAGTATTATCCGGCCCTCGACGCCACGATTTCCGGGACCGGCATCCCGACGACCGTTCGCACCGCCAATGGCGGATCGGCCCGCAGTTCCGATAACATCCTTTCCTCGGAAGTGAGCGCCGGCCTCGCCTTCACCTGGCGAGTCGTGGACAACGGGAGAGTCGGCGGCCAGGTGATGCGGGCCCGGGCCATCCGGGAGATGAATGAGATTTCGCTCCGCCAGCTCGAAGCGAACGTCTCGCTCGAATTGAAGCGGATCTCGAACAACCTTGCGGCCACCGAGCGCCGTTGGAAATCATTGAGCGGCGCGATCGCCGGCGCGGAGCAAAACGTCCACGTCGTGCAGCGCACCCTGGCGGAAGGACTTTCCTCGCAATTGGAATTCCGCAACGCGGAGACCAGCTTCCTCGAGACGAAAGGCGCACTCCTGACCGCCGCCTACCAGCAAAACGTGGCCCGCGCGGAATGGGACCGCGCGACCGGCCGCTACTTTCAGTTTTCCGGGGACACCGCGGGAAACCTGCATTAGTTGCAGCCGTTGAAGTTTCCCGGTTCGAAAAAAGTTCTTTGGGGCGCCGCGGC
>DASQLH010000324.1:0-16898 GCA_035630155.1 Chthoniobacterales bacterium
TGGCCAACATCAGCACGCGCGGTTCGGTCCAGACGGCGGACAACGTGATGATCGGCGGCTTCTCCCTCGGCGGCAGCAGCACCAACCCGGTCAAGATCGTCGTCCGCGCGATGGGGCCGTCCCTGACGCAGGCTGGAATCAACAATGCGCTCAGCAATCCGACCCTCGAACTGTTCGACAACAACGGCCAGCGCGTCGCCTTCAATGACAACTGGGGAGACGATGCGAGCCAGGCAACTCAATTGCAGGCGCTCAACATCGCTCCCGGTAACGCAGCCGAGTCGGCCATCGTGACCACGTTGTCCCCGGGCCTCTACACCGCCGTGGTCGCAGGCCAGGGCGGCGGAGTCGGGATCGGGCTGATCGAAGTTTACGCAATCCAATAACCTCGGGGTGCTTTTTAGTCCCTCGCTCAGGGCGCTCCGCGGGAAACTGCGGAGCGCCGGGTGGCAACTTCAGAACTCCCCGGGGCACCCTGTTGACGCGTGCGGCGATTAGCCTCGCCGCTTACGCTGGTCCAAATACATTCGGCAAAGTGGAAACGACGAAGGAGAATCCGCCAGCGCCGCTCCCTTTGCCCGTGCGTCTGCGCTGGTCCCCGGCCGATACCGAGACCGCGCTTCTCGTCCTAATCCTCAAGGGTCTCGTGCTCGGCGCGGCGGTCCTGAGCATCGGGGTGCTCTTCGACCAGACGGGAGCCTGGCAGACGCTTTGGAATCGGTGGGACGCCACCCATTATTTGCGGCTGGCCGAGAAAGGCTATACCGCCAAGGGCGACGGGCGGTTTTCCATTGTCTTCTATCCGCTCTACCCCTGGCTGGTGCGGGCGGTCGCCGTTGTCTGCCGGAACTATTTCGGCGCTGCGCTGGTGGTCTCGGGCCTGGCCTCGGTCTGCGCCGGTTTGCTCTTCCGCCGCCTGGTGGCGCTGGACCAACCGCCCAAAGTCGCGCGGCTGGCGGTTTGGTTCCTTTTCATCTTCCCGACCGCTTACTTTCTGCACATCGGCTATTCGGAGAGCCTGTTCCTCGCGCTCGTGGTGGGATGTTTGCTCGCGGCCCGGACCCAATCCTGGGCGTTAGCCGGTCTCCTCGGAGCGCTCGCCTGCCTCACTCGCGTGAACGGACTCCTGCTCGTGCCCACTTTGCTCCTGGAAGCCTGGCTGCAATATCGGACGACGCGGCGGTTCGATTGGCGGTGGCTTTGGATCGCCGCCGCCGGTCTCGGCTTCGCCGGTTACCTCCTGCTCAACTATCGCGTCACGGGCGATCCCTTCGCGTTTACCGCGATCATGGAGAAGCAATGGTACAAGAAGCTCGCTCCGCCCTGGCTCGGGATCCGCGATGTCTGGCTGCGCATCCCCCATTTCAATCTCACGGAAGGGCTGCTCGAGTTCGTCTTCATCGTCTTCTCATTTCTCTGCACCGTCTGGTGCTGGTGGAAACTGCGCCCGACCTACGCGATCTGGATGAGTTTGAACTGGCTCCTCATCAACAGCACCACCTATGTCGTCAGCGTGCCGCGGTATTGCCTCACCTTTTTTCCCATTTTTATCCTGCTCGCCCGCGTTGCGGCGAAGCGCCCGCTGGCTGGCCAGATCATCAGCGCCATTTCCCTGCTTTTGCTCGCCCTTTTCGCGATGAAATTCGCCCACGGTACCTGGGCCTTCTGAGGGCGCGTTCGCCGTTCCGTCGAAAATAAGGAGGAAAGCGGGTGACGAGACTCGAACTCGCGACGTCCTCCTTGGCAAGGAGGTGCTCTACCACTGAGCTACACCCGCATTTTGAAGAGGGAGGAATAATGTCCACTGCCCCGGGAGACGCAAGGCTTTTGTCGAATGGAGGGGCGAGCCCTCCAATTTACGTTTTCCGGCGCAAACGTTAGCGGGCCCCTAGCCTACATGCGTCGCCACTACATCAACAGCGGCTGCCAGCTCAGCGGCCCGGACCATCAACCGGAAGCACAAACCGCGGAGGAAAACCTTAATACGATATTTCGGCTCGAAAGTTTCTCTTTTTTTTGATCAGGCAGAGAATTTTCTTCGCAGAATTCTTGACGCTCAAATGGCGTGTTTGCTGAAATCAAAAAGGCGGCCCCCAAAAAGACGCCGCCCCCAGTAAACAACCAACAAAAAAGAAGGGCAGTCCATTAAGAAGATCAGAACAATCGTCATCGCGCTGTGTTTGGTGGTGCTCGTCGCGCTCACCGCACCAGCGCCTTACAACGTCTATCAGTATAAGGAGAGCGGTGGGTCGAGTGGCGGGGCGTGGTTTCAATACGTCGCGACGGTGCAGGGCACGGTTGGCGGGAACGTCGCAATCAACTCGTCTGGCACGGGGCTCATGCTGGACAACCGCAACTACACGAACAGCACTCCGACCTATATCACTTACAATCCTCCCGCCGGGAATTGCAACTCCAGTTGGATTCCCTGTAAGCTGGAGAACTAACCGCAGGGGCGCGTGGGGATGGCCAAAGCAATAAAATATCTGCTGTTCGCTGTAGCGGTCGCGCTGGCGGCGGCGGCAATTTTTTATCCGTCGAAGAAGAAGTCGCCTTCGGCGCGCACGCACGCAATGGTGCCATCCCCACCCACTTCTGCTGACCCCAGGATTTCACGCGAGCAGATCGAGCAACAAGAATTGTCGCTGGACAAGATAGCGGGTCTCTCCGGTGAGCAGACTGTTGGGTTGCTCAGTCGAATGAACCCCACGGAACGCGCGGAGCTGGGGCGGCGGTTGACGGACTTATCGCCGGGGGCGCTGAACAACGAGAAGATTGGGTTGTATTTTCGCGCATGGGCGAAGTTCGACGCGCGAGCTGCCTTTCAGATGGCGATGAATTTCAAACACACTTCACAGACATGGGCCGCACTCTCGTCCGTTTTTGAAGGCGCAGAAGCCAACGACGCGGCGAGTCTCGTGGACAGCTTGAAGAACATCGCGCCGATAATTCCCGGCGAAATGCACCAATCACTCCTTGGTGTCGGATTATCGAAATGGGCCTCAGTTGATGTCGCCGGTGCAGCGCGATTCCTCGACAGTTACGGCGGAAACATCCCCCCGTCTGTGTGGCAGGCGGTGGCCGAGCGGTGGGGAACGCTCGACCCAGCGGGCGCGCTTGCCTGGCTCAACAAACAGTCCAACCCAACCATCAAGGAGAAGCAGATGGACGGTTTGATGACGGGGTGGTTGAAAACAGACCTCCCGGCTGCGGCAGAATACGCGCGCGCTCATCTCGACGGAACCCCCGCGAGCGATAGGTATGCGGCTGTTGCCGCCAACTACCTTGCGGCCAACGACCCGCAAGCGGCGATGGCGTATATTGAAACGTTGCCGGAAGGGACGACGAAACAGTTCGCGCAAACGCTGGCCGCTGCGAAATGGGCCTACCTCGACCCAGCGGCAGCAGCGGCCTGGGTTTCCTCATTGCCACCGGAGGGTCAAGGTGCGGCGGCGGTCAGCGTCATCTCGCAGTGGGCAAATCAAGACCCGCAAGCTGCGGGCAACTGGATGAACACCCTCGAAGGCCCAGGCAAAGATTCCGCGATCAGTGCGTATGCCGCGCACCTCGCGCCGCGCGACCCCGGCACCGCGCTCGGATGGGCGCAGTCCATAGCGAATCCTGAGATTCGAACTGCGACCGTCGAGGCGCTTGTCCAGCAGTGGCGAGAGCGCGACCCGACGCGAGCAACAGACTGGATTAACAGCAGCCAGCTCCCCGACGCGGACAAGATGCGTCTGTTGGGGCTGTCGCCCCCGACTGCGGTCGAGCTACCCGTCAAATAGGCCCTGGGGCCGGTTTACTTACGGATTCCTTACGGCGGTGAACTGAAAAGACCTTCTTTGATCGGTTAAGATCGGTCACGCACAGCAGCAGAAACGCCCGTTCACCCGGCGTAGCGCCATCAAACGCTGGAGATCAACAGACGGCGGAAAATCGCCGGAAAATTTTGGCAATGAGGTGCACTACCACTGAGCTACATCCGCATTCTGACGCAAGGCTTTTGTGACCGGCCGGCCTTTGCAAAACCCCATTCTCATTGACCGTTAGCCGATGTCCGATCTCACCGTCGTCCCTTCTCGCGAACGTTTCGAGGAACTGGCGAAACTCGGCAACGTTGTCCCAGTCTTCGTCGATCTCGTGGCGGACGATCAAACTCCGGCTTCGGCATTCCAAAAGTTGGATGAGGGCGGTTATTCGTTTCTCTTTGAATCAGCCGAGCAAACTGAGCAATCGGGCCGTTACTCCTTCCTCGGGTTCCGCCCGCGCTTAACGATCCGCAGCAGCGACGGCAGCATTTCGGTTGAGGAAAATGGACGCGTCGAAAAAACCGGGGCGGGTGAAGATCCGCTGAGTTCCCTCGAGAAAATCATGAGCCGCTTCCGGTTCGTCGCGGAGCCGGACCTTCCGCGCTTCGCCGGCGGCGCGGTTGGATTTCTCGGCTACGACATGGCCCGGCATTTCGAAAAATCGGTGCCGCCGCCGCCCGAGGACGACCTCAAGCTCCCCGAAATGGTTTTCATGATCATGGGTCTGCTCATCGTGTTCGACCATCGTTACCGGCGGCTGAAGATCGTCGCGAACGTTTTTCTCGACGATCACGAAAGCCCCGCCGCCGCGCATGCAGCAGCCGAGCGAAAAATCCAGGACGCGCTCGCGAAGCTGGCCAGTCCCCTGCGTTTGCCGCTGATCGATGCGCAGAAACCCGTTTCCCGCCTGCCCGTGCGGAGCAACATTACCCAGGAAAAATTTGAAGCCGCGGTGGTGAAAGCCAAGGAACACATCCGGGCGGGCGATGTATTTCAGGTCGTCCTCTCCCAGCGTTTTGAAACCGACTTCCACGGCGATCCGCTCAAGCTTTACCGCTGCCTGCGCCTGGTGAATCCGTCGCCTTACATGTTTTGCCTGCGTTTCGGCGATCTGTTTTCGCTCGTCGGCAGCTCGCCCGAGCTGCATGTGCGCGTGACCGACCATCTCGCCGAGGTCCGTCCCATCGCCGGCACCCGGCGTCGCGGCCGGACGCCGGAAGAAGATGCCCAAAACGCCGCGGAACTCCTGGCCGACCCAAAAGAGCGGGCCGAGCACGTGATGCTCATCGATCTCGCGCGGAACGATCTCGGCCGCATCGCCGAGATCGGCAGCGTCCGCGTGACCGAGCAAAAGGTCGTCGAGCGTTACAGTCACGTGATGCACATCGGCTCGCACGTGGTGGCGCGTTTGCGGAAGGACAAAACTTCCTACGACGTCATGCGCGCGACGTTCCCGGCCGGAACTGTTTCGGGCGCGCCGAAGATCCGGGCGATGCAAATTATCAGCGAGCTGGAAACCAAAAAGCGCGGCTGTTATGCGGGCGCTGTCGGCTATTTCGGATTCGATGGCGCGCTCGATTGCTGCATTGCCTTGCGCTCGATCGTTCTCAAAGATGGCCGGGCTTATCTTCAGGCGGGCGCCGGCATCGTGGCGGATTCCGATCCGGCAAGTGAATACCAGGAGACCGTGAACAAGGCGATGGCGATGGTGGATGCCATCAGCCGCGCCACGGACGAGTGAGCCGCATGCTGCTGATCATCGATAACTACGATTCGTTTACCTACAATCTCGTCCAGTACTTCAGCGTGCTCGGTTGCGACGTGATCGTAAAGCGGAACGACGAAATCACGATCGGAGAGATCGAAGCGCTGGATCCGGAGCGCATCTGCATTTCGCCGGGCCCCGGGAGACCAGAGGACGCGGGCATCAGCAATGAACTCATTCGCCACCTCGGACCAAAGAAGCCGATCCTGGGGGTTTGTCTCGGCCATCAATGCATTGGGGCCGTCTATGGCGGTCAGGTCGTTCCGGCGCAGCGTCTGATGCATGGCAAAACTTCGCCGGTGCGTCATCAGGGAACCGGAGTGTTTGCGGACCTCCCGAATCCATTCGAGGCCACGCGTTATCATTCTCTGATCGTCCGCCGCGAGTCGCTGCCTGCCTGTCTCGCAATCACCGCCGAGACCGCCGAAGGCGAAGTGATGGGATTGCAACATCGCGAGTTTCCGATTCACGGAGTGCAGTTCCATCCCGAATCGGTTCTGACCGACGAGGGAATGAAGCTGCTCCGAAATTTCCTGGCGGTGTGAATGGTAGGGACGCCGCGCTGCGGCGTCCGCAGGATAGAGCGATGAAATGCCCGGGAATCGATCCGGACGCCGCAGCGCGGCGTCCCTACCAATTAATGCGAAATCACTTCCCGTATCGCCCGCAGCTGCCCCAGCATCTCATCATACTCCCCCAGCGTCAGCGCCTGGGCCGCGTCGCAAAGCGCAATCTTCGGATCGTTGTGCACCTCGACCAGCACTCCGTCCGCTCCGGCCGCGACGCCGGCCCGCGCCAGCGGGGCAACCATGTAGTTCTTCCCCGCCGCATGCGAGGCATCGATCACCACCGGCAAATGCGAAATCCGCCGGACCGCCGGAATCGCGGCCAGGTCGAGCGTGTTCCGCGTGTGCAATGCGAACGTCCGCACCCCGCGCTCACACAGGATCACCTGATAGTTCCCTTCCGACATGACGTACTCGGCGGCGAGCAGCCATTCATCGAGCGTCGCCGCCATCCCGCGCTTCAACAGAACCGGAAGCTTGGAACGGCCGGCCCGGCGCAGGAGCGAAAAGTTCTGCATGTTGCGCGCGCCGATCTGGATGATGTCGCCATATTGTTCGACCAAATCCACGCCCGCCACGTCGAGCGCCTCCGTCACAATCTTCAGTCCGAATTGATCGCGGACCTCCGCCATGATTTTGAGGCCTTCTTCGCCGAGACCAGGAAATTCATAAGGCGAGCTGCGTGGCTTGAAGGCGCCGCCGCGGAAAAAACGCGCGCCGCTCCGCTGCACGGTCTCGGCCACCGCAAAAGCCTGCGCGCGGCTCTCGATCGCGCATGGCCCGGCGATCACCGCCAGCTCATCGCCGCCAATCGTCGCATCGCCCACCCGCACCACCGTCTTGTCCGGGCGCAGATCGAGCGTGATCAGCTTATACGGCTTGCTCACGCGGATGGCTTCGGCCACGCCGGCCATGTTTTCGAAACGCGCGGGATCGACCGCCCCCTGGTTGCCGGTGATCCCGATCGCGGTCCGCGTCGCCCCCGGCATGACATGCGAGCGATACCCGAGCTGTTCGATCAAGGTGACGACGTCCGCGATCTCGCGCTCCGCCGCGCCGGCTTTCATTACGATTAACATCTGGCCTTACCTTATACTGGATTCAGAGTCGACCAAGCGGCCAGCGCGCGATCGCACGTGACCGTTAAGTTGTAGCCACGGCCCTGTGGGCCGTCCCGTTGGCGGCGCGCGCCTCGAATCGACGGCCCGCAGGGCCGTGGCTACAACCAAAATCGTGCCCTACGATTCGCCCAGCCAACTTTTTGCGGCAGCGATCTCGGCGAAGACCAGCTGATGTCCCGCGTCTTCGAAGCGCAGGGTAACGTCCGCGCCCGTCTGGCGCAGCATCGCGGCCAGACGCTCTACGTTTTCGATGGGAACGATCGGGTCGTGTTTACCGGAGCAGATCAGGACACGCGTGTCCGTGAGAGTGGGCTGGGTCGCCGGCGTGAGCGGCACCATTGCGCGGAAAAGGATTGCGCGCGTCAGCACGCCGGGCCGAAGGAGGAGAACGGCGGCAGCTACGTTCGCCCCGTTGGAATAGCCGACCACGGTGAGCGAACTCGGATCGAAACTGTACTTCGCCCCCGCCGCGCCAATAAAGTCAGCCAGCTCGTTAGCGCGACGAATGACGTCTTCTTCGTCGAACACGCCTTCAGCCAGGCGCCGGAAAAAGCGCGGCATCCCATTTTCCAGGACGTTCCCGCGCAGACTAAGGATCGCCGCCGATTGATCGACATCGCGGCCGAGAGGAATCATGTCATTCTCGTTCCCGCCCGTCCCATGCAGGAGCAAAAGGACGCGCCGCGGGGGTGTCTCCCGGCTCGGAATGAAGCGGTGCGTGTAATCCATATAACGTTGCTGCAAATCAAGCACCCAAGGAGCGGCGATTTGAAATCGCCGAACCAAATAAATCGGCGGTTGCAAATCGCCGCTCCTTGATTGCTTACACTATACTCAACCATCCCCATGTATATCTGGCGAAAACAGGTGACGTCCGATTGGCTTCGACTCCGAAGCGAGGGGTTGAACGCGCGATTTGGCGCAGCGCTCGCGATCGTGGAGCAACCTGGGAAACGCCAAATAGCGCTTCAAGTCTCCTGCCCCACAGCCAGGCAAGCCCGCTCCCTGGTTCTCGAATTCGGCGGGCAGGCCGAGAAACTGCCGCGCGACTGGCTGCGGGATTTTGCGAAGCGAGCGCAAACCAAGCCGCTCCGCATCGGATCGCGGCTGATCGTTCGGTCCGCCCCGGAGCAGACAGAGCCCGCGCGGGGCGCGCGCACCATCATCATCCCGGCCGAAGCCGCCTTCGGCACGGGCGAGCATGCGACCACGGCGATGTGCCTGCGTTTGCTGGAACGCCAGATGCGGCGGCGACCGTCCGGCTGGTCGATGCTCGACGCCGGCACCGGCAGCGGCATTCTCGCCATCGCGGGGCGTTGCCTGGGAGCGGCCCGAGTGCTGGCAATCGATAACGATCCCATGGCCTGCGCGATCGCGAAACGGAACGCGCACGCGAATGGCGTTCGCCACATTGAATTCCAGACCGGTGACGTGCTGAAGCTGAAGCCCGCGCAAAAGTTCGACGTCATCACCGCCAATCTTTTCAGCGAGATCCTGATCGCAGCCCTGCCCGGCTGGTCCAAGCATCTTGCCCGTGGCGGATTTCTGATTCTGTCCGGAATTCTGCGAACGCAGGAAAAGGCCGTCGTTTTCGCATTGCGCAGGAATGGTTTCGCTCTTCAGGAAGCCCGGCGGCGGGGAAAATGGGTCGCGCTGCTGGCGGACCGGCGGACGGCGCAGCGCGCCGTCCCTACCTAGGAAAAACAGTTTGACGCAGGCAAGGGGCGCAAGCATTTTCTCCGTCCCGTTCGCGGCCTCGATTTTCCTGCATTCACGCGGTTGATCTGTCGAAGCCGCCTGGGAAAAATCGCATGCCGAACGAACAGCTTTCCTACGTCATTGTCACCCCCTACTCGATGCGCAAATCGCGCACGGGCGGGATCATCGCGCGCCTTATCTCCCGCACCGGGCTGGACCTCGTGAGCTCGCGGATGTTCGCTCCCAGCGACGAGCTCACCATGCGCTACGCGGACACGATCCCGACCGAAACGGACCCGCGGCATCGGGCCACGCAGGAGTTGATTCGCGATTACGTGCTCAAGAATTTTACCGGCAAGGTGAACGGACAGAAATCGCGCGTGCTCATGCTGGTTTTGCGCGGCGAAGACGCGGTCGACAAGGTCCATCACACGATCGGCCATATCGTGCACGAGCGGACCAGCGGCGAAACGATCCGCGACACTTTCGGCGATTACATCACTGACGATGCTGGCAATGTCGTTTACTTCGAGCCCGCCGCGCTGGCTGCCTTCGACCCGGCGGCCGTCGAACGCGATCTAAAGCTCTGGGCGGAATATTCGGACAGCGACGGCGGCATCCTGGATAAAGTGATCGAGTTTCCCAAAGAGGCGAAGGTCGAGAAGTCGCTCGTCCTCATCAAGCCCGACAACTTCAAGTTCCCCAATCAGCGGCCCGGCGGCGTTATTGAAGTCTTTTCGCGCACCGGTCTTTTCATCGTTGGATTCAAGGTGCATCGCATGAGCGTCGCGCAGGCGGAGCAGTTCTACGGGCCGGTCCTGCCTGTGCTCGAAGAGAAGCTCGGCCCCGAAAAAGGACGAAATGCCTGGGAAGACATCGTCGAGTTCATGGCGGGCGGACGCCCGAGCGCGACCAGCGTGGACCAGCGCAATGCGCCCGGCTCCGAGAAATGCATCGCGATTGTCTATCAAGGCGAAGACGCGGTCCGAAAAATTCGCGACGTGCTCGGGCCGACCGATCCCGCGAAAGCGCCGCCAGGATCGATCCGGAAAGAATTTGGCCAGACGATCATGATCAACGCGGCCCACGCCTCCGATTCCGCCGAGAACGCCAAACGCGAGATGGCGATCGTGCAGGTGGAGGAGAATAACTTCAAACCTTTGATTGAAAGTTTCTACGCGCGCTCATAGCTTGCGCTCCCATTTTGCAAACCCTCAACCCGACCTCGACAGCCATGGAAATCTCAGCGCGCGCCGCCCAATTGACCCCCTCTCTTACCCTTTCCATCGACAGCAAAGCGAAAGCGATGAAGGCCGAAGGCATCGACGTTTGCGGCTTCGGCGCGGGCGAGCCCGATTTCGATACACCGGAACACATCAAGGCGGCGGCCGTTGCCGCTCTCGACGCGGGCTTCACCAAATACACGCCGAGCGCGGGGCTGCCGGAATTGCGCCAGGCGATCGCTGAAAAACTTGAGGCCGATAACCAAATCAGCTACCGCGCCAGCCAGATCGTCGTCAGCAGCGGCGCGAAGCATTCCTGTTACAATGCCATCCTCGCCACCTGCCAGGCGGGCGATGAAGTGCTCATTCCCTCGCCCTATTGGGTGAGCTATCCGGACATGGTCAAGCTGGCCGGCGCCGAGCCGGTCATCGTGCCGACGACTGAGCGCAACGGCTGGAAGATGCGCGCGTCCGATTTCGAAAACGCGATGACGCCGCGGACGAAAATGTTGATCCTCAACACTCCGGGCAACCCGACCGGTGCTGTTTACACGCGGGAAGAACTCGAGGCGATCGTCGAGGTCGCCGCCGAAGAAGACATCTACATCCTTTCCGACGAGATCTACGAGAAACTCGTTTACGACGAGATCAAGCACGTCAGCGTCGCCTCGCTTTCCCAGGAAGCCTACGATCTCACCATCACGGTCAACGGCTTCAGCAAAGCTTACGCAATGACTGGCTGGCGGCTCGGCTATATGGCGGCGCCGGAAGCGGTCGCCAAAGCGGTGGACAGCATTCAGAGCCACAGCACTTCGAACCCCTGCTCGTTCGCGCAGAAGGGCGCGGTCGCCGCGCTCAAAGGCGACCAGCAGGCGCTGGCCGATATGCGCGACGAGTTCAGCATGCGCCGCAACTACATGTATGACCGGATCACCAAGATCCCGAACATCACCGCGGTGAAACCGGAAGGCGCCTTTTACATCTTGGTGAACATCAGCCAGCTCGGCCTCAGCTCGCAAAATTTTGCCGATCGTTTGTTGAGCAAAGCGAACGTAGCGGTGATTCCGGGCGCCGCGTTCGGCGACGACCGCACCGTTCGCCTCAGTTACGCGACCAGCATCGACATCATCAAAAAGGGTCTCGACCGGTTCCAGGACTTTTGCCGGACGCTTTAAGCGATTTCAGATTTCAGATTTAAGATTTAAGATTGGGCGACTGCGTCGTCCTTCGACAATCTGCAATCGTCACTCTGAAATCTGCAATGCCTACCGGTTACCTCGCGCTCGTTCTTCACGCGCATCTGCCGTTTGTCCGGCATCCTGAGCACGACGAATTTCTCGAAGAAGACTGGCTCTTCGAGGCGATCACCGAAAGCTACATCCCGTTGCTCGAGATGATGGAGCGGCTCGTCCGCGACGACGCGCCGTTCAAGCTGACCATGACGGTCACGCCGACGCTCTGCGCCATGTTGCAGGATCAACTGCTCCGCGAGCGCTACGTGCGGCATCTCGACCGCTTGATCGAGCTGGCCGGGCGTGAGATCGAACGCAACCGCGACGATGAACAGCGGCGCGCGCTGGCGGAATTTTATCACGCTAATTTTTCCCACTGCCGGGATCGATTCTTGGAATGGAATGGCGATCTCCCTGGCGTGTTCCGCCGGCTCCAGGAGGAGGGTTCCCTCGAGATCATCGCCTCGGCCGCGACCCATGGATTGTTGCCGTTGCTTCAGCAAACCCCGGAAGCGGCGCGCGCCCAAATTCTTGCTGGCTGCGACGCTTACCGGGCCGCCTTCGGCGCCGATCCGTCCGGGTTCTGGCTGCCCGAATGCGCCTACACGCCGGGACTCGAAAATATCATGCGGGAAGCGAACCTGCGCTGGTTCGTCATCGACGCCCACGGATTGATGTTCGGCGATCCGCGCCCACGCCGGGCGATTTATGCGCCGTGCTATACCACGGCGGGCCCGGCCGCTTTCGCGCGCGACCGCGATTCCAGCCGGCAGGTCTGGAGCGCCGCCGAGGGATACCCAGGCGATCCCGCATATCGGGAGTTTTATCGCGACATCGGGTTCGAGCTGCCGCCGGAATACATCCGTCCGGAATCGGCGGCGGCACTGCAAAAATTTACCGGCATCAAGTATCACCGCATCACCAACCGCGGCGCGGACGAAAAAGAGCTTTACGATCCGGCGATGGCCGCGAGTGCGGCGGAAGCGCACGCTTCCCATTTCCTTGAAATGAGACGGCAGAAAATGAACGAGCTTCGGGCGCTCGACTTCGACCCCATCGTGGTGGCGCCGTTCGACGCGGAATTATTCGGCCATTGGTGGTTTGAAGGCCCGCGCTTTCTCGAATCGGTCATTCGCAAAGCGGCGCATGGACAGCAGAACCTCCGGCTCACGAGCAAAGAGGAATACGGCCACCAAGATTTCCAGCTCACGACCCCGACGGAATTTCTGGCCGGCCATCCGACGCAACAAACGATCGACCTTGCGGCTTCAAGCTGGGGCGAGAACGGCCACCTCAGCGTCTGGCTCGATGAAACAAATTCCTGGATCTATCCGCACCTGCATTCCGCGGCGCAGCGCATGACGACAATTGCGCGCGCGTATTCCGCGACTGACAACCCACAAGCGGACCGCGTGCTCAAACAACTGGGGCGCGAATTACTCCTCGCCCAGTCAAGCGATTGGGCCTTCCTGATCAAGACCGGCACCGCAAAGCATTACGCCACCAAACGAGTCACCGATCATCTCCTGCGTTTCAACCGGCTTTACGATCAGTTCACTGCCGGGAACGTCGATGAAGGTTTTCTCTCTAACTGCGAATGGCGCGATAATCTTTTCCCAGACCTAAATTGGCGCTATTACACGTGATGGTCAGACGCAGTATCCCCGCAGGGCTCGCCCTCGTTGCGCTCACCGCCTTGTCCCTCGCCCAGGAATCGCCGGCGCCGGAACCGACGCCCTCTCCCGCGCCTGCGCGCAATGTCCGCATCAGCTTCGTTCCGCCGCCGCTCGATGGGACGATCAGCCTCGGCGTCTACGATGCGAAGGGAAAGCTGGTTCGCGTCCTTTTACGTGAGGCGGACATCAATGAATTCACGATCGGTCAGGACGCCCTCTCCAAGATGTGGGATGGAAAGGACGACGCGGGAGAAAACGTGCCGCCGGGAAAATACAGCGCGCACGGCTTCGTCGTCGGCGATGTCAAAATCGAAGGCGTCGGATTCTTTTTCAACGACTGGATCACCTCGGCCGAGGCGCCGCGCTTTTCGCGCATCCGGTCGCTGGCGATGCTGGACGAGAATTTGCTCCTCGGGGTGGATTTAGTTCCGCCTGGCGCTGGACACGTGCTCTACGACGTCGCAGCCAAGACGACAAACTTGGAGGATACCGACGCGGATTCACCTGCATCCCCCACTCCTTCCGCCACGGTCTCGGGCGATATCGATCCGTTAATGATTACTGCCGGCCGCAACGGCAGTCGCTGGGTGATCGATCGCACGGAGAAAGGATCGAGCACAATTGAGGTGAAACAGTTCTCGGCCTCCGGCGAGTTTCTCCGGCGGCTTCCTGTGTCGCCAAACGAACCCCAGCCCAGAGCGATCGCCGCCTCGACGACCGAGGACAAAATTTATCTGCTCGAAGAAAACGAGGCCGGGCAACGCGTGCGCGGCCTGAGCCTGGCGGCGACAAAATCGGAAGGCGCGGAGCAACCGGTCTCCGATTGGAAAGTCGAGTTCGAGAAATGGATTATCTCGCATAAGGATTTCTCACTCGTGGATGGAAAGCCAGTGGCGGCATCCGCGAAGGCGGACACCCCGGAGAAAGTGAAGATAAAATTACGCCCGAATCCACTGCTGAACGATGATCGAGTCACCGTGGAACTGGCGGTGGGTGTCGATGCCGATGGCAGTTTTCTGAAAACGGCGGACGGATTGCCGCTCTGCACCATCAGCGAAACGCAGGCGCTCGTTCGAGCCTTGCTCGCTCCTCGCGGCGCGAACGCCGTCGATGTTTTCCAGGCCGACACTGCGGTTGTCGAACAATTCCGGGTCACTGGGGTGGACCAGATGATGAGCTTCGATTGCGGAGGTTTTGAATTGAAATGAACCGGGGCCTTCGCTGAGATTCGCCGATGCCGCGCGACATTGTTTACTTCGACCTGGAAACGCAACGCACCGCCAACGATGCGGGCGGCTGGGCGCGCAAAGGCGACATGCGAATGTCGGTGGGCGTAATTTTCAGCACGTCGACCGGCCGCTACGAGGTGTTTGGCGAAGCGCAGGTGAACCAGCTCGTGGAGCGGTTGCGCCGGGCCGATCTCGTGGTGGGATTCAACGTCCTGAATTTCGATTACCAGGTCCTGATGGGTTACACGATCCTCGACCTGGTGGCGGAACTTCCGACCGCCGATCTGATGGCTGATATGGAGAAACGGCTCGGCCATCGGCTCGGGCTCGACGCCATCGCGCACGCGACGCTTGGCATTCAAAAAACCGCGGCGGGACTGGACGCAATCAAGTGGTGGCGGGAAGGGCGCATCCTGGAGATCGCGGAATATTGCTGCTTCGACGTGAAGGTGACGCGGCTGGTGCACGAACACGGTTGCCGGCACAAGGAACTATTCTTTCACGATCGTTTCGCGCAGCGGCAGCGGATCGAGATCGACTGGGCGCATCTGGAATTGGAGCCGGCCTGCCCTCAGGCCGGCGGGAGCCTGGCGGTCATTCGCTAAACGGCCCGAGGGCGGGCCGTCTCCAGCGGGAGCCTGGCGCGGACGCGTGATTACTGGAGGAAATAAACCTCTACCACGCCGATGCCGGTTGTCTCAGGCTTGCCCCGCACCTGGGCAGTGTACTGCCCGGGCGGAATCGTGGCGACAATGGCTGCCTCTCGAAAATCGCTCGGTTGCAGGCCAGTACTTTCCAACTCCTGCTTTTGATGGCTTTGCCAATCATCATTCTCCCGCACGATCGCGCCGTTCACGTCCCGCAACTGCAGGGTCGTGTCAGATAGCGCGTTGTTAATCCCGAATGCAATCAGGGATGGTCCGATTGCTCTGATCACTGCCCTCACATCCCCTTGCTGGATGATGAAGCCGGCGATCATCAGTTGATCGCCCGGTTGGATTAATCCTCTCGTGGCAATGTTAGCCAGCCGGGCCGGAGAGGCAGCGCTCATGTCGTATGCATCCACGATGCCGGTGCCGACGGTATTGTTCACGCCGCGCATCACGGCGGTGTAACCGCCCGGGGCGAGGTTCGCGATGATGGCTGACTCGAGGTTATTCGTGGGCGCCAGCCCGCTCCCATGGATCTCCGCCGCCTGATCGGCCGTGATGATTCCTCCCACCTGGGTGTTCATCCAATCATTGTTCGTGGCGATGAGGGCATTGTTGCCGTCACGAATCTCCAGAGTGGGATTGGGCAGCGCGTCAGGTATTCCAAAAGGAATGAGGAATGGGCCGAGAGCGCGCACCATGATTTTCTTGGTCGAGCCGTTCGGCCCCAGCACGATGAATCCTTCGATGAGCACGTTATCGCCTGTGCCCACGGGCAGCCGCGTCGCGACGTTGCCGACCAGGCCAGGTGTTGGGGAGGGTGTGGGCATGGGGGTTGGTGTGGCTGCGGGCGAAGGCGTTGGAGTCGGGGTTGGTGTCGGGCTCGACGCGGGTGTGGGAGTCGGCGTCGTTGGCGGGGCGGTCGGAGTTGGCGTTGGCGTGGACGGTGGGGGCGGAGTTGGCGTCGGGGTCGGCGGTGAACCGAGCACGGTGGAGTCTCCGTTGTTATTCGTGAAAGTTGCAGCGCCGGGCGTGATCGAATAATCCGCCGCGTTGTTCGTGCTAAGAGCGGCACTATCCCCGTTGAAGAGCAGCGCCGACATGGAATTCGAGGGCAGCGCGCCCCCAAATGGCGGAGCAAAGTTACCGTCCGCATCATTATCCGTCGTGCCGGTGTTGGGGCCCGTGTAGCCTGCGCCACCCCAGCTCACGGACCAATACACGGTCGTGCCCATCTGATACGCCAATCT
This sequence comes from Chthoniobacterales bacterium, assembly GCA_035630155.1. Taxonomy (GTDB): domain Bacteria; phylum Verrucomicrobiota; class Verrucomicrobiia; order Chthoniobacterales; family UBA10450; genus AV80. The sequence continues at coordinate 16,220 of DASQLH010000324.1, forward strand.
CCCGGCGGCCAGATAGCTTGCCGGGATCGTATTGGTCATTATGAAGTCGGCGCTGATGGGCGTCTCCTCGTAATTCGAAAAATTCGAGGTCGTAACCAGGATGCGCCTCGGGCCAGAGCCCACCGCCGAATCAAAAGTAATCAGGGTGACCGGGTTATTCCCCGCAGCGTCGTAGACAATGAGTTCCGCACCGCTTATGAAATTTTCTCCGAGGGCGCGCATGCGCAACTGGACCGCTTGCGCCGTGGTGTCGCCGTTTACTCCGCCGATGACCTGCTCGATTTGCATCAAGTGGAAATTGGCCTGGGCCTGGCCTGCGAGGACCAAGCAAAACAGCGCGGAAAGGAATGGCCAACTCCGGCGCGCCGAGGACGAGTGTCGGTTTGGTTTCATAGCGTAAACCTTTATGGATCGAACAACTTCTTGCCGGCCCGCACCGCCGGCGCGGCTCCGCGTTCGTCGAGTCTCGAAAAACCAACTGGACCCAGCGAGATGGAAAAAGTAACGGCATCGTTACTTTCACCTAGCGAGGAAAAACCGGCTGCGAAACCCTTCCTAGTCACCGCGCGCAATCTTTGTTAGTTAAGCCCCTTATGTCTTCCGAGCCTCAGCAAACTCTCGCCCGGAGCGCGAGCGTCAGCGGAACGTCGTTGCACACCGGCGAAAAGGTCACGCTCAA
>DASQLH010000325.1:0-5041 GCA_035630155.1 Chthoniobacterales bacterium
GATCGTCTCCTACGCGCAGGGAATGGAGCTGCTCGGCGCCGCCAGCGAGAGTTTCAAATGGAACCTGAATTTTGGCGACATCGCCACCATCTGGCGAGGCGGCTGCATTATTCGGGCAAAGTTCCTGAATCGAATCAAGGAGGCCTACGAGCGCAATGCTGCCCTGGACAATTTGCTCCTCGACCAATATTTCACCGACATCATCGGGCGGACCCAGCAAAACTGGCGCGTGGCGGTGGCCGCGGCCGTCACTCATGGCGTGGCCGCGCCCGCCTTCAGCGCTTCACTCGGATACTTCGACAGCTATCGTTCCGGGCGTTTGCCCTCGAACCTGCTCCAGGCCCAGCGCGATTTCTTCGGCGCGCACACTTACGAACGCATCGACAAGCCGGGCGTGTTTCACACCGAGTGGATGGAGTCCGACACCAAGTCGACGGAAAAACCTGCGCAGGCGAAGGAACAATCGCGCGGGGCGGAGTAAGGTGGCCTATGCCGATCTACGTTTACGAAACAACCGACACGTCGAAGCCAATCCGGCGTTTCGAGTTGCAGCAAAGCATGAAGGACGAGCCGCTGAAGGTGGATCCCGAAACCGGTGAAGCCGTGCGGCGGGTGATTTCCGGCGGCTACGGCGTGCATATTCCAGGCGGATCGACCGGCCCTTCGGTCGGTTCGGTGGGCTCGCATGGTTCGGGTTGCGGCTGTTGCTAATTGGTTAGTTGCAACTGTCCCCGTCACTAGTGGCAGAAACAGCCACGATCAAACTTGACGGCTTAAAGCCGTCAAGTTCAGAGGTGCGGTGTTAATGAAAATCGTGGGAGTCGCTTCCGACGAGCTGTTGGTGTGCGAGTGGCCGGATCGTTTCGGCCTTGATCAGCACTACGTTCTCGGTGTTCTGGACTGTTCCTTCGATGACGAGAAACGGCTCTTCCGTAATCAGAAGCCGCATTCGCTCGAATAAGTCGGGCGTGACGATCGCATTCGAGACTCCCGTTTCATCCTCGAGGCTGACAAAGACAAAGCCCTTGGCCGTTCCGGGGCGTTGCCGGCAAATGACATTGCCTGCGATTTGAATCGTGCTGCCATGCCGCGCGGAGGGGAGGTCGCTCGCTCTCCAAACGTCCGGCAATTGCGACCGGAGCAGCTTCATCGGGTGCGGACCGGTCGTGAGATTCATCGCGTCGTAATCCGCTTTCACGCGCTCGGGCATGGTCATGGGTTTCAGGGGAGCGCACGCGCCCTCGCGTGCACCGTTCGGCGCCTCGGCGAATGGCGTCTCCGTTGGGGATTTTCCGGCGAGGGCGCCGGGAACAGCACGCGAGGCGCGCGCGCTCCCCTGAATCCCGATTCCCAGCAAATCATCGTACTGCGTTTCTTCCACCCGCCACATCGCCGCTCGGCGATGTTCCGCAAAACCATTGAGCGCCCCCAGCTCCGCCAGTGTCCGCAACTCCTCTTTCGTTAACTCAAGCCGCCGCTTGAATTCCTCGAGCGAACCGAACGCCGCGCGCTCCCGTTCCGCCACCAGCTTTTCCCCATGCTCCTTCCGCATCCCATTCACGACGCAAAATCCCAACCGGACGGTGTCGTCGGAAACAACGCTGCAAAGCCACCCGGATTCCTTTACGCAAACCGGCAGCGTCCGGACGCCATGCCGCTGTGCATCTTTCACGATCGTCGCCGGCGTATAAAAACCCATCGGCTGATTGTTCAGCAGACTCGCGTAGAACTCCGCCGCGCGATGCACTTTCAGATACGCGCTCCCATAGGCGAGGATCGCGAAACTGATCGCGTGCGACTCGGGAAATCCATAGAGCGCGAACGAGGTGATCGATTGCAGGATCTTCTCGATCACGTCCGGCGCGACGTTGTTGCGCTGCATGCCGGCGCGCAATTTCACGCTCACCTTCTCCATCCGTTCCTGGGAGCGATGAAAGCTCAGAGCGCGCCGCAGCTCTTCCGCTTCGTTGCCGGAAAAATCGGCCATGATCATGGCGATCTTCAGCATCTGTTCCTGAAACAACGGGACGCCGAGCGTGCGCGCGAGGACAGGCTTGAGGCGTTCGTCGAAATAGGTCACCTCTTCGCGCCCGGCGCGCCGGTTTAGATAAGGATGCACCATGTCGCCCTGGATCGGGCCCGGCCGGATGATGGCGACCTCGATGACGACATCGTAAAAACATTTTGGTTTCATCCGCGGCAGCGTGGCCATTTGGGCGCGGCTTTCGATTTGGAAAACGCCGATCGTGTCCGCTTTCTGCATCATCTCGTAGGTCGGCGCGTCATCGGTCGGAATGTGGGCGAGATCGATCGGGCGGCCGCGCTCGCGGCAAAGCTCGAAGGCGTCCTGCATCACCGACATCATCCCCAGCCCGAGCAGGTCCACCTTTACGATGCCGAGATCTTCGCAATCATCCTTGTCCCATTGCGCGACGACGCGGCCGGGCATCGAGGCATTTTCCAGCGGCACGAACGAGCTGAGTTTCCCCTGGCAAATGATCATGCCGCCGGAATGCTGCCCGAGATGGCGGGGCAATCCGTAAATGGCCTGATACAAAGAGATGAAGGCCGGCATTCGCGGATGCGCTTTCGGCAGACCGGCCTGCTCGATTTGCGCGGCGAGATCGAGCGTGTGCGGGAAATCGCCGCTGGCAAAGAGGTGCGAGAACCGGTCGAGAATGTTCGCCGAAAAGTTCAGGGCTTTGCCGATCTCCCGCGCGGCGCTGCGGCCGCGATAGGTGATGACGTTCGCCGTCATGGCCGCGCCATGTTTGCCGTAACGCCGGTAAACTTCCTGGATGACGCTCTCGCGCCGGTCGCCGCTCGGCAAATCGAGATCGATATCGGGCCAGCCTTTCCGGCTTTCGCTAAGAAAGCGCTCGAAGACGAGGTTGTTGCTCACCGGATCGATCGGCGTGATGCCGAGGCAATAACAGACCGCGCTGTTCGCCGCGCTCCCGCGGCCCTGCACCATGACATTGTGCTCGCGGCAGAAATTGATGATGTCCCAGACGATCAAAAAATAGCCGGAAAACCCGAGCCGCTGGATGAGGCCGAGCTCTTCTTCCAGCTTTCGTTTCACGGCTGTGCTGATGGAGGTGTAACGCTGCTGCGCGCCGAAGAGGGTGATCGTGCGCAGGAACGAATTCATATCGTGGCCATCGGGAACGGGGAACGAGGGGAATTCGTAGCCGATATTTTCCAGGGAAAATTCGAGACGCTCCGCGAGGCGGGCCGTGTTTTCGATGGCGTCCAGGCGATCGGGAAAGAGGGCCCGCATTTCGGCGTCGCTCTTGAGATGCCGCTCGGCATTTTGGGTGAGGAGCTTGCCCGCAGCGTCGAGATGGGTGTGCTCGCGAATGCAGGTGAAGACGTCGAGGACCTGGCGTCCGTAAGGACGCGCGTATTGGACGCCGTTCGTGGCGATGACGGGCAGGCGAAAATGTTCGGCCAGATCGCATAGCTCCTGATTGCGCCGATCTTCGCCGCGCAGGAAATGGCGCTGAATTTCGACGACCACATTCCCGCGGCCGAAGAGGTCGATGAGAAGCGCAATGTTCCGGGTAGGGTGGGCGTCCCGCCCGCCGGCGAAAGCGTCTCGCTTTCGCGAACTTTTAAAAGATCGTTTCGGCGAGACGCCGAAACCGGCGGGCGAGACGCCCACCCTACCCGAGAGAGCGATCAACCCTTTCGAAAATTCGGACAGTTCGCTCCATTGAAATGCGCACTCACCTTTCGCACTGCGCAGATGCCCCTGCGTAAGCAGGCTGCACAAATTGGCGTAGCCGGCGCGGTCCTTCACCAGCACCGGCAAGACGCAGCCATCTTCCATGGTTAGTTCGGCGCCGACAATCGGCCGAACATTTTTCTCGCGGGCCGCGACAGCAAACCGCTGCGCGCCATAGACGCCGTTACGATCGAGCAACGCCATCGCCGGCAATTTCAGCTCGGCCGCGGTCTCGGCTAGTTGCTCAGGAAAGGAACCGCCGCGAAGGAAACTAAAGGCACTGCACGCGTGTAACTCGACGTAAGGCATCTGCGCAGGCGCTAATCATAAATGCCGTCGAGTTCCCATTGGCCGCCGCTGGCGTGGCATTGGCACAACACGCCGTTCTCCAGCTCGAGGTCCCACTCGGCGCGGGCCCAGGCATTCTCGTCCCACCAATTTCCGGACGCGGTGTAAGGACCTTTTTCGTCGCGCACTTCGCCCTGAACTTTCGCGCTGCGAAAATGAGCGGGCCGATTTTTCACCAGCAACATCGAAGCCGGTAGGGCCGAGCGAAAGCGGCGCAAAGCGCGCGCAGGCAGGGGCGAGACTTCCTCTCCCGACCCGAGGGCGGGCCGGCTCCATTGCCACGAAAACGGCTCCATCCGAAACGCATCGGGACGATGGGTTTCTTCGAGGACCGGCGTTCCCACTCGCTCCGCGCCGAGGAGACCGGTCAAACGCGCAAGCGTTTCCGTGAGGCGCGCGGGATCGCGGAGCGCGGTTTCAAAGAGATGGAATTGCTCGAAGGAGGGCTTGGTTGCCCCGGCCTGGAGCGCGACGCCCAGAATAGGCGAAGCGGAAGTGAAATTTTCCAAATGCGTGTGCAGCATCCGGAAGAGCACTTCGACGTTATTCGTCGGTTCGGGAATTTTGAACTGATGCCGGTAGCTGCTCTTGTCGCTGAAGATAATTTGCAGGTGCAGCTCGCTGGCGACGAGATGGAGCGCGCCAAGCCGCACGGAAAATTGCTGCAAGAAACGCCGCAGCATGAAAAGCAGCGGCTCGCTCGTTTCGATTTCGTTTTCGAACTCGAACGCTTCCTCGAAAGTTTCCGGAATCGGAACCAGCTTGAGCAGCCGCGTCGTCTTTCCCTGCGCGCGTTCCCAAAGTTCAAGACCGATTGGCCCAAGCCTTGTGCCGACGGCTTCCTTATCCAGGGCCGCGAACTGGCCTAAGGTGCCGATCCCCCATCGATGCAGGATAGCCAGGACATGCGCCACTTCGGTCTTCCGCTCTTTCGCCGCCCTGGCTTTGGCGATCTCGCTCATGCAG
>DASQLH010000326.1:0-5045 GCA_035630155.1 Chthoniobacterales bacterium
ATCAGCGAAGCGGTGAAGGACCTCGCGCATCGCGCCCGGAACAAGCGGATGAAGCCGGAAGAATTTCAGGGCGGCACCTTCACCGTCTCGAACCTCGGCAGTTACGGCATCGATAATTTCTCCGCCATCATCAATCCGCCCCAGGGCTTCATTTTGTCGATCGGCGCGATTGTGAAGAAAGCGGTGATCGATGACTGCGATCAAATCGTGGCGGGTCAGCGAATGAGTATCGGCATGAGCTGCGATCATCGCGTGATCGATGGGGCGTTGGGCGCGGAGTATTTGAAGGAACTTCGCCAGCTCCTGGAGAACCCGGCCCTCCTTTTGATCTAGCGTCGGGCCATGGAAACTCCGCCACTGGAAAAAAGGTTGCGGGTGGCACCATTCGCGGTCCACGCCACGCGCGGCTTGCTGCGCGATCAGCAATCGCGCCGGAAGACGATGGCGATCACGCTCGTCATCGCGGTGGTCTTCACGGTCGCCGGCTTGACTGTCCTTCGCCCGTGGCTGGATCCGCATGAACATCCGTGGCGCTTTATTTTGTACTGGCTCGCCTGCGCCTGGGAAATCGTGCTGGTTTTGTTGCTGGCCCTTTTCGATTTGCTCATGGTCCGGGCGCAAACGCGGGCGGCGAAGAAACTTTTGGAAGAGCAGTTCCGCAGCGGAACCGCGCCGGGTCAGGCAGACAAGGGAGAATAATTTAGTCTTCGTCGATCAGGCGCAAGCGTGGCCAACGCCACGCGCCGAACCCGAGAAATAACAGCGACACCAGGCTGATGGCGAGCGCCGTCCGGAAAAATGGCGTGCGGTAACGCAGCTCAACTTTGTGTTCGCCCGCATCCAGAGCGACGCCGAGTAGTCCGACATCCGCTTTTAGCGTTGGCACAACTTTATCATCCTGGAGAGCGCGCCAGCCGCGATCGAACGGCGTCTGCAAGACAAGGATGCTTTTTTGGTCGAGGCGGACAGTGCCAGCGAATCTGTTCTGCCGAAAGGAGGTGAGGTTGAGAGCGCTGTTTCGGCGCAGCGGAACCACGTCGGAAAGTGAGGTTGCGTCTATTTCCTGTTTCACTTCATCCGCGCCGAGGAGCGTAAGCCCGTATTTTTGCGCGTCATTTTCATTGGCGACAACGACCATTCGCAGCAGCGCTTCTGATTTTTCTCTGGTTGGAAGCTGGTGGAATACTTCCTCGGTCATTGCTCGAGTGAAGCTGAGTCCGAGCGGGAGAAAGAGCTGGTTGCGGAAGAGGTAGTTGATGTCGTAACGCTTGACGAATTCGTATTGCAGGATGGTCTGGTAGAGCACGGGGTCATCCACCAGCGCATATTTCTCGCACGCAAAAGTGGACAGAACAGGATCGTTCAACAGGCCGATGGCCCAACGAGTATTATGTTCCGCGCCGGATGGCATCGCCCCGACCGCGGCAAGGAAGTTAGTGTAGTTGACGTTATTAAATGAGTTGTAGGCGGAAGTGCCGTAGTAGCCGAAGACCATGGCGTCGTTCAGGCTGGTCCAAACGGTGGAGCCGGAGGGCCGTGGCTTCGAGATGCGGAAGAAGCCGTGATCGCCGGCCTTGATGTCGCGCACCGCGTCAACGGTTTCGTCGTTATAGCCAACTCGCGCTTTGAGTTCCTGCTTGGTGACAGTGGGACGATTGACAGTCGTTCGATTAAACTGGATCAGCTCGGCTGCAGCAACCGCTACGATAATCCAGCCGGCCAGGGCGGTTCGCTTCACCAGTTGGCCCACTGCCAGGATGGTTCCGTAGAGAATGAGGATGACCGTAGCCTGGAGCTTTAGCGCCGGGTTGATCCGCGTCTGGAGATCTCCAACTGGAAGGTAAAGAACCGCGAGTAAGACGGTGATCGTTGCCGACAGCAGCCGAAGGTCAAGCGCCTGCCCCCGCAGGTAGTGCGAAAAAGCCGACGAAGAGAGAGTGATGAATGCGAGGACCCAGAAAAGGGAATAGGTGCGGTAGTAATTGCCCTGGAAGAACCAGAAAAGATACCTGAACCAGGGAAAGACGGTTGGCAGGATCAGCACGACCAACAAGAGCGTATAGATTATTCGCTGACGCCGGGTCGCGCCGATGAATGCCTGAGGAAGGAGAGCAAGACAGAGCAGCCCGCAATAAGTCAACGGAGCTTCGAAATAGTTTATCCATCCGCGAAAGCCATCGCCTGCTCCAAGGAGGTCGTTCGCGAATAGCCTGAGAGCCGCAGTGATGTAGTGCAACTGAGACTCGAGCCCGAAGATGGGGAACGAACTCAGCATCGCAACTTCAGATGCCGTGCCCGAACCGCGCGGGCTGTTCAGAATCGCAATAAAGTTCGGCGCCGTTATAAATGCACCTGCGCCAAGGCCCAGAACGGCTGCGCCGGCCAGGAGCAGACACGTGCGGAAAAGACGCCGGGGCTGCCATCCATGTTGCTCAAAGAGTCTCGCGGGCACGTATAAGAGGAGCAACAGCGCACACAAGTAGAGTTGAAATGAACCGAGGAAACCTACCAGAGCGACGGCGAGGGTAAGAAGATACCAGCGCCCGCACTTGATCGCTTCCTCGGCCCCGAGCAAGAGCGCAGTGAAACAGACAATTTCGTCGGCCAGGATATACCAGCAGCTGCCCATGGTCATGTAGGCCGAAAAACAGAGGAGGATCGAACCCAACATGGAGGCGGGCAGCTCCAAATCGCGGAGCCGAAGGAAACGAGAGAAGAACAATCCGGCGACCAGGATTTTCCCCAGGTGTTGGTAAACCAGCGCGGGAGCGATCACTCCTTTCGGCAGCCACGTCACCGGATCCAAAAGCAGATAGCCGGCGAGATATAAAATATCCTGGCCCATCCCGATGGAGAAAGACCACGAGGGGAAACCTTCGGTCCGGATGTAATCCGAAAAGTGGACGAACCAGGGGTAGTAATCGATGAGCGAGTCGCTTCCGATGTCCTTGTAAAGGAGGATGGCGTTCCCAAACAGAAACTCCCGAAAGATCACCGTGCCGACAACGAGCAGACCGAGGCCGGTGAAGAACGCCGCGTAGCGCGACCAACCGTTTTCTCCCCAAGACTTCGCCTTCATGGGACGGGCGTGTAACGGCGGTCACGAAACGCCGAGGCCGTCCGATACAATTCAATCTGAGCGCGAATGGAACTGGCGCGCGACTGGTTGCCTTCCGCCGCGGCCAACTCGAAAGCGCGCTCGGCCGCTTTGACCGCATCCGCAAATCGTCCGGTTTCAGCGTAGGCGGCGGCAAGCGTGGCGCGGATTACAGGGCTCTTTCCCATGGTCAACGAATCCGCGCGTTCGGCGATCGCTATCGCCCGGATGCCATTACGCACCGCCGCATCCGGGCAGGTGGCCAGGACCCAGGCCAGATTGTTTTGCGCCTCGATATCGTCGGGATTGATTTCCAAGGCGCGACTGTATTGGGCGGCGGCCTCCCGGGCGTGCCCGAGTTGGAGGAGGGTGTTGCCGATGTTGTAATGCGCGTCCGCATCGTTGGGATCGATTTCCAGCGCCTTTCGCAAACTGAGCAGCGATTGGTCCGCCCGGCCCATCTCCAACAGAGCGACGCCAAGGGCGGAATGGACCGACGCCTGGCTCGGATCGATCCGGAGCGCGTTTTGGAAATGCACCATCGCTTCTTCGACGTTTCCTTTTTCGTAGATTGCCTGCCCGAGATTTTGTTCTGCGCCGCTATTGCGGGAAGTGCAGGCGAGCACCCGTCGCCAGAGTGATTCGCTGTTGTGCCAGTACGAAGTCTGGGTGCGCGCCGCGAAAGCCAAGGTGAGCACGATCCCGATTGAAAGAGCGCCGAGCACGAAACGCCACGCCCGCCAGCGTTCGATCAAATCCGCCGCAGCCCAGGTCAGCAGCAAATATAAACCAATGTGGGGAAGGTAAGTGTAGCGGTCCGCGTGGGCCTGACTGCCGACCTGCAGAATGCCAATCACGGGCGCGAGCATGATCGAATACCAAAGCCAGCCGGTGACGAGATAGCGGTGGCGACGAAAGCAGAAGACGGCGATCGAGATCGCTGCCAGCACCGCCAGCGCGAGCAGGACTTTTCCTGGCCGGACTTGATCGATTGCAAAAGGGTAAAGGGCGGCGAGGCAGGAGGGCCAGAAGGCCTGGTAGAGATAGACCACGCCGGACATGGCCGCGTTGCCAGCGCGAACCATCAGAGAAACGGTGGCCAAGGGCTGGAGCGCGACCTGTTGCGCGAAGAGAGTGGCCAGGGAGGAGGCCGCGGCGAGCGCCAGCAGCGGCAGCTTTTCGAGGACGAGCTTTCGCGGGCCGGGAACATTTTTGGTCCCCGTGCCGGTGGGGTTCAAACGGTTCAGCGGCCAGTAGTCCAGGGCGAGCAGCACAACGGGCAACGTGACCAGCATTGGTTTGCACATCAGACCGAGCGCGAAAAGGAGCATGACCAGCCCGTAGCGCGCGCCCGACGGGTGCCGCGCATAACGGACGTAAGCCCCGATCGCCAGAACGAAGAAAAGTCCGCTAAGCACATCTTTGCGCTCGGCCACCCAGGCGACCGATTCGACGCGCAATGGATGAATCGCGAAGACCGCCGCGACGAAGGCACTCCGCCAGAGCGCTCGCGTCATGTTGCGCAGGACCAGGAAGAGCAGGACCGCCGTCGCGCCATGAAGGACAACGTTGGTGAGATGGTGGCCGCCGGGATTCAAGCCGTAGAGCTGGGCATCCAGCATGTGCGAAAGCCAGGTGAGCGGATGCCAGTTTGCCGCATAGACATGGGTGAAAGCCCAGGCGATTCCTTCCATCGTTAGGCCGCGGGCGACCTGGGCGTTCTTGAAGACGTATTCGTTATCGTCAAAATTGATGAACTGGAACGTGCGCGTCTGGCCGAACACAAACCAGGTGATCGCGGCGAGGAAAACGCAGACGCCCAGAACCAGCCAGCGATCGTTCAAAGCAACCGCCCTTTGGGGTGCGGCTTTAGTCTTGGACCTGCGACTCATGGTTTTACAAGGCGCGCAGAGGATAAAGAGGCGGCGCGGAATCGCTAGACAAAACG
>DASQLH010000327.1:0-2578 GCA_035630155.1 Chthoniobacterales bacterium
CCTCGAAGGTGATGCCGGCAAGGAAACCGTTTTCGGCGATGTCCTTTTTCATGGGGACGGCGACAAGCTCACCCACGGCAGCCCCCTCATCGAAGGCGCGACGGTCACCGGCGAGGTGGTCGAGCAGCGCAAGGACAAGAAGGTCATCGCTTTCAAATATCGGCGCCGGAAAGGTTATCACCGCACCGTGGGACACCGCCGGAAGCTGACGCGGATCAAGATCACCGGCATCAGTTTGAGCGGCAAGAAGACCAAGAAGGCGAAGGCCGCAGAATCCTCCGAAGAATCCGCTTAATCTCATGGCACACAAAAAAGGACAGGGCAGCGTCAAGAATGGGCGGGATAGCGTCAGCAAGCGCCTGGGCGTGAAAAAATTTGGGAGCGAAGTGGTCGTGGCGGGGAACATTATCATCCGCCAGCGCGGCACGAAATTTCTCCCGGGCAAGAACGTCGGATTGGGACGCGATTACACCATCTTTGCGCTCGTCGACGGCCAGGTGCGGTTCGATCGAGCGGGACGGCGCGTAAACGTCGAGCCGGTCGCAGCAGAATAGCGCCGCCATCCGGCAGCCAAACCGGCAGCGAATAGGCTGTGCGGCGTCGCGCTTTTGCGATACAAAAGAAATCTGCTCATGAAATACCAGACCTACCTCCTCTTCGGCGCGCCCGGCAGTGGCAAAGGCACCCAGGGCCGCACGCTCGGCAGCATCCCCCGCTTCTTCCATTGCGCCTGCGGAGATGTCTTTCGGTCGATCGATACGCGCACGAAGGTGGGCCGGGCTTTTCTGGAGTATTCGAGCAAAGGCCAGCTCGTGCCGGACGAAATCACGGTGGAGCTCTGGAAGGCGCAAATCGATGCAGCCGTGAACAGCCACGTCTTTAAACCAGACATCGATATTCTCGTCCTCGACGGCATTCCGCGGAACGTCGGCCAGGCCAAGATCATGGACGACCTCATCGATGTGCAGAAAGTTTTCCACCTTTCCTGCCCAAACCGGGATGCGCTCTTTGCGCGCCTAAAGAAACGCGCGTTAAAAGATAATCGCCTCGACGATGCCAATGAAGAAGTGATTCATCGCCGCCTGGCTCTTTACGAAACGGAATCGAAGCCGGTCCTCGGTTATTACGGTCCCGAGCGGATCACCTCCATTGACGCGACCGAGCCGCCGGCAAAAGTGTTGCTGCATATCCTCGAAAGCGTCAACGACGGGGTGAACGGGTCGCATGAGCCAGCAGCAGTTTGAGAATTTCACAGCCTCGAGCCTCTATTGCGAGAAGTGCAAGGCCGCCATGCCGGTGCGCGAACGGCTCCTCCTGATCCTGCCGGATAAGGAAATTTACGATTACCTTTGCACCGGCTGCGCTTCGTCCGTCGGCCAGCGGGAAGTGACCGCCGGCGATAAGTTGATGGCGCAGAGGACGGCGCCGCGCCGCCGCGCGCCGGCGCCCCGTATCCAGCTCTAACGCGCGATGCGCGTGCTCTTCATCGGGACGGGCGAAATCGGCGTGCCGGTTTTGCGTTCGTTGCTGAACTCCGAGGAGCACGAATTGGTTGGTGTCGTCACGCAGCCGGATAAACCGGTGGGGCGCGCTCAGCGGATTGAAGCGCCGCCGATCAAGGTGGCGCTGGGAGAGAGCAAGGTGCCGATTCTGCAACCGCCTCGAATCAAAAACGAGGAGGTTGTCGCGGAGATTCAAGCGCTGGCCCCGGATGCGATCGTCGTGATGGCCTACGGGCAAATCCTGCCGCTTTCCGTGCTGGAGATTCCGAGGATCGCCTGTCTGAATTTACATGCGTCGCTCCTGCCCAAGCACCGGGGGGCAGGGCCGATCCAGGCCGCGATCGTCACGGGGGACCACGAAACCGGCATCAGCGTCATGTACATGGATGAGGGTCTCGATACCGGCGATGTCTTGTTGCAAAAGCGGCTCGCAATTGCCCCGGATGAAACAGGCGCGTCGCTTCACGACCGCCTGGCTGAGATCGCGCCGGACGCGTTGCATGAAGCTTTGGTGCAACTTCAGGCAGGAACGGCTCCCCGGATTCCCCAGGATTCGTCAGCGGTGACCTATGCCCCGAAGCTCGAACGCGAACATGGCCGAATCGACTGGACAGAATCCGCCGTTCTAATCGAGCGCAAGATTCGCGCGTTCAATCCCTGGCCCGGGGCCTATACGGTTTTGCGGGATGAGGCGGGCGCGGAACGAAAACTAAAGATCCACCGCGCCAGCGTGACAGACTCTTGCAGCGCCGACCCGTCAAACCTGGTGAATCCCACAAAATCCGGAGCGCTGAGACTGGAGGAGGTTCAGCTCGAAGGAAAACGCCGAATGAGCGCGGCGGAATTTCTCCGGGGGTATAACGCTCCGGTGCGGATTGCCTAATCTTTGGAGCCGGCCCGCCCCGGCCGGACGGGTAAAGCGTCGCGTCGTCTCCCCGGCCTGAGGGCAGGCCGGCTCCAAATTGAGATTCTTTGCTTCCCAACGCTTCGGCGTTCTGTTGATCATTGCCGGCCATGCAGAGCGAAGCTCCAGCACCAGTCTATAAGCGCATCGTCCTCAAGCTGAGCGGCGAAGC
>DASQLH010000328.1:0-4825 GCA_035630155.1 Chthoniobacterales bacterium
ATGACGATGCCCGATCTTTGCGCGCATCTTTTCAAGGATTACCAGTTTGGCTTGAGCCTGATCCAAAAAAATTCCGGGCAAAAAACGTTTGTGCTTGGCCGGGAGGCGATCGATGCCCCAGATAAGTTCTTGAGCGATCTCGTGCTTCAGTCTCACTATCCACTTGCGCCAGTGGAAAAGAGTTGAAACCAGTCTCCAGATGAAACGCCATCTCATTCCAGCGCTGATTATTGGCCTGATCGTGGGCGGCCTCCTCATGGGCCTGCACGTCTATGGCTGGCTGCTGCGTCCCGAGATGATGCTCACCGATCTGTTCTCCAAGGACGGGAGCGCGACGAAATTCGTCCCGGATCGATGGCAATACGTCATTGTCTTCGCGCTGGCCATCGGCGTCGCCTGGCTGACGCTGGCCACTTCGCGCCGGAAGCACATGGGTGGGGTCGTGGCGATTCTGGTGGTCGAATTGGCGGGAGTCGCCTGGATTTGTTCGCTCTTCAAAGTTTTTTTCCAGCCGCTTCCCGCGGTGGGTGCCGTGGTCCTGAGTTACCTGGCGGCTCTCGGGTACATCTGGTTCAGCGCCTGGTTCGCTGAGTATTTGGAGGAGCGCCGTTCACGGCCGCCGAAAATCGCGCCGGCTCCCGTGCCGCGGCCGGCGCCAATCGCGGTGGTGCCTTCAGTCGCCGCAATTCCTGAACGGGTGGTGGAGAAACCGCGGGCCCGCGCCAGGCGGAGCGATGCCGTCACCGAATCCGGGGCGCGCCTTTGCGAAGTGACCGCGGTCGTCTGCGATCTCGCGAACAAGCACGACTTGGCGGAGGACTGCGAGCCGGCCGTCTTTGCCGAGATCACCGAGATGTTTATTGCGCACGCCACCCAGGCCTTGCGCGCGGAGGGCGCTTACATCGAATCAGCGGGGGGCGAGGGCGTCGTCGCCATCTTCGGTTACCCGGAAAGCGATAAACAGCACGCCGAAAAGGCCACGCGCAAGGCGATGGCGCTTACTCATTCTTTTTCCGAGGCCAACAAATCGAGCAAGCTGGAGGCACTCCGGAATACAGGCGTCCATGCCGGCGTCAGCTCCGGGAGCATGATCATGGCGCCGGTGAAGAACAACGGGCAGCGCAGCCTGCTCGCCACGGGCGAGCCGGTGGAATTGGCCCGGCGCTTCTGCATCGCCAATCGCTTCTACGGTTCGCGCGTTTTGCTCGGGCCTCGCACGTTCGAGCTGGCCAGCAAGATTCTCGTGGCCCGGCCAATCGATTTCCTGAGCGGCGTCGATGTCCGCGAACGGCACGAGATTTACGAGCCGGTCGCGCTGGCTTTGAATGCTTCGCGCGAGATTATCACGCGGCGCGACGCCTTTTGGAACGGCGTGGTCCTGTATCGCGAAAAACGCTGGGCCGAAGCCTACTCCCAGTTTCAAAGCGCGCGCGGTCCCGAGGGGGAAGAGGATCGGCCCCTCCAATTGTATCTTCGCCGGCTCGAGCCCCTGGCCTTGCAGTTGAGCAGCACGCCGGAGCATTGAGGCGCCGGTTTTGAGGAAAACGGAATATCCCTCGGCGATCCGGGAATTGATCGCGCAACTGCGGCAGATGCCCGGCGTCGGCCCGCGTTCGGCGGAACGCATCGCGCTCTGGATCGTCCAATCGCGCGGCCCGCAGCCGGAAGGCATCGCGCGGTCCATCACCGCGACGCGCGAAACCGTGCGGCCCTGCCCGCGTTGCGGCTTTTTCACCATGGAAGAAACCTGTGAGATTTGCTCGGACACGACGCGCGCCGTGGACCTGCTTTGCGTGGTCGAGCAACCGACCGACATCCTTCCGCTGGAAAAGACGAGCGCGTTCCGCGGTCGCTACCACTCCTTGGGCGGCCGAATTTCGCCGCTCGATCATGTTGGCCCCGATGATTTGCGGATCAAGGAACTGGTGGCGCGGGTCGAGCAGGAAAAATTCTCGGAGGTCATTCTCGCGCTCGCCGCCGACGTGGAAGGCGAAGCGACGACGAATTATCTCGTGGAATTGCTCAAGCCATTCGGCGTTTCCTTGACGCGCATCGCTCACGGCCTGCCCGCCGGCGGCGGGCTGGAATCGGCGGACGAACTGACTCTCTACCAGGCCCTCTCCGGCCGGACGAAGCTTTAAGCTTTAAGTGTTAAGCTTTAAGAGGATTTGCGCTACGAACACTTAAAACTTAAAGCTTAATACTTAAAGCTCTCCACCATGTCCTGCGCGAAGATCGATCCAGCCCTGCACCAGGCGCAAAAGCCGCCCTGGATCAAAGTGCGCCTGCCTTCCAATCCGGTTTTCTTTTCCACGAAGGCTCTCATTTCCGATCTCCGCCTCCACACCGTTTGCGAAAGCGCGCAGTGCCCAAATCGCTGGGAATGCTGGAGCCAGGGCACTGCGACCATGATGATCGCCGGCGAACGCTGCACGCGCGCGTGCGGGTTCTGCGCGGTCAGCACCGCGAAGCCGTTTGCATTGGAGGAAGATGAGCCGCAACGCGTCGCCGAAGCCGTTCGACGAATGGGGTTGAAACATGTCGTCGTCACCGCGGTGGCCCGCGATGATCTCAAGGACGGCGGCGCGAACCATTTCGCGCGCACGATCCACGCGATCCGCGAGATGGATCCGTCGATCATCATCGAGGTGCTCGTTCCAGATTTCCACGCGCAGGATTGGTGCATCCAGATCGTCCTCGAGGCCGGCCCCGACATCTTCAATCACAACATGGAGACGGTGGAACGCCTGACGCCGGTGGTGCGTTCGCGCGCGAAGTATCGCACTTCGCTCGATGTCCTCCGCAAAGCCAGGGAGCTGGCGCCGAAAATCGTGACCAAGAGCGGCGTCATGCTTGGACTCGGCGAGAAGGAGCCGGAGCTTTTCCAGACCATGGACGACCTGCGGGAGATCGGCTGCCAGGTCCTGACTCTTGGCCAGTATCTCCGGCCCACTCCGCAACATCTTCCCGTGGTTGAGTTCGTTTCACCCGAGCGGTTCGATGCGTACGGAGAGATCGCGCGCGCCAAAGGCTTCGCCCACGTCGCCTCCGGTCCGCTCGTGCGCAGCTCCTATCACGCGGCCGACTTCCATCCGGTCGTCCGCTGAAATGGCGTCAGCCCCAGACGGCGTTGCGATCGACCGGACCACAGTCGCAGCGATTATCCCTGCATACCTCGAAGAGAAACACATCGGCGACGTTGCCCGGCGAACGCTCCAGCAGCTCGATCACGTCCTCGTCGTCGATGACGGATCGACGGACGCGACCGCGGAAAACGCGCGGAACGCCGGGGCCGAAGTCATTGTCCACGAACAAAACCGCGGCAAAGGCGAATCGATCAAGACTGGCCTGCGCCATTGGCTCGACCAAGGCTTCGCTTACGTGATGATCCTCGACGGGGACGGCCAGCATTTGCCGGAGGAGATCGTTCTTTTCCTGGAGATGGCGGCCGCGACCCGCGCCGAAATCTTGATCGGCACCCGGATGAACAATGTCCGCGATATGCCCCATCTGCGCCGCTTTGTTAATCGCTACATGAGCAGCAGCATCAGCCGCGTTTGCCGGCAGCAAGTTCCCGACACGCAATGCGGTTTCCGCATGGTGCACCGCAGCGTCATCCCGGACTTGTTAGGCGGCGCCGATCGCTTCGACTACGAAACCGAGATGCTGATTATCGCCAGCCGCAAAGGTTGCCAGATCGAGTCAGTCCCCATCACCACGGTTTATTCCGACGAGGTGAGCAGCATTCATCCCGTCCGCGACACGCTCCGCTTTTTCAAACTGATGCGGCGTTATCGAAAGCTGTAGCCGCGAGCACAGCACAGATTTCGGGTAGCGCGCGCGTCTCGCGCGTTGGTTCCGGCGTCTCGCCGAAACAGTCTTTCGAAAAATTCGCGACGGCGAGGACGCCATCACCAGCGCGCGAGACGCGCTTCTTTCTTGCCAGTTCGATTGTTGGTGCTGTATCAACAAGCACCCATTTAGCTTTCGCTGCCAATCCCAGAATAAGGAGGATATGTTTTTCCATATTCATCTTTCTTAGGTTTGCTTCGATAATGCTGAAAAATAATAAAACCATGGCAACACCAACCTACACTATTGAGCAGCAGGTAGCTGCTTTCACCTTTTCGGTCGACTCGGCAGCCGACCTTTCTTTTGCAAGTCTGGCAGATATGCAGGACTACGTTCTAACGATCGCCAACGTCAATTTAGCGGATCCCGTGATCCAGGGAATGCTCGGTTCCGACTGGACACTTGTCTGGGGTCCGGTGGTTTGGATCAATCCCGCTCAGCAGGGAACCAGCCTGACAGTCGACAACACGATGGCCTGTTATTACAGTCCTTCCCAGAAGCTGTTCGTCATTGCTGTTGCCGGCACGAATCCTACTTCGATGTTCGATTGGGAAAGAGAAGATTTCGATATCTCTTCGATGGTCGCATGGAGCACGATTTCGCCGGGTTCCGGGAGCAGCAGCACCAGCGGCTACATTTCTACCGGATCGTCCAACGGCATGAACATCATCCTGTTGCAAATGACAGAGGATGGAACGAGCTTGTTGAAGGCGCTTCAAAGCTATATCCAGACCAATAACATAAACGGCTCGACCATTGTGATCGGAGGCCACAGCCTGGGTGGAGCCCTTGCTCCGTGTCTCGGATTATACCTGTTCGACAACCTCGCCATCCTTCAGCTGGCGGGACAAAACATTGCCGTTTATGCCTATGCCGGTCCGACTCCCGGAGACAAGGTATTTGCCACGTATTACGACAGCAGGATCAACGGAACGACGTTCGCCTATTCCAGCCAGTACAACACGATCGATGT
>DASQLH010000329.1:0-3516 GCA_035630155.1 Chthoniobacterales bacterium
AGATGCTTCCAGCCGGTGCTTTTCATCACCGCGACTTCAGTGACCTTTCCGGTCGTCACGTCAAGGCGAAGCCGAAAAATACCGGTCCCCGCCATCCGCTGCATTCGAGCCTCTCGGTCGTAGGGAAATTTCCGGTCGGAAGAAGCCCAAAAATTCTCGGGGGCAGGCTGTGCCGCAGCATTCGGAAAGCAAATAAAAACCAGTAACAGTGAGATAGCGAGACCTCGGTGGAATGCTCTCATACGATCTGCCGAGAATAAGACCAGCAAGCGCGAGCCGTGTAAAGCTTGCGGCCCATCCCGACCTCGTCACTCGCTATATCTGGGGAGAGTGCATGGTGACGGAGTTCTGAAAATAGCCCAGCGCTTTAGCGCTGGGAATTGCGGTTAGAAAAGGGCAAAGTCCCGGCAGGGACGGCAGAATGCATTCCTTCTCGAGTTCTCTCCAGCATTGCGTCTTCGCGACCAAGAAACGTGAGACCTGGCTTACGCCTGAGATTCGCGAGCGTCTCTGGCCGTATCTCGGTGGCATCGCCCGCGCGAATGGAATGAAAGCCCTCGCGATCGGCGGCGTAGCCGATCACGTGCACATCCTTCTTAGCTTGCCCGCCACGATGTCGATCTCAAAGGCGGTGCAATTGATCAAGGGCAATTCTTCAAAATGGATTCATGACACCTTTCCTGCATTGCGACAGTTCGCCTGGCAGGAAGGATATGGTGCTTTCAGCATCGGCATTTCCGGAATTGACGAGACCTGTGCCTATATCCGCGACCAGGAGGAGCATCACCGCACCAGGACATATCGCGAAGAGGTGATCGCATTTCTCCAGCGTCATGGATTGCCCTTCGACGACGCGATGCTCGACTGAGATTCTTTCGTCCCGCCGGGACTCTTAGGAGGGGGACGTCAATCGATGTCCCAGCGCTAAAGCGCTGGGCTATTCTCAGGGGATACCCTTGGCCGGGCAAACCATCCATCCCGAAACCGGGTTTTCAATCCTGAAGACATTGAAGATCCGATAATAGCCCAGCGCTTTAGCGCTGGGAATTGCGGTTAGAAAAGGGCAAAGTCCCGGCAGGGGCGGCAGAATGCGTTCCCTCTAGACTGCGCGCCAGGCCAAAGCCTATCAGGGACCGTGAATGGTGCCGCCACCTTTGAGGCGATTTCGCATGCTGAAGTAGATCGGGATCTTGACTCTTTCCAGTCCCGCCCGCGGCGGAAAGCGCCATTGGATCAACGTCTGCGCCGCCGCGATATCCAGGAGCTTGCTGCCCGTCGAGCGAAGGACGGCGACTCCTGAGACCGTCCCATTGGGCCGAACCAGGAGCTCGTAGAGGCCGCGACCCTCCAGGCGTTGGAGCCGCGCCTTGTAGGGATAGAATGGTTCCGGTGCGTAAAGCGCGCTGCTTCTCACGTTGCCAGACCGGTCGCGAACGATCTTGGCCGCTTCGGGAAGCTGCCGCACCCGTGGCGCTGGTTCCGCCTGCGCACCGGAGATCGCGGCCGCAAACGCCAGCGCCGTAATCAATAGGCGAGCCGTCGGGTAAGACCGCTCCGTTATCGGCTTGGAACGTGGCATGGCACGGGCATCATTGAAACACAAGGCGGCCAATTCGCATTGCGCAAAGTTGAGATGCCGGGACCCACAGGCTGACTGCTCCATTCTTCACTGCGCGTGCGCGGGCGCGTTTCTCCATGCCGCCGCCATCTCTTTTACACGGGGCGACCAGGTACTCCATGAATCAGCGGCGACCGAATCTGCCGCGGAAAGGAACGTGGCGTTCTTGAAGTCGCACAACGTAGCGTGACGAACCGTCCGCCGCGTGTTGATCCCAGCCGTATGAACGAGGCGCTGATGCCAGAACACGACCGTGCCTGCGGGCCCGGTCACCTCCACCGGCCGGGTCGAACGTTCGACTTCCTTCAGCGCCGCCTCATATGTCGGCAACCGATCTTCCCCGCCAAGCGTGCCGTGATGCCTGGCGATCTCGTGGTGGCTTCCCGGCCAAACGGTGAAGCCGCCTCCTCCCGTCAACACATCGCTTAAGTAGAGAACGACGCCTACCTGAAACTTGTGACGGTCGCAATGACCGTGTGGCGCGCGGGACCGCGTCGGAAACACCGGATATAATCCCCGGACATACTCAGGCGGGACGGGCTCCCCGATCAATTCCCTTATGCAAGCAAGGATGTCAGCGTTCGCCGCCGTCATCTCATACAGCCAGCGCTCACCGCGCAGGCACTCGCGAAACTTCACCCGACCGAGTCGCTTCTCGATCGATAGCGTCTGACACGAGTCTTCAAATTCGCCCTGCCAGCTTCGAGGTTTGTCGGATTGGAAAGAGCTCGGGCACAGATCCCACACCTTGTCCAGAGCGCGCTGCCTGATGTCCTGCGCGAGCGGAATATGAGAGACACAGTAGCCAAAAGCGCAAAACGCTTGAATTTGCTGGTCGGAAAGGCCAGCGGTCGCTTCATCGGTTGGCCGATCTAGCGCGTTAATCGTCATCGCAAACCTGAGGGACGGAGGCGAGAAAGCGGAACCGACACAGGCAATCCTTTCCTGCGGGGCATAAGCACGCTGGGGAACATGTCACCCAGGTTATCCGGCCGCCTCTTGCCGAACAAGCGCAAACCGGCTCTTCGCGAACAAGCTAAAGTCCCTCCGCGCTGTCGCGCACCTCGTCGCGTTATTGGCCGATCACAATTTGCCCTATACTGCGCTGGTGGTTCCTCTCGCTTCATATTTCATAATCTTAGAATGTGAATGTTCCTATTTGTGAAAAGGTACCGCCTCGCCCGGGATCCGATACCGGATGGCTCATCGGAGAAGTTTGCTCATCTTCCGCTGCAATTGGTCACCGTCGCTAAAACAAGAAACGACGTTTTCTCGGGTTTTGCGCACTCGATCAATACTCCGCCCAAATCGAAGACGACCGCCTTAATGCGAGGGAGCTTTGCCATCCAACGAGAAGACGATAAGCCGCCGGGCTGCCGAACGCGAGAATTAGCTGCTTCTCAAGGAGCGGCGATTTGAAATCGCCGTTTTAATTAGTCGGCGGTTGGAAACCGCCGCTCCTTGAAGCTCGGTAACGCGCCACGATTAACGGCGCCTCAAAGCGTGACCCTTCCGACGGGCACTCGCGAGCTTCCTTATAACTTGATTGTTGTAGGTTTGCTCTTCTTCGGTCCCCTTAATGGGCTGAAGAAATGCCCATAACACGGCGAGGAAGCTCAGGCAGCCCACTGCGAACCGAAGCCCGTGGCAGCAGATGGCTAAGGCTTGGACGCTCCTGGGACCTCGCCCCTAAGCTCGCGGACGAGCTCGGGCGCGTTGTAGATTTCCTCCAGCGCCTCCTGCACCGCTGCGGCGGAGACCACGATGGTGCGGTTGACGCGCGCATCGAATCCGTAGGAGCCGCCGATGGAATGGATGTTGCCGTCAAAGGCCGCGCCGATGACGGAGCCATCGCGCGCGATCACGGGTGAGCCGGAGTTGCCGCCGATGATGTCGTT
>DASQLH010000330.1:0-5551 GCA_035630155.1 Chthoniobacterales bacterium
TACGGCTCGATGAAGTTCGGCCTGTTTTTCCTCGGCGAATACGTCGCCATGATCACCGGCAGCGCCATCATCGTGACGCTGTTCCTTGGCGGCTGGCATTTTCCCTGGATCCCGGACGGCTCGCACGGCTGGGGCTGGGGACTCGTAAACATCTTCGTCTTCTTCTCGAAGGTCGCCGTGCTGCTTTTCGTATTCATCTGGGTGCGCTGGACGCTCCCCCGGTTCCGCTACGACCAGCTCATGCGCCTCGGCTGGGTCTTCTTTTTCGAAATCGCTCTCGTAAACATCTTCCTCGCGGCCATCATCCTGGCCTACTTTCCGCAATGATTTCATTCTCCCTTCGTAATCGTGCTCATGCTCGTGATCGGAAGGTTTCGCGTGCGATCACGAGCACGAGCACGAAGATCAGCTGACATGGCCATCACCGTTTCACGTCCCAAACTGAGTTGGTCCGAGCGAATTTATTTGCCCGCGATCCTGACGGGGCTGGCCATCACCATGAAGCATTTCAGGAACATGCTCTTCGGCCGGACGAAAGTGACGATGCAATACCCGGAAGAAAAATGGGACAGCAACCTGCCGGAACATTACCGCGGCGCGCCTGCGCTCGTCCGCGACGACACGGGCCGCGTCCGTTGCGTCGCCTGCCAGCTTTGCGAGTTCATCTGCCCCCCGCGCGCGATCAAGATTATCCCCGGCGAATTCCCCGCGGCCGATAAATTCGCCAAGGTGGAAAAGTATCCGCACGAATTCGACATCGACATGATCCGCTGCATTTACTGCGGGCTCTGCGAAGAGGTTTGCCCGGAGCAGGCCATCTATCTCCGAAAAGATTACGCCATCACCGGCTTCACCCGCGCCGACATGGTGCACAACAAAGAGAAGCTCCTCGAGATCGGCGGCGTCATGCAGGGTGTTGTCTTGAAGTGGAATGAGAAGAAATAACCTCAATTTCAGATTTCAGATTTCAGATTTCAGATTGCGGACGGGCATCCCCTTTCAATTTGCAATCTGCAATCTGCAATCTGCAATCGCCTTATGAGTCCGTTTCTCTTCTGGCTCTTTGCCTTCGTCATGCTGGTCTTCGGCGCCGCGGTCGTCATTAACCGCAATCCGATCGCCAGCGCGCTCAGCCTTGTCATTTGCTTTATGGGGCTCTCCGCTCTCTTCATTTCACTCGACGCTTTTTTCATCGGCATCATTCAGGTGCTCGTCTATGCCGGCGCGGTCATGGTGCTGTTCCTTTTCATCATCATGCTGCTCGACTTGCGAATGGAACAACTCCGCAAACTGAACATCGTCGCCGTGGCCGGCGGGCTCGCGGTGGCCATGGCCTTTTTCATCCAAATCTATTTCGTTATCGGACAGCTCAGCGCGGCAAAGCAACCGTTCCCGCCCCTCGCCGCGGTTAAGACCGACGACGTCCACAACGTCGGTCTCCTTCTTTTCACGAATTACACTTTGCCCTTCCAAGTCATCGGCGTCCTCGTCCTGGTCGCGACGATCGGCGTGATCGTGCTGAGCAAACGGGAGCTGCGTTAGCGCATGGTCACGCTCGGCCACTATCTCATCGTCAGCGGGATGCTTTTCACCATCGGGTTCGCGGGCGTCCTGCTCCGCCGAAACATCATCATTATCTTCATGTCGCTCGAACTAATGCTGAACGCTGCCAATCTCTCCCTCGTCGCTTTCTCGCGCTTTCGGCTGACTCCCGACGGATTGCCCAATTACAACGCGCAGGTTTTCGTCTTCTTCATTATCACTGTCGCCGCCGCGGAGGTTGCAGTCGGCCTCGCCATCATCGTCGCGCTTTATCGGGCGCGGCAGACGACCCACGTCGAAGACATCAACAGCTTGAAATTTTGACCTGCACCGATGACTAGCACGCTGCCCTGGTTGATTCTGCTTCTGCCGCTTTTTGCGGCGGCGGCGATCGTCCTTTTCACCAGGCCGTTGCCCGGCATGAGCAGTTTCATTTCCGTCGCGGCGGTGCTGGCCAGCTTTGTCTTCAGCTGCATCGTTTTCGTGACACCGAATATCCAGGCGCTGGAACTGACCTGGCTCGATCTCCGTCCGGTCCTGTTTGTCCCGCTTGGCTTCGTCCTAGATGACCTGACGAAAACAATGCTCGTGCTCGTCACCGGCATCGGCGCGCTCATTCACATTTATTCCCTCGGCTACATGCGGGACGACTCCAGCAAGTCCCGCTACTTCGCCTCCCTTTCCTTTTTCATGTTCTCGATGCTCGGCATCGTCGTCGCGAACAACTTCGTGATGATGTTCATTTTTTGGGAACTCGTCGGCGTCAGTTCCTATTTGTTGATTGGCCATTGGTTTGAACGCGAGACCGCGGCCGAAGCCGCGAAGAAAGCCTTCCTCACAAATCGCCTCGGCGATTTCGGGTTCATGCTGGGAATCATGATGGCGTGGGCCGCAACGGGCACCGTCGTGTTCAGCGAAATGAATGAGGAGCTCGGCCGGATCACCAGTTACCCTGGATATCTGACGATCACCGCGCTTCTCATCTTCTGCGGCGCGGTCGGCAAATCGGCGCAGTTCCCGCTCCACGTCTGGTTGCCGGATGCCATGGAAGGCCCGACGCCGATCTCCGCGCTCATCCATGCCGCGACAATGGTGGCCGCGGGCGTTTACATGCTGGTCCGCGTGAGCTTTCTCATTCAGGCCTCGGCCGAAGCCCTCTGGGTTATCGCCTGGATTGGAATAATCACCGCCGTCATGTCCGCCCTGATCGCGACGCAGCAAAACGACATCAAACGCATCCTCGCTTACTCCACGCTCTCCCAGCTCGGCTATATGATCATGGCCGTGGGCCTCGCCTCGGGGCAGGCGGCGATGTTCCACCTGTTCACGCACGCCTTTTTCAAGGCGCTGCTTTTCCTCTGCGCCGGCGCAATCATCGTCATGCTTCATCACGAGCAAAACATCTGGAAGATGGGGGGACTGGCGGGGCGTCTCGGGATTACCTTCCTGACCTTCCTTGTCGGCACCCTCGCGTTGATCGGCTTTCCGCCCTTCAGCGGTTTCTTCAGCAAAGACGCCATCCTTCTGCTCGCCTACGAAAAAGACCGCGCCATTTTCTGGCTCGCGCTTTTCACGGCATTTTTGACCGCGTTCTACATGCTGCGGCTGGTGGTTGTCGTCTTCTTCGGCAAACCACGCAGCGATCAGGCCCGCGCGGGGCGCGAGGCGCCGTGGGTGATGATTGGCCCGCTGATTCTCCTGGCCATTCCTGCTTTTGCCTCGGGCTTCGGTTTCATCGCCAGGCTCTTCGTCCAATTGCCCGCGGAAGAAACGCACGACTGGCTCGTGCCCGGAATGGCTCTCGGCGCGACGATCGCCGGCGTCATTTGCGCCATCATCCTCTATCGCAACCGGCAAAGCGATCCGCTCGATTTCGCACTGCTCCGAAAACGTTTCTACTTTGATGAACTCTATGCCTTCCTGATCGCCGCCACCCAGGGTTTGCTGGCCAGCCTGTCGGCCTTCATCGACCGCTGGATCCTCGACGTCGGCTTCATTCGCGGCGCGAGCAACACCACATGGGGCATCGGTTCGCTCCTCAGGCTTCTGCAAGTGGGCAATCTCCAAGCCTACGCGTTTCTCTTCGGCTTGGGCATCGTCGGTCTCATCTATTTCACGATCTTCCAATGATGCTGCTTTTCATTGTCCTTTTTCCGATCGCGGCCGCGCTCGCGATTTTGCTGGGCGCATCGGCCCGCCGGACGGCGCTTTGGGCGGCCGGTTTTACCCTGGCCGCGGTTTTGCTGGCCTACCTCGGATTCGAACCAGGCCAGCGCGGTTTCCAGATGGTGACTTCATATCCGATCAGCAGTGATTGGAACATCAACTTCACTCTCGGGATCGACGGCTTGAGCTTAATGATGCTCCTGCTCACGGCGCTGGTGATGTTCGCCGCCGTCTGGTTCACCGGCGAGATCGCGCAGCACAAGCACGCCTTTTACGCCTGCCTGCTCTTCATCGCGGCCGGCGCGCTGGGCGCATTCGCCTCACTCGATCTCTTTTTCTTCTACGCCTTCCACGAGCTTGCCTTGATTCCGACCTTTCTTCTGATCGGCATCTGGGGAACGGGGAAACGGCAGGCGGCCGCCTGGAAAATTACGATCTATCTCGCGACCGGAAGTTTCATCCTGCTGCTCGGTCTCATCATGCTCTATCGCAGCATGCCAGAAGCGGCGCGGAGTTTTGATATCCGAGTCCTACAACGATCCGCCGCGCTCATTCCGGCCGACGCGCAGGGAAACATCTTTCTCGTTCTCCTGATCGGCTTCGGCATCCTCGTTTCTCTCTTCCCGTTCCACACCTGGGCGCCGGAAGCCTACGCCTCCGCGCCGGCGCCGGCGGCGATGTTGCACGCGGGTGTGCTTAAGAAATTTGGGCTTTACGGCCTGCTCCGTTTGGCGCTGCCGCTTCTGCCCGAGGGAGCGCAGCAATGGAACACGCTCCTGATCGTTCTGCTCCTCGGCAACATTATCTACGTCGGTCTTGTGACGATCGCGCAAAAGCGCCTCGATTGGATGCTCGGTTACTCGAGCGTCATGCACATGGGTTACATTTTCCTCGGCATCGCCAGCGGAACGTTGCTTGGAACAAGCGGCGCCGCAGTCCTGATTTTCGCGCACGGAATTTCCATCGCGCTTCTCTTCGCTATCTCCGGCGAAATCCGCCAGCGCACCGGAACGCTGGTGATGGACGAACTCGGAGGGCTCGGAAAAATAATGCCGCGCGCCAGCCTGGCCTTCGGCCTCGCCGCTTTCGCCTCCATCGGATTGCCGGGCTTCTCGAATTTCACCGGCGAAGTGATGGTGCTCTTCGGAGCCTTCCGGAACGGCGCGAACCCGGAGTACTTCGGCATTTATCAAATCGCCACCGTTCTCGGCCTCTGGGGCGTGGTCATCTCAGCCGTTTACATGTTGCGCGCGTATCGCAGCGTTTTCATGGGGCCCCTCCCTGAATCGCTGGGCAGCGTGACCGACCTGCGCCGCAGCCTGCGCATCCCGATCAGCCTGCTCGTCGCCATGACCCTCTGGTTCGGTTTCTTCCCGCAATCGTTCGTCCGGCTCGTCACGCCCACCTTCAAAAGCTATTTCACCGCGAAGCAATGACTATCGCCGCGCCTACTCTTGAAATCGCGGTGCTCGTCCTCGGCGTGCTCGTTCTGCTTTTCGAAATGTTTGCCGACCAGATCGACAAGCGCACTTTCGCCTATACTGCCATCATCGGGCTCGGCGCGGTGCTCATCGCCAGCTTCTTTCTTGTTCCCCCGCCGATCGAACTTCCCTCGACGGGCTTCTGGAGTTTTTACACCGCCGATCCGCTGGCGATTTTCTTTAAACGCTTCGCGCTCGTCACCAGCATTTTCGTCCTCGTCATGATGATCGATTACGCGCCCATCGTGCGGGAATCGATCCACGGCACCACCCACCAATCCGGTCTCGGCGAATTTTTCGCGCTCCCGATCTTCACCTGCGCCGGTCTGATGTGGATGGCGTCCGCGATCGATTTCGTGATG
>DASQLH010000331.1:0-8115 GCA_035630155.1 Chthoniobacterales bacterium
TGACATAAGAGAGCAGGAGCTGCGCATCATCCAGGTCGGTGACCAGAGTGGCGCCATACCTTGCGCACAAGCGCTTGAGCAGCTCCTTTTCAACCTCATCGCAACCCTTCGAATAATCGAGCGCGGGCCAGGGCATCCCCATACGAGCTTCCTGCTCGCCTGTGTCTGCTCCCGGAACAGTGACGAGCCGGGGCGGCGGCGGTGCTCCCGGGATAGTTGTCGATTCTTTTTTGTCCTCGGCAGAGGCCGATGGCCTCTCCTCGGGTACAGGGTGAGTGCCGCCGTTGGTCGCGCCCGCACCGTTGAAGTCGCGCGGCTGCTCCTCCCCAGACGGTTCGTCGGCTGGCTCGATTACCGGTGCCCCTGAATCTGCGCGGGGTTTTCTCGCGCGCGCCGCAGCCGCGTCGCTGGCTGGGGCCCTGCCTGGCTCGCCGAGGCTGCTCGAGTCCGATAGCGGTCCGATGTCACTTGTTGAAGGAGAAATCAAGGGAGTAGCCATGAGGGGGAGGGGTTATGAGGTGTAGGAAAACTGGGCAAGCAGGGAGAGCAGAGGCTGGCCTATTTCGGTAAGAAGTGTCAATTCGTTAGTCGTTTGCGCGGTGTGACCCGCAGCAGTAACTACGGAAATCGCGCCTCGATGTTCTCGAAAAACCGACAGCAAGCCTTGGGGAGTGGCGCGATCTGCCTACCATTCTTTAGCGTCGTGCCGGGAACGCTGCGCCGCCGCTGCATCCAATGCTGGGTATCGAGCCTCCGATTCTGCCAGAGGTGCCGCCTTATAAGAAATAGCGGGATCAACATTCCCGAGGAGGAATGTCGCGCGCGGCTAATCCTCGCCCACTTCCAGCGATTCCTTGAATTTCCGATACGCCGCGGTGTAGCGTTTCCGGGAGTCTTCATCCGCAGCGCGAAACTCCCAGAAATCCGACGTCGCGCCAGGGAGTGAGCTGGTGGAGAAGGAATTGAGCAGGTAGCGCGTGTAACCGGGCCCGCTCACCGTTGTCGCCTCTTCGTAATGCCAGTAATCGGCGCCGCCGTCCCGTCCGGCGATTTTCCTGCGGCTGGTCTTGCGGTCGGTGACTTTTTCCCCGCGCCCGAGCGGCGCGGCAATGCGTCTTGCCTCAGGATCGGAGGGAACGTGGCGCACATAATAGATTGCCACAGCGAAATCTGCTTTCCAGTCGGAAGAACGAAAGCGCGCCTCCAGGATCAGGGGCGCCTTTTTCCCGGCCGCGTTGATCGGCGGTGGCTGCCAGCGTTTCGGCGAAAAGCCGTCAGGGATGCCGATGGTGGTGTCGAACTCGTCCGCGCCCGCCGGCCAGCGCTTCTCCTCTTCACCGCGCGCGAGCGCGCACACAACAACACAGGCCAACAGCAACGAGCGCGCGGCGATCTTCATAGAACTGCGGGCAGGGTATGAGACCAGCGATGATAATCCAAGTTTATGTGCGGCCCTGGCAGCGGCTTGCTTCGAGAGGCCCGGCGGCCGTGCCAGGAGGCCGAAGCTGCGGTTTGCATTGATCAGGATGTCTCCATTTGGTACGTTTTGACCCTGTCGTTCCACCTCGAGCCGGAAATAGACGAACCAAATCGAACAGGAGATTAATGGTATGGGACTATGCACTGATAACCATTGGCAACCGACATTCGTCCACGAGCCGAGTCACCCGCGGGGTGCACATCCTCACTACGTGATGCCGAATGGGGCGTTTGTGAGGCTCCGGGGGAATACCGGCCCGGAATGGGTGGCGCACGCTGCTGAGCTGATCCAGCAGCATGGGCTGCGCGATCGCCGTGGGTTTACGACACCTCAAGAATACACGAATGTGCAATGCACTTGTCAGCGTGGCGCCAGCGAGGGCAATACCACGTGCGCAAGTTTCTTTGCCTACCTTGACGCAGGGGGTTGATCTTCACCGCGATGGAAGGCCTCGAACTCCGAAAGGTTTTCGGAGTCGCTGGTCTTGCTTCTCGTTAGGCGCATGCGGTCTCCTGCTCTTTGGCCGGCCGCCGTCATCTGCGGCCTTGTAGTGAGCGCTCTCATTCCCTGTTACGGCGCCGCAGCCCGCAGCGCGTCCGAATTCGCGCCTACCCTCTTCGGCCGACAGGTAAAGGAGCTTGTCGTTACCGCGGAAATCCGCTTCGGGGCCCCGCTACCGCCTGGTTTGCCCACAGTGCCGACCTACACGCTCCGCCCGAATCGGTTTGTCCCGGTGCGGGAAGATAGCACCGCTGTTTATTTTCAGGCGGACGGGGCCGCGTTCGCCGAAGGCTCCGCTCAGCCAGGGGGTTTGTGCGTCAGCAAAGCGTCTGCAGATGAGATTTACGCGTATCGCGGGGATGGTCGATATCCGAAGATGTATCTGCCATTCGTGGGTCGAGTGCAGGCGACAGATCTGCGGAAAGTTCAATTTCGATTCATTACGCAGCGCAAACACCAGTGAGGCGAGGGGAGCGCGAAACGCCTGTGCAAGGCGATGCGGCGATTCCAAGAGCGTTGGCTCTTTCACTCCTGCTTTCTCGCCTTTGTCCTTGAGGTTTATTAATCTATGTCACGGCGCTCCGCTCTTTTCGGAATCGCTAATTTTGTGTCGAAATAAGCCTATGAACACTCGCACGATCATGGCAGTCCTCGCGCTTCTCGTCATCGGCTTTACTGCGCGCGCTCAAGCGGCCACACGCATGTTAATGTACACGTTCCAGGATGGGCCCGCGCTCCGTTGCGTAGGGATTGTCGATACGTCTCCAGCGCGTGGTTTCGTGATCTCCCCGACTTCGTCAATACCCCAAAAGGCTTTTAGGATCACGCGCCAGCAATTCGAGCAAACCTGGCGATCGCTGCACTCCAGCGGAGCCGAGAAGTTCGCTGGCGGCAAATCAGCCAATCGGACGTTCGATGCCGTCAAGAATTACGTGTTTTCCGTTACGAATATGCCCAATGGCGCGATAACGAATTTTGTCGTGCCGAAGAACCGGGCCTCCCCCGAGGTTGTTTCGCTCGCGCGTCAGTTCGAGGCGTTCGCTGGCATCAGTCGTCGCTGATCTCTTTGCCGTAAAATCCCGAACGCGCCATGGATGACCCGAGCAACCCAAGAATAGACACGTGGCGTATCCGAGCGCCGGCCAAGAGCGTGAGCAACATCCTGCGCGAGAAATTTGAGGCAAAGCAGTTCTACACTGCGGGAGGAAGTAGAAGACGCCTGTAATGAATGCCGCGCTCCAGATGACGTCCGTCAGTATGCCGTGTCGATGTTCGTCGAGCCGGAACAGGCGCAGGGTTTCCTGGAGAAGCTCGGAGCTTCAAAAACGTCCGTCGAACTGCGAAAGTTTTTGGCCACGCAAACCTTCTTTCTTTATTCGCCGGATGTTTCCTACGGGAACCCGATGAACGATTTTCATGCGGCAGACGATCACGGCGGCCATGTTTCTGATGTTTTCCGGGCTGGGAGCGATGGCGGAGGCGATGGCGGTAGCGACGACGGAGGCGACGGTGGCGGGAGTAGCCCTCCCGGCATATTCATTCTCCGGGCATGAAGTTTAGCCGGACCTTAGCAATTATTTTTGGAATCCTGGCACCCATGTTGGAGACGGTGCGCCGTTGGGGGACATGGCGCGAATATCCGCCCGCGTTTTTCGATGACTACATCCTGGGAGCATTCCTGCTGGCGGGAGCGTGGCTGGTGGGTCGCAGATTTGACGCTGGCCAAAGGCTCCTCGCGGCGGCCTGGGGATTCACCTGTGGCCTTGGCTACTACAGTTTCTTCGAGCAATTGCGTCGTTACCGCCTGGGCGAGATCGACCCCGCTCCAATTCCAACCAGTGCGGTGCTGATTATTAAAGGCGTCGCCGTTCTGCTCGCGATTGTGGCGCTCGCATGCACTCTTTGGGCCACGAAACCTGCCAGCTCTTGATTTCCGGGGAGAAACCTAGCATCAGGAATTTTCGGGGAACGATTTCCGTCGCCCTTATTCCGGCTGCTTTGGTTTGTTCGGATAATCGACATTCATGGAGCGGAGTGACTTCACCGCTTCCTCAAGCGCGCCCTGCTCTTTCTCAAAGTTCGGTTTCTCGTCCGCGGAAAAAACGATGTAAGCGACGGCCTTGAGCAACTGCACGTAGGCGACGCGCTCGAACCGCTTGTAGGTCTCCGTGGGCGAATACTCATTGATGAAGTATGGCTCGCCGCCGGCGGTCTTGCCCGACGCCACGCGTTTCATTTTGAAGCCGGGCCGGTTCTTTTTCATGTCCTCGACCGCCTCTTTGGCAAAGGCTTCGTAGTCCTCGTATTGGGTGCTCGCGATCTTGGCGTACATCAACGGCTCGGCGGTTTCCCAGGTGGCGCCTTCCGGATAGAGAACGCACGGCAGCCCTTGCTCCGAACCCGCCGTGGGATCGAGCTTCCAGCCTTTCGGCGCGCTGATGTTAAAGGCGCCCTTTGGGCCGTAAACAATTCCGCCGGCGGAAGGCTGCGCGATTGTCTGCAGGCCTGTCGCCAGAAGAAAGAGAACGGTGAGGAATGCGAGTCGGGTTTTCATATTTTTGCCGTGGTCGGCAGGCGGTCAGTGATTGTGTCACATTAGGCCGATGCCCACCATCTTTTCCCATGGCGTAGCGGCCGCGGCGCTCGTCACTGCTTTTCCGCAGCGGGCATTTCCGCGCCGTCTGCTGGCTCTTGGGGTCGTGTGTGCGATCGCGCCGGATATCGACGTGATCGCAATCCCGTTTGGTGCGCGTTCCGGCGATCTATTCGGTCATCGCGGGTTCACCCATTCGCTTCTCTTCGCGGCAGTGGTGGCCTCCGTTGGACTGGCCGTCGCAGCAAGGACCTGGTCCTCCACGATCCATCGTGGCGCAGTCTGGTCTTACCTCTTCCTGGCGGCGGCATCCCACGGGTTGCTCGACGCCTTGACTGACCGCAACGGCCTTGGAATTCCCTTTTTCTGGCCTTTCGATGCGACCCGATATTTCTTTCCGTTCACTCCCGTCGCGATGTCTCCGCTCGGCACTCATTTCTTTTCGGAGCGTGGGGTATTGGTCCTCCTGAGCGAGATTTGGTGGATCTGGATTCCGTCGCTGGTGTTCGCAGTGGTCGCTGTTTGCCTTCGACGGGTTCTAACTCGCCGGGCTGTTGCCGATGACCATTCGGTCTAACGGTGCGATGTCAGGAGAAAGAGAAAGAGAAAGAGCAAGAGTAAAGAGAACGGGCAGGAGCCCCTCTACATCGGCATCTCCTGGAGGATAAACTCCTGGAGGAATCCGTAGAAGTTCACCTGGAACAGCCCGAGATCGCGGCGGGAGCCGATCGGGGAGCGGTAGTGATCGCAGAGCTCGCCGTCGGTAAAGTTGTATTTCGCGGCGATGACGAGGCGCGCCTGGTTTAGCGCGTTCAACCAGGCTTCGGCGTTTTCGGTCGGAATGCGAAGGGTGCAATTGGCGAACGGCTTCGTGCTCCCATTCAACTGCTGCAAATCGGCCGCGACCGTTTCGGTGGCCGAACGAAAGAGCCGCCGCAATTCGGGTTCGACGTAAAGTTTCCATTCCGCGCAGATCTCGCGCTCCGAGGCGGGCGCGGGCGAACTGAAGAGGCGTTGCTGGGCGCTCTCGACTCCGTCGGTGTTCGTGCTCTCCGGGATTTGCCGCAACAACTCCGCCAGAAAAGGATCGAGCTCTGAAATCTCGAGGCAATCTTTGTCGCGGCGGAATTCCATCGGTCAGTTGGTTCGCTCGAGGGTGGCCAGGAGCAGGTAGCCATGCAGTTGCTGGACGTAAAGCTCGGCGCGCTCGCGCATGCCGCTCCACAAAATCGAGCGGCCGAGTTGATGGACTTCGAGCATGTGCAGCTCCGCCTTTTCCTTCGTCAGGCCGAAAACTTTTTGGAAAACCATTGTGACGTAACTCATCAAGTTGACGGGATCATTGTGGACAACGACCTGCCAGGGGAGATCGAGCTCCTCCTCGGTGCGAGTTTCCTGCTCAACGACCGGGTTTTCGACTGTCGATTCGAAGGCGCTCTGCATGACGGCGAATCGGTTGCGGTTCAGTCGGTTGTTTGGCGCCACCCTCGCCTTCCCTCGCGTGGCTGCCCACTCATGGAAATTAGGCTAACACAGGCTGACGGTGGTTCAACCCGGGAGGCGGGTGGATCGGGCGCTCCGTCGCGCGATGTGAGGCGGGTGGATCGGGCGCTCCGTCGCGCGATGTTTATGAATGCGGCTTCGCCGTCACTTTGGCATCGAGCGGCGGAGCGCTCGATCCACCTTCGCCACCAGCTTTTCCTGGACGCGCTTCATTTCCGCGGATGAGCGAGCGTCCTTGTCGTCGAAGCCGTGCAGGTGGAGAAGACCATGGGCAACGTAGAGCCGCATTTCGTGATCGGCCGTGGTTCCGAAGCGCCGCGCCTGGCGCCGTGCGGTTTCCGTGCTGACGAAAATCTCGCCGTGTTGAAACGTGATTACGTCGGTCGGTCCCGGCTCCTGCAAAAAACGACGATGCAGTTCCGCCATGCGGCGATCGGAAATGAGGATGACGTTGAGCTCTCTGAGCGTGGTCAATCCGGCCGGCTTCGGGCTGGGCAGTTTCAGGCATTCCTGCAACGCCCGCCGCGCGAAATCGCGCAGCATCGCCAGTTTTACCGGCAGTTTCCGCTGCCGATTGAGCACCGTGATCGCAGACACCTTGTTATGCATTGAAAGATGAACCGCGGATTACACGGATAACGCGGATGGCGGCAGCCTCCGGCGAATGTCTGTTCTCTATCCGTGTCATCCGCGGTCCAATCAAGTGAGCGGCCGCGACTCCGCCTGGAAGTTTCGCGTGATTAGACGCGCCCCCTTGTTGAACGTGACGTAAGCCCAGGCCCATTGCATGAGGACGGCAATGCGATTGCGGAAGCCGACCAGGAAGATGATGTGCACGAAAAGCCAGACCAGCCACGCCGGCTTGCCGCTGAGGTGAATGAAATTCAGATCGGCCACCGCTTTGTTCCGGCCGATGGTCGCCATGCTTCCCTTGTCCCAATAGCGAAAACGCTTCGTCTTCCGGCTCTCGATCATCGCCACGATGTTTCGCGCGGCGTGCCGGCCCTGTTGCATCGCCACCGGCGACACGCCCGGCAACGGCTTGCCGCCCTGGTGCGTGAAACTCGCCAGGTCGCCGATCACCTGCACTTCGGGATGGCCCGGAATGGTCAGGTCTTCATTCACGATCACGCGCCCGCCTTTGTCGGTGGGAACTCCCATCGTTTTTCCTACGAACGAAGCGACATTGCCTGCCGCCCAGATTTTCAGCCGGCAGGGAATGAATTCTTCCCCGACTTCCAGGCCGGCTTCGGTAAGGTTCTTCGCGTGGACACCAGTACGGATTTCAACGCCGAGGTCCTTGAGCTGCGCCATCGCTTTAGCGGACAGGTCTGCGGGGAAACCGGAGATGATTCGCTCATCGCCCTCCACCAGAACGACGCGCGCGCTGGAGGGATCGATGTGCTTAAAATCGTTATCGAGCGTGTAGCGCGCGATCTCGGCGATCGCCCCCGCCATTTCCACGCCGGTCGGCCCGCCGCCGATAATGACGAATGTCATCGCCGCCGCCTTCGCTGCTTCGTCGGTTATTTTCTCCGCGTATTCGAACGCGAGAAGCAAGCGCCGCCGGATTTCCACCGCGTCCTCGAGGCTCTTCAAGCCGGGTGCCAGCCGCTCCCATTCGTCATGGCCGAAATAGGAATGCCGCGAGCCGGTCGCGAGGATCAGATAATCGTAGCTGATTTCCTGATCGCCGAGGTTGACCGTCTTTGCCGCGACGTTGACCGATTTCACTTCGGCCAGAATCACTTCGGTATTCTTGCAACGGCCCAGAATTCCGCGGATCGGCGCGGCGATGTCCGCGGGGGAGAGCGCGGCCGTGGCCACTTCATAAAGGAGGGGCTGAAAGAGGTGATGGTTCGTCCGGTCGATCACCGTCATCCGGACCGGCTCTTTTGTCAGGAGCTTCGCCGCTTCGAGCCCGCCAAAACCGGCGCCCACGATAACGACGTTCGGTGGCGGGGTGGGCGCGTTTTCCATCCGGCAATTTCCTATGTTGAAAGCGGTTGTCACGAGGCAAAACTGCGCCTATCTTCCG
>DASQLH010000332.1:0-3317 GCA_035630155.1 Chthoniobacterales bacterium
GGATGGACACGACGTCGTCGAGTGGCTGGCGCGACAACCTTTCTGCGACGGCAAGGTGACGATGTGGGGCGGCTCCTACGCCGGTTTCAATCAATGGGCGACCGCGAAGGAATTCCCGCCGCATCTGGCCACGATCGTGCCAGTCGCTTCCGCGCATCCGCCGCTCGACTTCCCATCGTACAATAACGTTGGCGAAACTTACGACGTGCAGTGGCTCACCTTCACCAGCGGCCGCGCCGGCCAGGGAAATCTCTTTGGCGATTCAAAATTCTGGCGCACGAAATATCTCGATGCCTACAAAAAGCATATCGCTTTCAAGACGCTCGATTCCTTCATCGGAAATCCGTCGCCGAGTTTTCAACGCTTCGTGAAACATCCGACGCGCGACGCCTATTGGGACGCGATGGTTCCCTCGCGCGAACAGTATCAAAAACTCGCGCTGCCGATTCTCAGCATCACCGGCCAGTACGATGGCGACGAGCTGGGCGCGCTCACCTTTTATCGCGATCACATCGCGAACGCGTCGCCGGAAGCGCGCGCGAAACATTTCCTCATCATCGGGCCCTGGGACCATCCGGGAACGCGCACGCCGACGGACGAAGTCGCCGGGGTGAAGTTCGGCCCGGGAGCGCTGGTCGATCTGAACAATCTGCACCGGCAATGGTATGACTGGACGATGAAGAACGGCCCCAAGCCGGACTTCCTGAAAGACCAGATCGCCTATTATCTTCTCGCGCCGGGAAACTCGGGCGCCAACGGGGAATGGAAATACGAGAAGGATCTCGACGCGCTCACCGCAAACCCGCGGACGTTTTATCTCGACTCAAAAAACGGCGACGCGAACGGCGTTTTTCGTTCAGGAATGCTGACGCCGAATCAACCGAAGGAAGGCGCAGACAAATTTGTTTACGACCCGCTCGATACGCGCCGCGGTGAAACCGTGGAAGGCGTGGAGGGGAACGAAAAGACCGGCGCTCTCGATCAACGTTACGCTTTAAGCATCGGCCAGGACGGGCTCGTTTATCACACCGACCCGCTGCCGAACGAGACGCCGCTCGTCGGCTGCCCACAGGTCGCGCTCTGGGTTTCGCTCGACACGCCCGACACCGATCTCACCGTCGATCTTTACGAAATTCAGCCCGATGGCACCAGCATCGCCCTTTGGAGCGATATCCGCCGGTTGCGCTACCGCGAATCGTTGCGCCAGGAAAAACTGGTGAAGCCGGGCGAGATCGTGAAGTGCGATTTCGCTAACGGCCTCTTCGTCGCTCGTCGCTTAATGAAAGGCAGCCGATTACGGTTGGTCGTTTCCGGATCGAACTCGATCGCGTGGCAGAAAAATTACAATTCCGGCGGCGTCGTTGCCGACGAAACCGCGAAGGACGCGCGCACGGCGCACATCCAGGTCCATCACGACGCCGCGCACGCGAGCACGATCCAGTTCCCGCTGCGCGAGCCGGCCGCTCCCCGTCCCTAAATGTCCAGGATTCGCGTCGGAATATTGTTCGGCGGCCAGTCGGCCGAGCACGAAGTCTCTTTGCAGTCGGCCCGGAACATTGTCGACGCCATCAATAAGGAAAAATATGAAGTCGTCCTAATCGGGATCGACAAAAACGGAGGCTGGCATCTCGACGAAGGGTCCCGGTTTCTTCTTGGATCGGCTGAGTCGGAAATACCGCAGTTGCCCGCAGGCGGCGAAAGCTTGGCTCTCGTCCCCGGCAAACAGGAGAAGCAGCTTGTTCTCCCTTCAGGCCAGCCGGCGCCAGGGTCGTTGGATGTCGTGTTCCCGATTCTTCACGGACCTTTCGGCGAGGATGGCACTGTCCAGGGATTGCTGAAGCTCGCCAATATTCCATTCGTCGGCGCGGGCGTCCTCGGGTCGGCTGTCGGCATGGATAAGGACGTGATGAAGCGCCTGCTCCGCGACGCCGGAATCCCCATCGCCAAATTCATCGCCCTGCAAAAATATTCCGCCGACGCCGCTTCCTTCGATAACGCGCGCGACCAGCTCGGCCTGCCGTTATTCATCAAGCCGGCCAATCTCGGGTCGTCGGTCGGCATTCATAAAGTCCGAACTCGCGAAGAATTCGATGGCGCCGTTCGGGACGCATTCGAGTACGACAACAAGGTTTTGGTGGAGGAATGCATCACCGGGCGCGAGATCGAATGCTCCGTCCTCGGCAACGATCAGCCGGTCGCGTCAGTCCTGGGCGAGATTCTGCCCAGCCATGAATTCTATTCCTACGAGGCGAAATACCTCGATGAGAGCGGCGCGGCGCTGGAGATTCCGGCAAAATTGCCGCCGGAGATTTCAGAGCGCATGCGCCAGACCGCGATCAAAACCTTCTCGGTGCTCTGCTGCGAAGGGATGGCGCGCGTCGATTTCTTCCTGCGCAATAGCGACGAGATTATCGTCAACGAAATCAACACGATTCCGGGATTCACGCGGATCAGCATGTATCCCAAGCTCTGGGAAGCGTCCGGTCTGCCCTACAGCGAACTGATCGACAAGTTGATCGCCCTCGCGATGGAAAGGTTCGAACGAGAGAAGCGCCTGAAAACCGATCGAGCCTGACGTCGACTTAGTCGACGATCTCGAGGCCCATCTGGCGGGCGGTGCCGGCGATGATGCGGAAACCAGCTTCGTCGTTGCGCGAGTTCAGGTCTTTGCCCTTCGTTTTCACGATGTCCATGACCTGTTTGCGCGTCACTTTGCCGACTTTCGTTTTGTTCGGCTCTTTCGAGCCGGCGGCGATGTTTGCGGCTTTCTTCAAGAGCACGGCCGCGGGAGGGCTCTTCGTGATGAAAGTAAACGACTTGTCTTTGAAAACGGTGATGACGACCGGGAGAATGTCGCCGGCCTGCTTCTGGGTGGCGGCGTTAAATTCTTTGCAGAACGCCATGATGTTGACGCCGCGCGGTCCGAGCGCGGTGCCGACAGGCGGCGCGGGATTCGCCTGGCCGGCGGGGATCTGCAGTTTGATGTGAGCGATGATTTCTTTCATAAAGTTTTAAGCTTTAAGTCTTAAGTTTTAAGTGCGCGCTCTCCCGCTTAACACTTAAAGCTTAAAACTTAACACTCGCGGCGCTAGCCCCGTTCGACCTGCCAGTATTCCAATTCCACCGGCGTGGCGCGGCCGAAGATGGTGACGGAAACGCGCAGCTTGCCGCGGTCGGGATCGATTTCTTCGACGATGCCGTTCTGGTTCTGGAAAGGTCCGTCGGCAACTTTCACCGTCTCGCCGACTTCGAAGCTGACTTTCGGCTTCACTTTCTCTTCACGTTCGCGCATCTGCGCGAGCATGTTGTCCACTTCC
>DASQLH010000333.1:0-2920 GCA_035630155.1 Chthoniobacterales bacterium
TGTTCTTTCTCCTGGTCGGCCTCGAGATCAAACGCGAATTCGTGGCAGGCGAATTAGCCTCGCGGCAAAATGCTGCGCTGCCCATTGCCGCCGCGTTGGGCGGCATGATAATTCCGGCGGCGATTTACTGGTCGCTCAACCGCAGCGGACCCGCCGCCCACGGTTGGGGCATTCCGATGGCGACAGACATTGCCTTCGCCCTTGGCGCGCTGGCCCTAATTGCGCCTCGGGCGCCCATCGGCATTAAGATATTTCTCTCCGCGCTCGCCGTTGTTGACGACATGGGCGCGGTTCTCGTCATCGCACTCTTCTATTCGGGCGACATTGCCTGGGGCGCTTTTGGTGCGGCGGGCGGAATGATTGCAATCCTGGCCGCCTTGAATCTCGCCGGTGTCACCAAGTTGTGGCCGTATTTGATTGGCGGCCTGCTCCTCTGGTTTTTTGTCCACGAATCGGGTATTCATGCCACGATCGCTGGCGTCGCGCTGGCGATGACGATTCCCAGTAGAACGCGCCTCAACGCCGCGGAGTTTTCAGGCCAGGCGCGCGGGTTACTCGATCAGTTCGACCGAACGGAAACCGGAGACTTGCTCGTCCTGACCAGTAAAGGGCAACAGGAAAGCGTGTTTGCGCTCGAGCGGGCGACGGAGAGGGTGACCGCTCCGATTCTGCGGCTGGAGCACGGGTTGCACGCGTTTTCTGCATTCGTCGTGATGCCGCTGTTCGCTTTCGCGAACGCTGGTGTGCAGATCGGCGGCCCGATCGTGCATAGCGCCGTTGCGGTCGGAGTCGCCCTCGGGCTGGTTGTTGGCAAGCCGCTCGGAATCGGCGTCGCTTGCTTTATTGCCGTCAAAGCGGGCCTCGCAAAGTTGCCTGAGAAGATCGGGTGGGGTTCGCTGCTCGGCGCGGGTTGTCTTGCGGGTATCGGATTCACCATGTCGATCTTCATTGCCATGCTAGCGTTTGACGGACCTGAGCTGGTCAATACGGCCAAGGTGGCGATTCTGGGCGCTTCCCTGCTGGCAGGAGTAGCCGGGGCCATCGTGCTGCGAACATCTTCGCGACGCTGATTCTTCGGCCGCGAATAGCGGCTTGCTCCGTTGCTCGAGGCTCGACGGCCCAGGTTAGCTGCAGCGCGCCTGCAGACCTTTACCTCCCGGCGTTCCCCCAGCTATGCCGCCCTTCGCGAACCTCCAGCCAAAGCCATTTCCCCAGGGCTTTTGCCAGGGCCGTGACATCGCTGGATTTCAGCGTGAATCCAGGGATAAGGCAGCGATTGGAGCGATTGCTCCGACCCAGAAGGTTGAGGCGCCGACGTCGCCGCGCAATCTGCGCGAACCGCCGGTTGTAGCCCCGAATAAAGTAGAAGAATGGCCGGGAGATTGCCTCGGAGAATGGGGGAATGAGCAACGCTTTCGGGCCGGCTTTGAAAGGCTGCGAAGCGATGCCGAGATAGTACAAACCGAGATCCAGGGTGAAAGCGAGACTCATCAAATCGAACTCGCCCATGTATTCATACTTGTCTTTGTAAACCGCCTCGAACCAGCAACGGTGGCTGGTTGCAAAATCACGATTGTGCCGGGCGATCCGCTCCGCCATTGGCTTGCCCTGGCGTTGCGCGGTGATTAGCGCGGCGGCGCTGCTGGAGGTGAAGGAAATCCAGTCCATTCCCGGACTGTAAAATGGGTCCATGAACGCAGCGGCATCGCCGACCAGCACGAAGCCATCCCCAGCGAAGGTGGTGCTGTAGTAGGCAAGATTTTTCCGCCAATGCACATCCTCCGGGTCGAACTCCGCATCAACGAGCAGCTCGCGGCCCACGGGATGTTGCATAAGGAACTGCTTCAAACGGTCGCCCACCCGGCCGCCTTCTTGCGGCCAATCGACCAGCCGCTGGTCGAAGCAGACGCCCACGCTCATATCGCCCCCTTTTAGGGGAATCCACCAGCTCCACCAGCCGTCCCCGATCACATGGTTGGTCGCCGTGCCGCGAATGCCGTAAACCGCCGAAGCCCATTCCGGATATTTTTCCGACAGCTCGCGGCCATCCCAGTCTTTCACGCCTTTCCAGCGCGACCAGGCCGCCGCCGTTGGATGGGCGGTGTTCGACTTCCACCAGCCGTTCTTGCGCGCCAGCAACGCGCCGACACCCGACGCATCCACCACCCATCGCGCACGGATGGTTTGGGATCCTGCGCCATTCTTGAGAGTGATTGCTTGCTCGCCGCCAGCCACAAGTTGCACATCGAGGATACTGGCAGGACGCAATAACTCCGCGCCTGCGAGGCACGCCCGCCGGAGCACTTCCTCATCAAAGGTCGCGCGGTCCAGCTGATACGACGGCAGGCGGACTTGATAACGTCCGCCCAGCTCGCTCGCTTCGGAAAGGTTCTGGACCTCTTCGTTGGTGAACCAGAACCGCAAACCCTGCTTCACCAGGTGAGACTCATTCAAATACTGCGTGAGCCCCAGCATGCGG
Source organism: Chthoniobacterales bacterium (assembly GCA_035630155.1). Classification (GTDB taxonomy): domain Bacteria; phylum Verrucomicrobiota; class Verrucomicrobiia; order Chthoniobacterales; family UBA10450; genus AV80. The sequence goes on from DASQLH010000333.1 coordinate 2,480, forward strand.
CCCATGAAATACGCGCTCACCTCCACTGTCGCCTCGCCGACGCGGCGTCCCAGCCGCTCGGTTTTCTCCACAATTAAGAGACGCAGCCCCGGATTTTGCCGCAAAAGCAACGTCGCCGTGGCCGCACCAGCCAGCGCCCCGCCGATTACGACGACATCGTAACTGGAGGGATCGCCAGAGTTCACTGCATCCACAAAGACTCCTTCTCAAAAAGTCGCGGTCGCAGGTTGCTTCGCGCCGGGAGCCGTTCCGTTCGGGACGAGCGAAAGCCGCGGTGAGAAAGCAAAGCGGCGCTGCACACGCACCCAGAAATAAAAGAGCCACATCCGCCAGCGGATGGCGAAGCTCCGGCATTCGTTGCCCGCCAGCATCGCATTCACCGCGGGCGCGAGCTGGAGCACGTTCGTGGGGTTCATGAACACTTCCATAAACTCCTTGCCG
>DASQLH010000334.1:0-6634 GCA_035630155.1 Chthoniobacterales bacterium
GGCCGATGCGAAAGCGACGGAGATTTACGCGCGGGCCTACACCCAGAGCCCGCAAGCGTCCGAGTTCTATGCCTTCCTCAAAAGCATGGAGACTTACCGCAAGGTGCTGACCAAGGAATCAACCTTGGTGCTATCGACCGACAGCGACCTCTTCAATTTGCTCAAGCGCGCCTCGCCCAAACCGCCTTTGGCCCCGCCGCCAGGGCCGGGAAGATAGGGTCCCTTTCTGAACCTCATCCTAAACTTCTCCCTCCACGGAGAAGAGACCCGTTTCCCTTTCTCTCCCCATCGGGAGAGACGGACGCGAAGCGGCAGTGAGGGCACGGGAGTGGGAGCAGGGGAGAGGGGAGGGTTAGGGCAATGAAAAGTGGGCCGACCCCAGGGCGATCGATGCATCGTCTACCGGCCGCCGCCTCCTATCTCCGCAGTTCCCACCGCCAGACCCGCCCATCAGTCGGGTGAATGATTTCACCGCTGAAGCTGAACCCGCACTTCTCCAAGACGCGCGTCGAGGCATTTTGTTCGGGCAGAGTGTGCGCCTCGATCGTGCGCACTTGCCCGGACGCATAGGCGTACTCCACGATCGCCCGCGCTGCTTCAGTCGCGTGGCCGTGCCCCTGGTATCCGGGCGCAATTCCATATGCGATCTCGACCATGCCGTTCGCGGTTGGCGGGCCGGTAAAACTGCAAAAGCCAATGAGAATGTTCTCCGGCTCAAGGAGGACGCCGAATCCGTCTTTCCAAAGATCAGGCTCCGCTGAACTATTCAAGCGCGCCAGGAACTCCGGCGAGACTTCGGGTCCAATCAGAAAATCTCTTAGCCCATCAGCGACCCTGATTCCGAACCGACCGGCGTAAGCCTCCGCGCTTTCCAGAAGCGTGCGCAGGTGCTCGGTCGTGTGGGGAAAAAGACGAACGCTGCTGCCTTGCATCGTGAACTCGCCCGGTGGTACGGTTTTTAGCCGCGCATCTTCGCAATCCGAAGCTTTACCAGTTTCCGCACCAGAGCAGCAGGCAGGGGTTTTCCTGCCGAAAAGCGAACCGTGCCTTTGCCCGTGTCATAGTCCTTGAGCTCCGCGAGCGTATTGATCACCGAGCCGGGATAGAATGCGCAATGATTCTTCGCTGCGGCATAAGCCACCAGGAATTTTCCGTTGAGGCGAAAGGCGGGAACCCCATAGCTGATGCATTCTTCGGCTTCCGGCGCTGCCGCCTTGACGTCCTTGCAAAGCTTCTCGAGTGCAGCCCGCTTGTCCGCGCTCAACGATGCCAGATAATCGCCGGGAGTTTTGGGTTTGGCTGCCATGCTTCAATCCCTGGTAGGATGCCTGCCTCTCGGAAAAATTCTTCCCGTGCGCCGCATGTAATCGACATATTGCTCGCCGAAAAATTCCCGCATCATCCGTTCTTCGCGAGGTGTGCGAATGAAATACATCATGGCAAACGCGACCAGGGGATACACTCCCGCCAGCCAGTTTTGCAGGACCAAACTCTGGGCCACGAACCAAAGCCAGAGCGAAGCGTACATCGGGTGGCGGATCGAGCGGTAAACGCCATGGGTCACCAGCTCATGTCCCTTCCGGAGCTCCAGCGTCTGCGACCAATTCTCCCCCAGGTCCGCGTGAGATCGCCAGAAGAGATACAACGCCGCCATCATCAGCAGCAGGCCGCCTGCGTCGGCGTTCGCCGGCAGACGATAATCGGCGAAAGCAAGCCAGGATGTGAACAGATAAACCAGTGGAAATAAGAGCGCTCCCGGAATGAGAAGAACCAAAAGCGCTTTCTCAATAAAATCCATTCGGCCGATCTCAACCTGATTGGATTTCGTTCGCTGCTTGTAGAAAGCGCGGATGCCGACGTAAACACAGAAGCCCACGAGAAAGGCAAGGTGTGACAGGTTTCGCATCACGCTGCCCGGCGAGGCGACAAATAGAGCGCACACGCCATTATCCACATCAGGACGCTCCCCTCCAGAATTCGTTGGGCGACACCGACGTATTTGAAGTCGGGAGACAGGAACAAAAGCCCGAGCAGCGCGAAGCCGCTACCGACGAAACCAAGAGCGGCTAGATGCGTCGCCCTGGGCCATCGGCGCGCCTGCCAGCCCAAAGCAAACAAGCTCGCCGGTGCGAACAAATAACCGGCCAGCCCGAAGAGGTTGTGGATCGCCTGCGACAGAGTCGGCTCCGCCGGGCGGCAATCGCCTTCGCAGGGAAAGAACGCGGCGATCAGGTAACCCAGAGCGAAGAAGCCCAGGCCGATCATTCCGAAAGTGGTCGCTCCCGAGCGCGGCAACGATCGCCAGGCAAGGAAGGCGAAGGAAATGATAAGGACTCCCGCGGGTAGAAAACCACCGAGGCTGACGACGCGACCGTTCGGCGCGCCGTCCGCGCCCAGCTCACTGATGAACTGCGAGGCATGGCTGTAATTTGGGAAATTCGCGCCGCCGACCGCGGTCAGCAGGACCACCGCGAGCGGTCCGAGCATTCCAGTGATGAGTGCGAGCCTGTTTGTCATAGTCGGAGGTCAGAGGTCAGAGATCAGGGCTTGCATGTCTCGCCTGAAAATAGCCCAGCGCTTTAGCGCTGGGAATGATGAATTCAAACGGCAGAGTCCCGGCCGGGACGAAAGAGGCGCCATCGCGTCCATCCCGGTCTTTCGTACGCCGCGGGACTTCTACATAGTAGAGGTGATCAATAGTCCCAGCGCTAAAGCGCTCGGCTATAATCGATTCAAGGGCGCCGACCTGCCTCGTGCAGAGAATTCGTATTTAACCCCTCCAGATCCTTAAAAGAACTGCATGAGTAGCCATGCGGGGCATATTCTGGATACTCTCGGGGCGCGTTGGTTATGCAGACGATCGACCGAAACGAAAGCGGCTTCTTCATGGACAGTGCATCATCCTCCTTGCCGCGTATTACGTGACATGAATGATCCCGGCAAAATGCAGGTCGAGGCCAGGATCGCTGGCGCGCTCTACTGGATGGTTATAGCAGGCGGCCTGTTCGCCGGAGCCGTTCAAGGATTTCTTACCGTGCCTGGCGATCCCGCGGCAACAGCGCAGGCGATCGCTGCCCACGAGGCATTATGGCGCTGGGGGATCGGAGTCCATCTCGTCTATCTTGCCTTCCCGGCCATTATTATGGACGTCCTGCTCTACCGGATCTTTAAGCCGGTGGAGCCCACTCTGGCTTTGCTCGCCCTCGCCTCCGCCCTCACCTCGGGAGCGGTAGAGGGCGCAGCTCTTCTTCAGCTCTATGTTCCACTTGTGGCAAGTGAGGCCCATGCTCCACTGGCGACGCTGGGGGAAGGAGAAGGGCAGGCGCTCGCCTATCTCGCCATTCGATTATATGAAACCGGTTCCGGTTTCGCGCTCCTTTTCTTCTCTGGCTTTTGCGCTGCCATAGGCGCTCTCATTCTGCGGTCACGCCTCGTGCCCCGCGCTATCGGAGGGTTGATGCTCGCAGCCGGTATTTGCTATTTCGTAAGCACCCTGAGCACCGTAGTTGCACCGGCGCTGGCCGCCTTGCTGCTTCCGTGGATTTTGTTGCCCTGCTTTTTCGGCGAGGCCTCTCTGGCCACGTGGCTGCTGGTTAAAGGCGTTGATATGCCAGACTGACCGACCCTCTTCTGCCCCGCCTTTTCCAGTCGATGCCGCGGGCGCCGCACTATTCCTTGTTCAGAAAGTGTTTTTCCAGGAACTCGGACCGGAACTCTTGGGGCGGCGTGGAAATGTCCGGCCGTCCTTCAGGCGTGAAGTCCATCAGGTTCCAATACGTCCACACTGTGTCGACATGATTCGACATCGTTTCAGTTCCCCAGAAATGGAAAATCTTTCCATCCTGTTTCCGGAAGACATGCATCACCGGCAATTGCATGTCGTCAGACTCTTCCTGGCACTTGTAATCCGCCTGGTAGGAAGACTGCGCTCCGGAAACCAGCGGTATCTGCGACCAGCCCCGTTGTTTCGCCCACGCATTGATTCGTTCGGCCGGGGCTTTGGCAATCGCGACAAAAGCGGCATCCCGGCTGACCTGATACCAGGTGCGATCGAATCCATCGACCAGCGAGGTGCAGGAAGGACATGGATTGTCCCAGCTCGGCCCGAACATGAATGAGTAAAGGAGCAGGGTGTTTTTGTCTCCGAACAGCTCGGAGAATTTCACGCTCTGGCCTACTTTCCCATCATTGGCCCATTGGAAGACGTAGTCCTCTTTCAACTCCCCGCCGGGAGGAAGACGGCGGCGTTTTTCCGCCACGGATTTTGTTTTTTCGACGAGCTCTTGTTCATCCTTGAGCAACGCTTCGCGGGCGTCGCGATACTCTCTGTTTTCGTTTGGATATCGCAGTTCACTCATATCACCTCCTTTTGAAGTCGTATTGAACGTTGCCTAGAGAGCCAAGATAATCGCCCTTTTTACTGTAGCCGCCTCGCTATGTCGAGGCGCAGGCACGAACGGCGACATAGCGCCGTTGCTACAGCGCGTGATGCGGAGACTGATTTATAGTTCACTAAAAGCGGGATGGTATTTGATCGTGCCGCGGACGTCAGCCAGAAAGCCGGGGACGAGCTCGAGGGACATGAACGCTTCCTCCGGCACCTCGAATTCACAGGTGATGTGAAAGCGCGACGCGGGTCGGAATCCGGACCGGTGGTAAAACTCAGGATGGCCCACCAGGACGACCGCGCTGAATCCGAGCTCCTCGGTTTGTTCGAGGCCGGCGCGCGCCAGCGACGAGCCGATCCCTTGCGCTGAAGCCTCGGCAGGACCGCCATCGGACCGAGGCCCATGACTTTCAAATGAGCATGACCACTCAGCGACACTGGCGAAAACATGATGTGCCCGGCGTTTTCCCCGTCACTCGCCGCGACGAGTGAGACTACAGGCTGCGCCTCTTCGCGCAGCCTGGCGACAAGTCGCGCTTCGGCGGAGGTTTCAAAAGCCGATTCGTTCACGGCCTGCACGGCCGTCCAATCTTTTTCCTCTTCGGCTCGGATTGGCACGGGAAGCCTCAAGGAGCGGCGATTTGAAATCGCCGGTTTAATTGGTCGGCGGTTTCAAACCGCCGCTCCTTGAAGCTCGGCAACGTTCCATCCGAGGGGGACGAACGCTGTCCTCTGCCCTCCGCCTTCGCTTACTCGTAGGCAAACCACCACCCATGGTCAACAATCAACCCGTCTTCATTGATGAAGAACATGAAATCGTGGCCTCCCCTCCAGTGGTAAATCAGATATTCCCGATCTCGCTTCGCCCTTGGCGCGCGTCCCGTTCTCCTTCGCTCGCGCTCATAAATTTCAAGATAACGAGCCATCTGGACATCATTTCTGACGCTATCAGGCTCTCCGAGACACCCGACGATGATGTTCTTCGTATGGGGAGGATGCCCAAGCTCCGTCCCTAACGACTGGAGAATTTTGTGCAGCTTCCCGCCATGATCCCGCAACTCCTTGTCATATGTTCCATCAGGCAGTTGCCGTCGCCGTTCTCGCAATTCCTTATACTGGCTAATCAGGCCGACTACTCTCTGGTCCAACCCATGGCATTGGCTGTCGGACTGATTGGAACGGGCAGCTGTTGCCCCCGCCAGAAGTAGGATCGCAGATACATAAAGAGTCTGCTGCTTCATGACCGCCAGGGAGACGGCGTCGCTTAGGCCTTGACGCGCCATGGAGGATTGAGCCGGTTTTCGCCGGCGTGGTAAAGACAGATGACATTGCCGGCCGGATCGAGCAGCCGGGCCTCACGCCAGAGCCACGGTTCGTCCCGCGGTTCCTGCGTGAACTCTATTCCTTTGGCCTGGAGCGCAGCTACTTGTTCGTCCAGCAATGGGCACTCGAAATACACAATCGTCTTCGAAGGCTCGCCGGTACCATTCACCGCGTGAACCGAAAACGTCGCGTCGCCCACGGAGGACTTGAATCGGGCGTAATGCGGCGACTCGACGATGATCTCGAAACCCATCTTTTTATAGAACACCACCGACGCCGCGACATCCATCGCTGGGAGAGTGACCTGGTTGAGGTCCATAATCATCTAACCCGCCACGAAATCACCGATCCATTCGCCGCCGTTTTTTACTTTCTACTTTCCTGCTTGCGCCTGACGAGCCGCCGAAGCAAATCGAAGAGCGCGCCGATCAGCGCCCACTGCAGTCCGCCGATGAAGATCGCGCTGGCGGCATAGAGCCATATTGAGTCTTGACGCTGGAGATACAGATACGACGACGGCAGATCGATTAGAAAAACCGTCATCCAGATCATGCCTCGTTCAACGTCGCTGTCCGTCGCCCACTGAACGTAGATCAACAAGACAAACGCCGCGTGCACGACAAACAGCCCGGTGGCAATCGGCCAGCGTCTGAAAACGGCGAACGCGCTCATGCCTCTGATTAGCGGGGGGAATTTAAGAACGTCACTGGCACAGTTACAATGCTTTGTGACGCCGGAACGCGTGCCCTCCATCGAACCAATGTGCCTGCCGCAGCCTGATCGAGATGCTTCCAGCCGGTGCTTTTCATCACCGCGACTTCAGTGACCTTTCCGGTCGTCACGTCAAGGCGAAGCCGAAAAATACCGGTCCCCGCCATCCGCTGCATTCGAGCCTCTCGGTCGTAGGGAAATTTCCGGTCGGAA
>DASQLH010000335.1:0-15001 GCA_035630155.1 Chthoniobacterales bacterium
TTGGGTGAAACGCTGCGGCGAAAAGCGATGGCTATAAGCCGGCAACACTTCGCGCCCCACTTCCAGCGCCACACGGGCAAACGGCACAAGTCCAACTTCGCTCATGCCCTCCCCATTTATATACTACTACAGAGAGTACAATTACCTTTTCAACAGAGCTACTTCCAGTCTGTGCGCCCAGCGGGCTTGCAGCCCGCTGACCCCAAACAACAGCAGCGGGCAAAATGCCCGCTGGGCGCACAGGCCTAAGGCCTATGTTCCGTTTGTGAATTCGCAACTCGGAAACTTACGACGCATAGTTGGTCAATGCCGATCGCATCCGTTAATCCGACCACCGGGGAAACGCTGAAGGATTTCGCCGTACTCGATACGCGCGAGATCGAAGAAAAGGTGGCCAGGGCCGCAGGCGCTTTTGAAACTCATCGCCGCCTGTCATTCGCGCAACGCGCGGAGCGACTCATCGCCGCCGCGGAGCTTCTCGATCAGGAACAGGATCGGCTCGCGCGAATCATGACGCTGGAAATGGGCAAGCTGCTGCGCGCAGCCGGAGACGAAATCACCAAATGCGTCCGCGGTTGCCGCTTCTATGCGGAGAAGGCCGAACAATTCCTCACCGAGCAGGATGTCCGAACGGAAGCGACGCGCAGTTACATTCGCTACGAGCCCATCGGCCCGGTCTTCGCCATCATGCCTTGGAATTTTCCATTCTGGCAGGTCTTCCGTTTTGCTGCGCCGGCATTGATGGCGGGCAACGTCGCGCTCCTTAAACATGCCGCGAACGTTCCGCAATGCGCGCTGGCGATCGAAGAGATCTTCCGCCGCGCCGGCTTTGAGGAAGGCGTGTTCCAGACCCTGCTCATTGAAGCGGAGCAAACGAAGATTCTGATCGACGATCCGCGCGTGAAGGCAGTCACGCTCACGGGCAGCGAGCGTGCCGGAAGCGAAGTCGCCAGCGCGGCTGGGCGCCAGATCAAGAAGAGCGTGCTTGAATTAGGCGGCAGCGATCCGTTCATTGTCATGCCGAGCGCGCATCTCGAGACCGCGATCAAGATCGGCGTCGCCGCCCGCATTCAGAATGCCGGCCAATCCTGCATCGCCGCGAAACGCTTCATCCTGTCCGACCAAATCTACGACCAGTTTGTCTCCGACTTCGTGGCGCGAATGCGTGCATTGAAGATCGGCGATCCGCTCGAAGCGACGACCGAGATTGGTCCGCTCGCGACAGAAGCGATTCTGCGCGGGGTTGATGAGCAAGTGCAAAAGTCGGTCGCGGCCGGCGCAAAGCTTCTCACGGGCGGAAGGCGAATCGAGGGCGCGGGATTTTTCTACGAGCCCACGGTGCTCACAAATATCCCCCGCGACTCGCCCGCTTATCGCGAAGAAATCTTCGGCCCGATCGCCTGTTTTTTCCGGGCGGCCGACGCCGCGGAGGCCGTTGAGATCGCAAACGACAGTTCATTCGGGCTCGGCGCGAGCGCCTGGACGAATGATCCGGTGGAACAACAGTTTTTCTCGCAGGAGCTCGAAGCCGGCATGGTTTTCATCAACAGCATGGTCGCATCCGACCCTCGGCTTCCCTTCGGCGGAGCGAAGCGTTCCGGGTTCGGTCGCGAGCTCGGCGCGGAAGGAATCCGCGAGTTCGTCAATATCAAGGCGGTGTCGGTGGCGTGAGGGATGACTTGTGTAGCGCTTCGCTAGGCGAAGCGCATTGGAGACGGCACGCCTTCGTGCCGTTGTTGTGCAGCTACGTTTGATCCCACCGGCCTGAGGGCAGGCCGGCTCCAGACGCCGCCCACCCGCCTTCGCATTGCTTCGACGTGGCAAGCAGGGCGGGCTACAGAAGGCGCCGAGACGGCACTCAATACCCCGCTGCCTGCCCATCCTTCCGGCTCTCGCTCGCGCCGACGTAGACGCGTTCGCCATCATGCATCTCCACTTTGATCGCCTGATATCCACCGTATCCACCGACGTCGAACCGAACATCGTGCCCTTTCTTCTTTAGCTCGCGCACCGTCTCGTAGGGCACGCCGCTCTCCACGTTCACATAACCGCCGGTCTCGGTCAGCTTTTCGCCAGTCGGTTCGCTATCACCCTCGTGCTGCCAGCGAGAGGCGTCGCCGGCTTCCTGCACCCCCATGCCGAAGTCGATCATGTTGGTCAGGACCTGCACATGGCCCTGCGGCTGCATCCCGCCGCCCATGACACCAAAGGCGAGCAACGGCTTTTGGTCTTTCATGACAAAGCCCGGGATGATGGTATGAAAAGGACGCTTGCCCGGCGCGTAAACATTGGCGTGTCCAGGCTCCATCGAAAACAACTCGCCGCGATCCTGGAACATAAACCCGAGACCAGGAACAACGATACCGCTCCCCATTCCGCGATAATTGCTTTGGATGAGGCTGACCATGTTGCCTTCGTCATCGGCGGTGCACAGATAGATGGTGTCGCCGTCCTTCAGCGCCGGATTGCCCGGCGCGACTTTGCGGGCCGCGCGCTCCGGATCGATCAGCTTGCGCCGCTCGGCGGCGTACGGTTTCGAAAGCAAACCGGCTAGCGGAATTTTGGTGAACTTGGGATCAGCGTAGAACTTCGCGCGGTCGGCCCACGCTAGTTTTTTCGCCTCGATCATGGCATGCAACGCCGCGGGCGAATTGTATCCCATCGCTTTCAGATCGAAGCCCTCGAGAACATTCAGCATCTGCAACGCCGCGATCCCCTGCCCGTTCGGCGGCAGTTCGAAAACATCGTAGCCGCGATAGTTTACCGAGACCGGATCGACCCAGGTGGATGTGTGCTTTTCGAAATCCAATTTGCGCAGGTAGCCGCCGTTCGCCTGCATGAAGGCGTCCATCTTGTCCGCGATCTCGCCCTTATAGAATGCGTCGCGGCCTTTCTCGCCGATCAGGCGCAGGGTCTTGGCGAGCGCGGGGTTTTTGAAAATGTCGCCCTTGCCCGGCGTGCGTCCTTTGCCGTCGAGCGTGTAGGTCTCCAGGAACCCGCCAGGCAGTTTGCTGTATAAGGCCGGCGTCCGGCTCCAATACCAGGCGATCAACTCCGTCACGGGAAAGCCCTCCTCCGCGTAACGAATGGCGCCGGAGAGATCGTCGGCCAACGGAAGCTTGCCGAATTTTTTGTGGAGCTCAGACCAGGCGTCCACCGTGCCCGGCACGCTGATGGGCAGCATTCCGGTCGGTGGAATGGTTTCGCGCTTCAGCTTGGCGAGCTCCGCCTTCATCTGGTCGTAGCTGAGGCCGAGGGGCGAGCGCCCGCTGCCGTTCAAGCCATAGAGTTTGTTCTCCTTCGCCAAGTAAACGATGGCGAAGAGATCGCCGCCGATTCCGTTCGAAACGGGCTCCATCAAGCCGAGCGCCGCGTTGGCCGCGATGGCGGCGTCGATTGCGTTGCCGCCGCGCTTCAGGACATCGAGGCCAATTTGCGTTGCGAGCGGCACGCTGGTGCAAACCATTCCGTGGCGCGCCACCACTTCCGAGCGCGTGGCGAACGGTTTGCCCGTGATGCGGTCGATTTGGGCGAAGAGCGACGGGACTGCGAAGGAAAGGAAGATGAGGAAGGCCAGTCGGCTCATGCGGGCAACGTAGAAGCTTTTCCCTTAGGCCGCTATTCCGGAATTGTAGGGCGTCTCTGTGAGGCGCCTCAACGAAGGCGTCTGACACAGACGCCCTACAATCAAAGGCAGATCACTCGTAACGCAGCGCTGTTACCGGATCGAGCCGGGCGGCGCGGTACGCCGGGAGAAACGCGAAGACACAGCAAACGATGAACGCGCCAATGCAAATCTTGGCGACATCCATCGGCACGACCTGCGCGGGGATTTGCGAAAACTGGTAAACCTGTTTTGGAAACACTTCGATGCCGAGAGTGCTGGCGAGCCATTGGCTAAACTCGTTGCGATACTGGATGAGCGTCATGCCGAGGCCGAGCCCGGCGAGCGTCCCGAAAAGCCCGACGATTACGCCCTGCCCGAGAAAGACCCAAACGATCTGCCGGATATTCGCACCGATCGCTTTCATGATCCCGATGTCGCGCGTCTTCTGCACGGTCACGGTGATGAGCGTGTTCATGATCCCGAACGCGGCCACGATGATGATGAAAAAGAGCAGGAAAAACATCACCGTCCGCTCCAGCCTCACCGCCTCGAAATACTGGTTATTCATGTCGATCCAGGTCTGGGCGTACTCCGGGGGCTGGAGGAATTTTTGGATCTCCTGCTTCACGCTTTCCGCGCCGTAGGGATCAGTTGTCCTGACCCTGAGCCCGTGGAGCGCATCGCCGAGACCATAAAGTTCCTGACCGACGTGAATAGGAACGAGAAGAAACTCCGAGTCGTGCAAATAATGGCCCGTCTCAAAAATCCCGGTGATGGTTAATTCCTTGGGCAGGACGACTTCGCGCAATTTATCGATCGCCTGCCGTTCATCCTCTGCCTTGGTTTTCTCCAATTCCTTTATGCCATCGAGAATTTCGCCGAGATTGCCCGGGGAATAGACGGTCAGCTTATCGCCGACGTCGATCTGGAGTTTGCGCGCCAGCTCGACGCCCACCAGGGCTGAGTCCCCTTCGAGGTCGTAGGCGCCTTTCTTCAAAAATTTCTGGAACGGCACCACTTTCTCCTCCTCCGCGGGATCGATGCCGCGAATCAACGGCGCCAGCCGCTTGTGCTCGAATTCGACAATCACCGGGCCTTGCACATACGGCGCGGTTCCGACGACTCCCGGGGTGTTGCGGACTTTGACGGTGAGATCCCGCCAATCGCGCAGCACGTCCTCGGTGCTGATGAGAATGTGGGTGTCGAAATCAATCACCTTCTGCCGCAACTCGCGATCGAACCCGGTCATGACCGAGATGACGAGAATGAGCACCATCACGCCAAGCATCACGCCGACGACGGAGATGAGGGTGATGATGGAAACGAAGGTGCGTTTCGGCTGCAGGTAGCGCAGGGCGAGGAAGAAGCTGAACGGAAGTTTCAAAGTTGGCGGAAGGTATTAGCTTGCGAAGGAAAACGGCGCAAGAGACAAGCCGCAGTCAATCTTTGACGGCATGCGCTTTGAGGTCCTCCAGGTCCACGAACTCGAGCACGGAGGAATGGGTTGCTTCAAGGTCGATGGGGGCGGCCCGGCCGCGCTCGAGAGCGGCCTTCCAACGCGTGACGCAGACACACCAGCGGTCGCCGGGTTTCAATCCCGGAAAGCCCCACTCGGGCATGGGAGTCACAAGATCGTTCCCATCGAGGACCGAGAAATCGAGAAACTCCTCCGTCACTTCTACGCAAACCGTATGCAGACCGACGTCGTCCGGCCCGGTGCGGCAATATCCGTCGCGATAAAATCCGGTCATCGGATCTCGGCAACAGCAGCGGAGCTCAGTCCCGAGAACATTCGTAGGCATTGCGCACAGTAACCAGGGAGCGGCGCTTTCCAAACCGCCGATTTAAACCCACCTCCGTTTCGGGAAAAACAACACGGCTGGCGTGGCGGTAGTGGAAGTATACAACGTGCCGTAGGCGGCACCTTGGATTTCACGCGGACGCTGGCGAAGATATTCAAGGAGCGGCGATTTGAAATCGCCGACTAACAGAAACGGCGGTTGCAAACCGCCGCTCCTTGAGGCCGAAGGCCGACGCTACCTTAAATATCGCTCCGCCATAAACGGCCGATCCTTGTTCAGTCACGCCGTCTACCGGAGATTCCCAGGTGAGCGACGACCGAGCCGGCGAAATTCTGACCTACTGGCTGATTCCAGCAGAGCCAGCGCGAAGCTATTTCGGCGCTTTGATCCGCGATCTGGCGCTTCGTTTTGATGCGCCGGTCTTCGAACCGCACGTTACGCTCTACGTAACGCAGGCCGCGAATGAAAACCCGGCAGCAGTTCTTCAGTGCGCGCTCGCCGATTTCCGACCGCTTCGCCTTTCCGTCGCCAGGCTCGATTGCTCCGACGAGTTTACCAAAACGCTATATCTCCAGTTCCAACCCGATGCTGCCGTGCAGAAGCTAAGCGAAAAGCTGCGGGCCGCTTCCGCCTCCCAGCGCGAATACGAACTGAACCCACATCTGAGTTTGATCTACAAGATGATGGCGCCCGAAGCGAAACGCGAGATCATGAACTCGCTCCACCTTGCCTTCACCGAAGTTGATTTCGATTTGGTGAAGGCGGTGATCAGCCCGGCGAAGATCGAATCGCGTGAGGACGTTGAGTCATGGCGTATTGTAGCCGCTCAGCCATTGACCGGATGAAGACGAAAATCTTCGGGGAACACGACGAGGCGACGATCGCGCAGATCGACCGTTGCGTGGAGGCGGGCGGCGAGCGCGCGGTCCTGTGCGCGGATGGACACAAAGGCTACGCGCAGCCGATCGGCGGCGTCGTCGCTTACACGGACAAAATTTCGCTCTCCGGCGTGGGGTTCGATATCGCCTGCGGAAATCTCGCCATCCGCACAGATGCGACCCGCGCCCAGATCGCGCCGGCCATGGAGGAGATCATGAACGACGTGGTGGGCGATATTTCGTTCGGCATCGGGCAAAAGAGCAAAACGCGGATCGATCATGAGCTGTTCGACGATCCGGCCTGGGCATTGCCGCCACTGAGCGAGCTAAAGCAAAGCGCCGCGGCGCAGCTCGGTACGGTCGGGGGTGGAAATCATTACGTGGATATTTTTGCCGACGAATCCGATCAGGTCTGGGTGGGTGTGCATTTTGGATCGCGCGGGCTCGGCCATAAGAGCGCGACCCACTTCTTGAAGGCGGCGGGCGGCAAGGATGGAATGGACGTTCCGCCCACCGTTGTGTCGGATAGTTCCCCGCTCGGTGAAGATTACATCGCGGCGATGACCCTGGCGGGCCGGTACGCCTATGCGGGTCGCGAAGCGGTGGCGCGTCACGTGGTGCGCGGAATCCTGCGGGCAAACGCGCTGGAAGAAGTCCACAATCATCACAACTTCGCCTGGCGCGAAGAGCACGATGGCCGGCAATACTGGGTCGTGCGGAAGGGAGCGACGCCGGCGTTTCCCGGACAGAAAGGGTTTATTGGCGGGAGCATGGGCGACGACGCGGTGATCATCGAAGGGGTGGACTCTCCGGTTTCGAGGGAGGCGTTATTTTCGACGGTGCACGGAGCGGGGCGGATCATGTCGCGCACGGCCGCGAAAGGAAAATTCGTCAAGATCGGCGGCAAACGGATCCGGAAGGAAGGGCTCGTCCGCCATGACGAGATGCTGAAATGGATCGCGGAGAAGGGCGTCGTTCTGCGGGGCGGCGATCTCGACGAAGCGCCGCAGGCCTACCGGCGTTTGCCGGAGGTTCTCGCCGCGCATGCCGGCACGATCCGCATTCTTCATACCCTCACGCCGCTCGGTGTGGCGATGGCCGGCAAGGACATCGTCGATCCATATAAGGACTGATTCGAATCGGATGAACAGCCATACGACGAGTAAAACAGGACCCTCACCCTACCCTCTCCCTCAGGGAGAGGGAGACAGACGCGAACCTCGCTCAAACAGTATGGCGCCCCGACGAACGAGTTCCTTCTCCCTGAGGGAGAAGGTTAGGATGAGGGTCAATGAGGAGCACGGCCAGTTCACAGTATGATTTGGGAGATCGCGTTCGATGCATGAAATTGACGTGGTTTGCGTGAGCCGGTTCCAACATTGAATATGACCAACAGCGAAATCGTCGGCATCGATCTCGGCACTACCAACTCCCTGATCGGCGTGATGGAGGCTGGATTTCCGATTCTTATCGCGGACAGGAATGGAGCGCGATTGACGCCTTCCGTTGTCCACTTACCGGCAGAAGGTGAGACGCTCGTGGGACAGCCGGCCGCCCGGATGCGCGCGCTAAAACCAGCGGAGACTGTTTATTCCATTAAACGCTTCATGGGCCTGCGCGGCGACGAGCTGCGGGAGAGCGATGCGGATGTTTCCTATGCACTCGCGCGGAAGGCCGGCCAAGCGGTAAGCGTTAACGCCGGGCAGCGGAGCTATTCGCCGGAAGACGTTTCAGCGCTGATTTTGGCAAAGCTAAAGAGCGACGCGGAAGCTGCGCTCGGGCATCCGGTATCGCGAGCGGTCATTACCGTTCCGGCCTACTTCAACGACGCGCAACGGAGCGCGACGAAACGCGCGGGCGAGCTGGCCGGTTTCACGGTCGAGCGCATCGTGAACGAGCCCACCGCCGCAGCCCTTGCCTACGGCCTCGACAAATTGAAGAGCCGCTCGAAGATCGCAGTCTACGACCTCGGCGGCGGCACGTTCGATATTTCGATCCTCGAGCTGAACAACGGCGTGTTCGAAGTGTTGTCCACGAACGGCAACACCAGGCTCGGCGGAGACGACGTCGATCGAGCGTTGCTCGATCACATTTCGGAAACCGGAAACCGGGAACCGGAAAGGGTGGCGCGACTCTTGGAAGTCTTGATCGAAGCGAAGCATCGGCTGTCGACGGAGCCAGTGGTTTCGATCGACCTCCCGTTCTTTGACGGCCCAAAAAGTTTTCACCGCGACCTCCAGCGCGGAGATCTGGAGAAAATTGCGCGGCCGATTATCGAGCGCACGCGTCCCCATTGTCTCCGCTCTCTGGCGGACGCGAAAATGACGCCAGCGGATCTCGATGAAGTCATTCTCGTCGGCGGTATGACGCGCATGCCGCTGGTGCGGAAAATCGTCGCGGACATTTTTCAGCGCGAGCCGAACACATCACAAAATCCGGATGAGGCGGTCGCGATCGGCGCGACGATTCAGGCGGGGATTTTATCCGGCGCGGTGCGGGACGTGGTCCTTCTGGACGTGACGCCGCTCTCGCTGGGCATCGAGACGTTCGGAGGATTGATGAACGTCATCATCCCGCGCAACTCAACCATCCCGATCAAGGCGGGTGAAATGTTTACGACAGCGGTGAACCAGCAGCGCTCGATGTCGATCAAGGTGCTCCAAGGCGAGCGCGAGATGGCGCGCGACAACTGGCCGCTGGGACATTTCGAAATCGAATTCGAGCCGGCGGCGAAAGGCGTGGCCCGCGTCGGGGTGCAGTTCGAGATCGATGCGAACGGGATCTTGCACGTTCTGGCGCGCGATACGAAAACCGGCGCGGAAAAAACGGTGGAGATCAACAGCGCCGTGGATGTTTCCGATGAAGCGGTCGAGGCGATGATTTCGGAATCGCTCGAGCATGCATTCGACGACATGAGCGAACGCGTCTGGACGGAAGCGAAGCTCAAGGCGGAGGAGATGCTTGGCGCGGTCGAGGCGGCGTTTGCCCAGGTCGGCGACGAGATTGACGCAACGGAGAGAGCGACAATTCAGTCCGCTGCAACAGAGGTGCGAACGGCCCTTGGCACTGGCGACGCGAGACAATTGAAAGCCGCAAACGCGGCGCTCGATGACGCAACGCAGAGCCTGGCAGCCATGCTCGTGGAGAAGGCCATGCAGTCACCGACGTCGGTGCACCAAGCTTCCTAAGCCGGAGGGGACGGAGACGGATTCGGGCCCGGCGCCGCGGAGCTCGCTTTGGCGAGGGCTTCTTCGAGAAGCTTTTTTTCCTCGGGATAGATTGGGCCGGACCTGGCCGCGGCAATGTATTCCTGCGCGGCCGCGATTTGGTTGTCATCGAGAAATAGAATCGCCGCGTAAACGGCGGCATGCGGATCGCGCACACCCTCCGGCGGGAGTTTCTTGATGATCTCAATACCTTCCGCGGTGCGGCCGAGGCCGTAGAGAGAAAACGCGCAAGTCACCGCCGCATTGATATCCTCCGGCGCGCGCTCGTAGGTTTCCTTCGCCAGGCGATGGCCCTCGGCGGGATTCTGGTCGACCAAAAGAGCGAGGCGCGCGTAATTCGCGGCGGCGGCCGGCTCGTTCGGCGAACTTTCGTGCAGGCGCTGGGCGATGCGATAGAGATTCGGCAGATCGTTGTTCGCCCGATAAATCCGATAGAGTGCGTCGAGCGCTTCGCGTCGCATCGGGGTGTTCTTCGCCACGCGCATCCAAAGCTGCTCGGCTTCCGCCGGCAAATTCCATTTCGAAGCCAGGCGCGCGAGAATGATTTCGCGCTCGGCCTTATCGCCAGCGGCCCGCTCGGCGGAATCCCAGAGTCCCGAAAATTCGGCGTCGGAAGAACTCTGGCGCGCTTGCTTCGAAGCGTGGGCCTGGTAAGCGAGGCGGAGATATTCCGCTTCGCCCCAGGCTCCGCTGCGGGTCCAGCGTTTCAGGCGCGACCAGTTTTTTGCTTCGGCGAACGCGTCGGCGATGGCGATGGCCGGCGGTGGATTGGTGGTGACGTCGGATGGCAGTTTGTCCATCCATTTCAACACCTCCTGGCCGAGCCCATTTTTGTTTAGCCAGTCCATGAGAAGGGCGAGGTCGCCGGCATTACGCGCCGCGACCGGCTTCACCTTTTCCAGCAACGCGGAAAATTTCTTCTCATCGAGCTTCTTATAGAACTCGAGACAGAGCAGATAATCGGAAAAGGTGACCTGCTGGCTCATCTGCAAGTCCTGGGCGAACCGGTCGGCGCGCTCGAGTTCGTCGCGTTGCACCGCATCGCTGAGCAAGGCGCGCAAGGAGCCGGCGCGAAAACCGGTGACCTTGCTCAGGCGTTCGAGGACTTCTCGCGCCTCGTCGCTTTTCTCCGGCGCCGTCGAACGGATGCGCAGGACGGCGAGATTGAATTGATAAAGATCGTTGCCCGGCTCCTGGGCGACCGCGGCAGCGAAATGGACTTCGACATCGGCATCATTGCCCTGGGCGCGGGCGAGCCAGCCGGCAACCACGTGGTAGGCGGCGCGATCGCGTTGTGCCGGCGACACCTGCTCGAGCGCTTTGCGCGCGGTATCGAGCTGGCCGAAACGGAGCGCGGCGGAAGCGAGATTGAGCTGGCTATCCAGATTCCCGGGTTCGAGCCGGGCGATCTGCGCGCGCCAGGCCACGGTCTCCGGACGGTGCTGTTTTTCGCTGGCTTCCGCCAGGACATGGAAGGCCGCCAGCGAATTGTGATGGAGCTGCAGGACTTCACGGGCTGCGCGCGTCGCGCCTTCAAAATCTTCTTGTGCGAGCAGCTCGGTGGCGCGTTTCATCAACCGCGCTTCGCGCCAGCCGGCGTAAGCTTGCGGCCCGTAGGTCAGAAGCGCGAACCCAAAGGCGAAGCCCAGGACAAGCGAAGCGGCGCAGATGGCGAGGCGGGCGGGCGTGAAAATGAGGCGCCCGCCGCGAGCCCGCTTTACGCGGCGTTTGCGCCGGACGCGTCGAACATGTTCTGCCATCGCGGAAGTCTATCCTAGCAAGCGGCGACGAATGCAACTGCCGCGAGGGTCACGGCGGTCAGGTTTGGGCGCGCCCAGCTACGCTTCGGCCGGGCGCTCCGAGTGCTTCACGATCGGAACATCTTCGATCGCATCGGCCACTCTTTCCCGGAGACGGCGACCCCAGACGTAACGCGCGAGCAACACTTTCGCGGTCGCCGTCAACGGGACGGCCAGGATGGGTCCAAGCAATCCGCCGATGAGCAAACCCCAAACGAAAATGGAAACGATGACCGTCATCGGGTGCAGCCCCACGGAGTTCCCGACGATGCGCGGCGCGATGAAAATGGCTTCGAGATTTTGCACCACCACGAAAACCCCCGTGATGAGGAGCGGATGCGTCCAGTCACCCCATTGGGCGGCGGCGATGACGACTGCGGGAATCCAGCAAAGGACGATGCCGACATACGGGATCATGGTGAGCACGACCACGAGCAGCCCGATGAGCGGGGCAAAATTCAAACCGCACATGTAAAGCGCGGTGCCGATGATGATGCCGTCGATAAGGCAAACCAGGAGCTGGCCGCGGAAATAAGCGATGATGTAGCTGTTGATTTGGGTGAGGACGGCGGCGACCTCGTTCTTCAAGGGTGAATTCCGCAGGGGCAAATATTCCCGCCAGCGCCGCTCGATGGATGGACTTTCCTTGAGCAGAAAAAATAAATAGATCGGCACCATCACGAGACTGAGCAGGAAACCGGTCACGCCCAGAAAGCCGCCGATGCTTTGCTTCACCAGCGCCCAAATCTTTTCGCTGATGTAAGGCAACTGCCGCTCGAGATTCGGCAACTGCCTTTGCACCCATGCCTGGATGCGCTGGCGGTCGGCCGTTGTGATTTGATCGGGAATAGGCCCGATTTCTTCCCGGGGCGGGGGCGTGGAAATAACTGCCGGCGGCGGCGTGTCACCAGCCGAATCCGTTTCTGGGGAGGGCGCCGGAGTAGGCAAAGGTCTTCGCGCTGGTGTCGGCGCGGCAAACAACCAATTGAGCAGGCTCGCCGTCGGCGAGGAAACCTTGTCGCGCTTCGGGCCGGGAACGCCGAAAGTGCGATCGTACTTAAAGATTAGATCGACGATCGTATCGCGCGCCTTCTGCGTGTACTGCGGGAGGTCGCGCCCGACATTCGTCGCCTGCATTGAAACCACCGGAGCCAGCCAGGCCACCAGCACGCCGATGGAAAGAAACGCGATCGCGAAAAGGGCGAAAACCGCCTTCCCCCGGCTGATGCCCTGCAGACTCACCCAGGTGATGATCGGATCCAGGAGGTAAGCCAGGATCACCGCGATAGCGACCGGGATCAGGATCGGTTGAAGGAACCCGACGATTTTCGCCACAAACCAAATGACCGAAACGCCGATGGTGATGAGCAGGACCACGAAGACAGTCGTGAGCGCGGCCCACATCATCTTGCGCTGCCAGACTGTCGGATGTTTTGTCATTCGGTCTGCGCCGATGCTGCTCGAACTCCAGCGCTCCGCCTAGTTAATACGGTTAATTTGCGACGGCGGCCCCTTGCTGATTGTCGTTTTGGTTTTCTCGATCTTCTCCGCGAGCAATTTGTTCTCCGGGCTCAACGCGATCGCCTTTTGCCAAAAGTCGAGCGCCTGGGGAATGCGATTCAGCTTGGAATAGGCGTCACCGATATGCTCGAAGACTATGGGGTCGGGCCGAGACAGGTTTTCCGAGGCCCGCAGCAGATCGGCGAGCGCTTCTTCAAATTTGCCCTGGCGATAATGAATCCAGCCGAGCGTGTCGAGAAACGCGCCGTTGTTGGGATCGAACTGCAGAGCGTGCCCGATCATGTCCTCGGCTTCGTCGAGATGCATGTCGTGCTCGGCCCACATGAACGCCACGTAGTTATATGCTTCTGCCGCGTTGGCGGGATCGAGCGAGATCGATTTTCGGAATAAATCGGCCGCCTTGTCATACAGTCCGGCCTGGTCGGCCGCCGCGCCGTAATCGAAATAAAAGCGCGCGTTGAGCACTTCGTCGTTCGACATTTGGGCTTCGTTCAGCGCTTCTTCGAAAGTGATGACGGCCTTCTGCGGCTGCTTCGATTCCCGCAAAGCGATTGCCAGGAAATAGGTAAACTCAGGCGCGCCGGGAAAGCGTTGCCGCGCTTCCGTGAGGACGTTGACCGCGCGCGGGCTGTCCTTCATCGGCACGATCAGCAATTCCGCCAGGCGAAGGTAGGTGTTCGCGCGCCCCGGATTGATAAGAAGGCTTTGCTCGTAATTTGCGGCCGCCTTGGCGAAAAGCGCCCGGGCCTGCTCGGACTGCTGGGCGCGCTCCAAGGCACGCGCCGCCTCGTCGAAAAGCTGCGCGAGCAGATCGTAAGGTTGATATTTGGTCGGCTGTTTCTCGATGATTTCCTGGAGCATCGCGATCGCTTTGTCTCGCTGATTGGTGAGAACGAAACCGGTGGCCAATTTCTCGCGGGCGTTCACATCGTCCGGCTGGAGCTCGAGCACTTTGAGATAAAGCGGAATCGCTTCCTGGATTTGCTGCGAGGCCGCGTAGTAGTCGGCCACGGCTTTGAGCACAGCCGAGTCGTCGCCGGCGTGCGCCACCGCTTTCTCGAAGAATCCGTTCACCCGTTTGATCTCTTCCGGCCGCGGTTCCGGCTCTGTCTTGAAAACGATGGTGGCGTAAAGTTTTCCCAGGCGGACCCAGAAGGCGGGATCTTCGGTTTTTACAGTGGCCGCCCGGTCCAGGGCCAACAGCGCCTTTTCCGGTTTACCCCCGCTGGTTTCGATTTCGTAAAGACGCTGGTAGGCTTCGATGTTGAGCGGATCGAGGACGATCGCCTGGTTCGCATACTTCACCGCCTGGTCGGTCTTCTTCAGGTATTTAGCGTAGATGAATGCGAGTTGCAGATACGGCGCGGCTTCTTTCGGATTTTCCTTGATTGCATCCTTCAAGACATCGATGGCGCGGGGATAATCTCCGTAGCGGCTCAGGACAGCGGCGACGCGCAAAGCGAGCTCGGACAGCCCCGGATCGTAAGTCAGGACTTTTTGATACGCGGTAAGAGCGTTCTCCATGTCCGCGTTTTCTTCCAGGCGAGTGCCTTCGACGAAGTCGGCGAGCGCATCGGCTTTGCGCACGTTAGCAGGCTGGAGGGCGAGATCCTTCGCCGGTGTGAGGATGAACGAGTCATCCTGGGATGCGGATTTTTTCGGAATGGGAGCCTTCGTCGCCGTTTCCGCGCGAGGCGCCGGAACCGGGGAACTGGCGGCCGTCGCCTCGGAAAAAGAAAAAAAAGCCGCGCAAAGAAGAAGGTGCCGGAGAGATATGACGCTCCCGTTCTTCCCGAAGATCATTTCCAGGAGTCTAGCGGCTGGACGGCGGAGGCGCAAACCAAGGCCGCACCTAACGAGTCCTGCGCGAGGGCTATGACTTGTAACGCAAACGTTTCTTATGGCGATTCTCCTTCATGCGCTTGCGGCGCTTGTGTTTGGAGATCTTCGCTTTTCGACGTTTCTTCAGGGAGCCCATAGATGTTTGATCAGCATGCCGGTTTCCCGGAGCGCAACGCAAGCATCGGTTGCCCGAGTCCGCAACAGTTCTTTCATCCGGAGGCGAGTTTGCTCAACGCCTCTTGCACAATCGCCGCGTGCTCTTCGGGCTTAACTTTGCGAAAGATCGCGGCGATCTTTCCAGCGCCGTCGATTACGAAGGTGCTCC
>DASQLH010000336.1:0-37283 GCA_035630155.1 Chthoniobacterales bacterium
GGGAGAGGGCCATGTAATCTTTCTTCGCCTTGAGCTCAGCACGGAGGGCCGCGTATTTTTTCACGGTCGCGCGCTTGCGTTCGTTGCGATTAATCCAGGACGTTTTCGCCATAAAGGAACGCGGAAAGTAGCCAGACGGGCCGGAAATGCAAATGCTTTGTTACCTCAGCGGCGGGAATGGCCCCCCGCTTTCCTGGTTGGACGTCGGGCGTTGCACGTTGGACGTTGGACGTTTCCGATGTTTCCACTCAAGACTTCCACCCTTCCTTCCAGCGCCTCTGCTCTTCAGGGCTCGCTCAACGAAAGCCTCCGCGAATTATTCATCGTCACGAGCGATCCGGTCACCATCCGCGACGCTTCCTATCCACGCCTCGCAAAAATCAACGTTTCCCTGGATGGCGCCCAGCTTCGTGGAAAACCCCCTTCGATTCCTTCTCTCTCCGGCAAACCAACCCCCGCTCTCGACGTCGATTCGCTCAGCATCAACGCTTCCGCGCTCTCGATCGGTCCCGCGGCCATCGACCTCGCCCTCTCCGCAACGGCGGTAAGCCTCCATCAGGCCAGGGATGCCGGCGGCAACGTCCTCCTGCTTCTCCACAACGCCGCCAAGGGCCACATCGAGATCTCCGCCTCGCCCTCCGATCTCGAAGCGCTTATTGCCGAAGTCGCGAAGACCGAAGCTGCCAAACACGGCGTCACGATCGACAGCGTGCAATTGATCCTGCGATCGAAGAGCTCCCGGTCGCTCGCGGCCGAAGTTCGTTTGCGCGCGAAAAAATTATTTCTGAGCGCGTCGATTCGGATCACCGGCCAGCTCGATCTCGATGAAGAGCTCAACGCGCGGATCTCCGGCCTCGAATGCGCGGGCGACGGCGCCATTGCGAGCGTCGCTTGCGGCGTCCTGAAGCCGCACCTGCAAAAGATCGACGGCCGCGAATTCCCTCTCATGTCGTTGCCGCTCGGCGAAGTCCGCCTCCGCGACGTCCAGCTCGCCGTCGCCGAGAAACTTTCCGTGACCGCCGATTTCGGTTCGGCCGCGTAGTTAGCCTTCTCCGGCACGAGGGCGTGCCGGCTCCAAATGGAGACGGCCTGCCCTCAGGCCGTTGGAGAGGAGACCCCGCCTCGCTCCCATGCCCGTCATCATTCGTCAGCACACCCCCAGAAAATCGGTTTCTTATTTCGCTGACGGAAGTATCTTCCGCGCGCTTCCTCCCTGCCCTTCGCTTTTTATGATCATTAAAATCGGTTTCGATATTGAGTTCGAGCTCTACGGCCCCACGCCGATAATCTTGATGCTCTACGTCCATCCCTCCCGCCAGGCCGACCTCCGCACCCCGGAAAAAATCGTCGTCGAGCCGGACATCCCGCTCACCGATTTCACTGATCTCTATGGCAACCGTTGCGCCCGAGTCTTCGCCCCCGCCGGGAACATTCGCTTCACGCTCGAAGCCTTGATCGAGGACAGCGGCAAACACGACGACCAAGCCCCCGACGCCATCCAGAATCGCGTCGAGGACCTGCCCAGCGACACTCTCCCGTTTCTGCTCACCAGCCGCTATTGCGAAGTGGACAAGCTTTCCGACATCGCCTGGCAGCTCTTTGGCGCCACCGCGCCTGGCTGGCCGCGCGTCAAAGCCATCTGCGATTGGGTGCACAACCACATCACCTTTGGCTACCATTTCGCCGACGCCTCCAAGTCCGCTTTCGACGTTTACAACGATCCGCGCGGGGTCTGCCGCGACTTTAGCCATCTCGCGCTCGCGTTCTGCCGCTGCATGAACATCCCCGCGCGCTACGTCACCGGCTACATGGGAGACATCGGCGTGCCGGTCGTGCTCCCGATGGATTTCAGCGGCTGGTTCGAAGTCTATCTCGGCGATCGCTGGTATACCTTCGACGCCCGGCACAACATTCCCCGGATCGGCCGCATCGTCATGGCCCGCGGCCGCGACGCCGCCGACGTTGCCCTCACGACTAATTTCGGCCGCGCCATCCTCAAGAAATTCTTCATCATCAGCGACCAAATGCCGGAGGGCGACCTCCTGTAGCCGTCGCCCTGTGGGCGACGTTTGGAGCCGGCCTGCCCTCAGGCCGGTGGGAGCGGACATCGCTCCAAAACCACGGCACGAAGGCGTGCCGTCTCCAATGCGCTTCACACAGCGCGGCTACAGGCGAATTCCTACTGCCGGCTGACCCGCCAAAACAGCCAGATGCCCAGCGCGAGAAACAACACGTTTGGGAACCAGACGAGAAGCTCGGGGTGGAGCTTCGCATTCGCGCGGAGGGTGTCGGCGACGATGATGAAGAGGAAATAGAAAACGCCGATGACGAGACTGGCGGCGAATCCGAAGGAGGTTTCGCGGCGGTGGGCGGTGATGCCGAGCGGCACGCCAACCAGGGCGAAGACCAGACAGGCCATCGGGAAGGAGAAGCGCTTATTGATCTCGGTGCGACTGGAGCTGCGCATCTTGGGGTCGTCGTTCTTTAATTGTTCCAGGAGCTGCTCGAGCGAAAGCATCGATCGGCTGGCGCGGCGCTTTTCCTTTTCGTAAAGCTCTTGCAGGCTGATCGGCAGCGTTCCCTCGGCAACGTTCACTCCGTCGCGCATCCGGCGGAGATCGTAAGGATCGATCTCATCGCGCTGCTGGTAGCGCGCATTATAAAGATGCATCAGGATGCGGCGGTTCGGCAGATCGGTCTCCACGATGCCGAGTCGCGCGTGCGTCACTTTCATTGGCATCGCCTCTTCGTTCGTCTCGAAGACAAGGATGTTCTCAAGCTTGTTCCCGTCCTTCTTGCCGACATAAATTTTGCGGCCGGGAAATTGGTCGATGACCTGATCGCTGCCGAAGAGGGCCATCGGATTGCGGGTGGCGAGGTTGAAAACCGTGGCGCGCATTTCTTCCTGGGCGGCGGGGGCGACGTGGACGTTGAGCCAAAGGGAGGCCGCGGTGCAGAGGAGCGCGATGAAAACGAGCGGGACGCAAATGCGCGTGATGCTGACGCCGTTGGAACGAAGCGCTGTCAGCTCGTTATCCGCCGAGAGCCGGCCGAAGACGAGCAGGACCGCGGTGAGCAGTCCCCAGGGGATCGTGAAAATGAGCGAGAACGGGAGGACGTAGGCAATAAAACCGACGACGTATTCCACGGGCAAATCGTGATTGACCAGGAGCGGGAGGAGCTTGCGGAAAACGTTCCCCAGGACCAGGACAAAGCTCAGCACGGCGATCGCGAACAAAAGGTTCACGAAAAGCTGCCGGCTGATATAGCGATCGATCATTTTCATCGCAGCCGTTTGTTAGTGCCGTTCCGGGAAGGTAGCAAGTGCTGTAGCCGCGCCGCTATGTCGGCGCGCCTCGGGAAACGCGGCGACATAGCGCCGCGGCTACAAGGAGGGAATATCGCGGGCGTTTAATTGCTCCAGCCGGGGATTAATTTGCTCAGAACGCCCTCTCGTCCAGAGGCGGTCGCGGCCAGCTGCTGATTCAATTCCTGCAAAAGTGCGCGGTCGCTCTTCCGCACCGCAAAGCCCATTTTCTCCAGCTCGATGCCCGGCATCATTTCGGGCGTGATGTCGGTCAACGCAAGCTCGGCGCCGATGGACTCGCGAAGGGCCGGCACCTTTTGAAACGCATACGGTTTGTCCATCAGTGCGCCGTCGATGCGCTCGGCCACCAATTCCTCCAGCATCCGGTCGTAGGCGCCGCTTCCGCTATAAAGCGCCAACCGCTCCTTCGCCGCTTCACCGAGAACCTTTCGGGCGAGCTCTTCGTTAGTCGTTTTTTCCACGGCGCCGATGCGCCCCAGGACAAGCTTCCCATCGGCAAATGGTTTCACGCCCGGTTTCGCAATCATAGTCTGCGGAAAAGCCAGCGTCGCTTCAGTAAAGAGCAATCCGTAGTTTTTCTCCCGCTCGGGCACAATGGAAATGGCCGAGGCCAGGAGGTCGACCGCACCGTCACGCTCGAGCAAGCGGAAGAATTCTTCTCCCCAAATGCGGCGCGTGTAAGTGATCCTCGGTGTGGCGGAGACCCCGTGCGCCGCCAGGATGCGCGCGCCGAGTTCGCGGAGCAAATCGATCTCGTAGCCGGTCAGTTCCGCGTCTTTTTGCTTAACAAAAAAATCATCCGGCTCGGCTATGCCGACATGGATCGTGCGCGTCGCGATGATGCGGTTCAACGCGCTCGGGTAATAAATGAAGGTCTGTTCCGGATTCCATGCGCCAAACTTTTCTTTCTGCCCTGGGCTCTGCCAGATCGGTCGCACTTTCCATCGCACTTTGCCTTCGAGGCCCTGTGGGACGATCGAGTTCCGCGCGGTGCGCTGCAGAATTGGCGGCTTGCCTTCCGGCGCGAGCGAAACCTCAAAGGAAAGATTCTCCTGCGGAAGATCTTTCGTGTTCCAGGAGAGGAAAAGCGGGCCGACGATCGAGGCGTTCGGCGCCGGTCTTTCGAGCTGGACCGTGGCGGCCTGCTTCCCTTTCAACGGGAAGAACCACAAGCCGGCGCCGATGGCGAGGGCGGCGGCCAGCGCGAGAGATGCCCAAAGCGCGACGCGGCGCTTTCGCGGTTTAGCTGGGTCCGCGCGGGGAACATCGGGCGCCGGTGTGGCGCGGCGTTGCAACGCCAGAATCGCCTGGGCCAGCTCGGCTATATGATTTTCGAGTGGCGGATTCATGGCATCGAGCCAGTGACAGCTGCTTATGAAATATTCGAGGTCCTTCGAAGGCACGACGTTCTCGACCCGGAAAGGAATGATCGAGACTCCTTTGTGGACCGCGCGCTCGATCTCGCGCATGACCTGGGGCGACCCGTTCGAGTGCTTCGAGAAAATTACCACCATCACCGCGCTGTCGCCGATCGCTTCCACGATGGCCGAGCCCCAGGTGCGTCCCGCGCCCACGTCGCGCGGCGCGATCCAGCACCGGATCTTGTTGGCCTCGAGCGTGCCGCAGACCGCGTCGGCGATCTTCTTGTCTTCCGAGCAATAGCTGATGAAGGCGTCGTACGGCATTGGGCGCGAACTTACCGTGCCTGCGCGCGGGTTGGCAACCAGGGCCAGCGCTCCCGCCATAGTTTCCTTTCCTGCCGGGCGGTCGCTGCTCATTATAAAGCTCAGCGAAATGAAGCTGGCGAAGCGATCTCGATTCTGCCCTCATCCTGGCCTTCTCCCAAGGGGAGAAGGAACCGCTCTCACTTTCTCTCCCCTTGGGAGACGGACGCGAAGCGCCAGTGAGGGCAACAGGTTAGAGCACGCTGACCAGGACCCGAACCACCGAGCGGGCACTGCCCTTTTCCACCCTCGTTCCCAAGCTCCAGCTTGGGAATGCATACTGTCTCCGAAGCTCCGGCTTCGATAATGCCGAGCTAATCGCACCGCATCGACTGCGAAGCACAGCTTCGAAGACAAGTGCGTTCCCAAGCTGGAGCTTGGGAACGAGGACCGTTAAGCTCGGCAAAATGAAGCTGGGGAACCGATCTCGATTCTGCCCTCATCCTGGCCTTCTCCCAAGGGGAGAAGGCAACCGCTCTCTCACTTTCTCTCCCCTTGGGAGAGACGGACGCGAAGCGCCAGTGAGGGCAATTTAACGTGAAACCGGTTAGAGCGCGCTGACCATGACCCGAATGTGGAATATACTTTTACTCGTGCTCACGCTGTCAGCTGGAACGGCGCACGCTGCGGCGAATCCTTTGCGCCGTTCCCGTCAGTGCATTGTCGTCGTCTCATCGAATTGGAATTCAACGACCGGGGTCCTTCGCGCGTTCGAGCGCGCTGACGCGGGCGGCGCCTGGAGGGCGCGCGGCGCGGAGGTCCCTGTGGTCCTCGGGAAAAAAGGTCTCGGTTGGGGGCGCGGTGTGGTGAACGCGGATCCTGAACCGAAGCCGCGCAAAATTGAAGGCGACAACAAAGCGCCGGCCGGCGTCTTCCATTTGGGAACCGCCTTTGGGTATGCGCCGGCCGAATCCGCAGCCTCGATGAAACTGCCCTACCTGCCTCTCACGAAAAACATCGAAGGTGTCGATGATCCCCGGTCGCGTTATTACAACCAGCTGGTCGATTGCACCAAGGTCCCGCGAGTCGATTGGCGCAGCTCAGAAAAAATGCGGCGGGACGATCATCTCTATAAGTGGGGCCTGGTGGTCGATCACAATCCCACGGCGATACCAGGCGCCGGCTCGCTGATCTTTTTTCACATCTGGAAAAATTCCTCCTCGCCGACCGCCGGATGCACGGCCATGCCGGAGAAGGACCTCGTGAAATTGATTCGATGGCTCGATCCGGCCGCCCGTCCGATTTTGGTCCAAATGCCGCGCGATCATTACGCCGTGTTTCGGTCGAAGTTCGGTCTGCCCGTAATGCGCTAGCGTCCTGCCTCGGGCACGCAACATGGACTTTCAGTCTGTGCGCCCAGCGGATTTCTAATCCGCTGTCCTTAAAGCACTGCAGCGGACAAAATGTCCGCTGGGCGCACAGGCTGAAAGCCTATGTTCCAATCTTTGCTTCCCCCGGAACTTTGCTACCTTGGTGACCCAAATGAGCGGCGAAATGTATGACGTGGCGATAATTGGCGGCGGGCCGGCAGGCAGCACCGCGGCCGCGTTGCTCGCGCGCGCCGGTCGCCGTGTCGTGGTGCTCGAGCGCGAAAAGTTTCCGCGCTTTCATATCGGCGAGTCGCTCCTGCCGTTTAGCATGCAGGCTTTCACCCGGCTCGGTTTGCACGAGAAATTTGCGCAGGCCGGTTTCATGGAAAAATTCGGCGGCGAAATGTACGGCGCGTGCGGCGGTGACGGCGTGAAGTTTTATTTCGAAGACGGTTTTCGCTCGCAAACGGACCGCTCCTATCAGGTCACGCGCGCAGATTTCGACAAGCTCCTGCTCGATCACGCAGCGGAGAACGGCGCGGAAGTGCGCGAGGAGACCGGCGTGGACCAGGTCGAGTTTTCTCCCGATGAAGTAATGCTAAAGATTTCCGGTCGGGGCCCGAAGCAGCTCCGGGCGCGCTATGTGATCGACGCGAGCGGCCGCAATTCGATTCTCGGCGCGAAATTCAAGCTGAAGAAGAATTACGAGCATCTCCAAAAGGTTTCGGTTTTCGCGCATTACGATGGGATGACGCGCGCGGAAGGCCGCGACGGCACCCTTACCCGCATGGTGCGCGCCATCGACCGGTGGTTTTGGGTCATTCCGCTGACGCCGACCCGCACCAGCGTAGGCGTGGTTCTGGATGGTTCAGTGTTAAAACAGTCCGGGCTCAGCCCCGAGGAATTTTTGGAGCAGGCGATTGAAGAGCAGCCCATCCTGATGGACACCATGCGCCAGGCGGAACGAGTAACGCCAGTCCGCAGCGCTGCCGATTTTTCCTATCGGACCACGCGAATGACAGGCGATCGCTGGATGCTGGCGGGCGACGCGGCGGGGTTCATCGACCCCGTATTCAGCAGCGGCGTATTCCTCGCGGTGCTGGCGGGCGAGCAGGCGGCGGATGTTCTCCATGAAGTGCTGGATCGCCCGGCGAAGCGGAAGAGGTTGTTCGCGCGCTACGAGCGCAACATCAACAAGGCGATGGATGTTTACCTTCGCTTTGTCGATGCCTGGTATTCGAAGGAATTCATCGAGGTCTTCCTCCATCCGCAGAACATTTTCCAAATCCCCCCGGCCGTGAACGCCGTCCTCGGCGGCAACGCCGGCACCGATTTCGCGATCCGGTGGCGCATGTGGATTTTTTATATGCTGGTGCGGCTGCAACGTTACATCCCGCTCTGTCCAAGGCGAACGCTCATCCCGCAGAAGGCGGCCCGCGAGCTGGCGGTGGCGTGATGGTTTATATGAGTCGGATACGACATATAGGACCTATCCTTCTTTTCGCGCTGGCCCTGAGCAGCTGCGCCACCACCAGTAGCCATCAATTTTCCGATCCAGCCCGGGACTGGCAATCCCGCAACGGCCAGCTCTTGTATAAAGGGACCCGGACTTCGTTGATCGGCGAGGTGCTTGTCCGCTTTTCCAAAGGCGGCGACTTCGAATTGACCTTCTCGAAAGGTCCCGGCGTGACGCTCTTGCACGTGCGCCAGGACGCGAATTTCGCCAGTGTGAAAGGTCCCCTCGCCCGCGGCGGTTGGTCGGGTCCGAGCGCGCAGGCGCCAGCGCGGTTGCGCGAGTGGCTGCAATTGCGCGAGAAGCTCATGGCGTCGGGCCAAAAAGCGTCGGTCCAACATTCCGCCGGCGACGAAACTTTCGTTTTCCGCTTTTGACCTTGGCGGGTTGAAACGCGAGCGTCGCGGCTGCCGTCAGGACTTTTCATGCGCCTTCATTCCCTCATTGTTTATCTCGTCACGCAGCGGCGTGGCGCGGTCTGGTCTGCGGTCGCGCTGATTTCCGCCGCGTCGGTCTACGTCCTGGTCACGCGGATGAAGCTCGATAGCGAAGTGCTGAATCTTCTGCCCAGCGGATTCGAATCGGTCGAAGGCCTGAAGATTTACAACCGCGATTTCGCACAGGTGCGAGACCTGACTTTCGCGCTCGTCTCCCAGCCAGAGGACGTTGACAAGCTGGAAGAATTCGCGCCGCAGTTCGCTCAAAATTTGCGGGAGCAGCCCTGGTGCACGCGCGTGCTGGCCGGCGTGCCGATGGAAACTCCTGAAGGCATTCGCGATTTGCAGTCGATCGCCGTTCCGCTGCTCCTGAATCTCGAACCGGGCGTCTTCAATGAAACGGTGTCGCTTTTGCTGCCGGAGAAAATGCGGGAACGGTTGCATCGGCTGCACTTCGAACTGGAAGCGGGGTCGCCCCGTCCCCAGATCGAGTTGGGACTGGACCCGCTCGGGGTCATCGCACCCGCCCTGAAACCTTTCGCGAGCAACTCGGCCATCGAGGACGACCAGCCCCTCACTTCACCCGACCGCACGATGCGAGTCTTCATCACCGTCACGAATCAACAAAGCCTCGGCCCAACCGATTGCCAGAAATTGATGCGTGAGGTTAAGGCATTTCAAGAAAGCGCAAAGCAAGGCTGGGATGGCGGGCCGCTCCAAATCCTCGTGACCGGCCGCGCCGCTTACGTCGCTGAGATTTCGCTCAGTATGCGACATGACATCGTGGTCACGCTGCTCGCCTCAATTACCCTGGTTGGCGGGGTTTTCTACATTGGCTTTCATCGCTGGCTGCCGTTGATTGGGATGGGTCTGACGATGCTGCTCTGCTGCCTCGTCGCTCTGGCGTCGGCGGCACTTATTTTTGGTCAACTCAATGGGGTGACCATCGGATTCTGCGCGATCCTGATCGGCCTTGGAGTCGATTTCGCGATTTTGCTTTTTGGCCGTTATCAACAGGCGCGCGATGAAGGCATCGATCATCCCGGGGCCGTAAGCGAAGCCGTCCGGAGTCTGGGGAACGCTATTTTCTTTGGAGCACTTACGACGGCCGTTGGCTTCCTGGCGTTAATGCTGGCGGGGTCCCAGGGGTTCACCCAGCTCGGGGTGCTCACCGCCCTCGGCATCTTCTTCGCCGGCATTTTCATGATGACGGTGTTCTTTCTTTTTCTGCCGCGGAAGAGTTCGAGGCCGCGGAACGATTGGATGTTTGCGCTCGTGAAAAAGTACGTGCGCTGGATCGTTCGCCGTCCAGCGTCCATCCTTTGGATTTCCGTGCCGGCCCTGCTCATTCTCACCGCCGTCGCTCTCTCGCCGAAACCCCCGATCATCTTCGATGTCAGCACGCAGTCAATGGCGCCCAAGCGCAGCGATGCGGGTTACGCGCTCAAGACGATCATGGAGAAAATGCCGTCCCGGTGGGAGCCGGTCATCGGCATTGTCAAGGCGGCGAACGCCCAACAGTTGCACGATTACTGGCATAAAGTCGCCCCGGAATGGAACCAGTTGCAGGTCGCGGGCAAGATCAAGAGCTTCTCGACCCCGGCCGCGCTCGCACTCTCGCCGGCCCGATTGCAGACAAACCGGGAAAAATTGCAGACGGTCGATTTTCAGGCGACCCGCGAGACCCTTGAAGCCGCGATCGCCGCCGAAGGCTTCAACCGTGATACTTTCGATTCCGCCTTCGTCCTGCTGGATCAACTGCGAGGCGTCGCAGATCCTTCCGTTCCCCTCCCCGATTGGCGGACCCAGTTGCCGCAAGACTCGAGCTGGTGGTTTCTGGTCGATCGTTACTTCGCGCACGATCCGCTCCTCACAACGGGATTCGTCACGACCCACAAGCCGGTGGCGACGCAAGAGCAAAAGGAAATGTTGCAGCGCGAGCTTCCGGTGGAAGGCGTGCCGATGGTCCTTTCCGGCTGGAGCTTCACCTTGACCGATCTGGTACCGTGGTCCCAACGACAGCTCGTCCTCATCAGCGCTTTGATGGCGCTCTTCGACGCGACCTTGCTCGCGCTGCTTTATCGCGATTGGCGCCTGTGGCTGATCCAGATCGCCACGCTCGCCATGGCCGTGTGCGCCATGATCGCCACGATGAAACTGCTCCACCTGCCGCTCAACCTCCTCAACGTCCTGGCGTTTCGGCTCGTCCTGGCGATCGGCGTCGATTACGGCATCTATGTGCTCCTCGTCTGGCAGAAAGCCCGGCAACTCGATCACGATGTGGCCGGTGTGGTGAAACCGGTTATTCTCGCCGGGCTAACCGCGATCTGCGGCTTCGGTGCGCTCGGCATCGCGAATAATCCCACGCTGACAGGATTGGGGTATGCCTGCGCGATTGGCTTGTTCTGGAGCCTGGTCGCGACGATCTTTTTTACTTTACCCGCGGCCGCTGCGGCTGAACCGAAGTCGTGGCGCGAAGAATCTCTGCAACCACGCGTCCAAGAACCTGAAAATGTTTAATCACCCTCGAAAAATTCGTTCTGCCTGTTTAACTACCGGGCTTTTCCTCTTGCTCTCGTCTCCGCTCCTCCACGCTGAACCGCTTTCACCCGCCGATCTCAAGACCCTCCTCGGCCGCATCCGCGAGAAACGCGCCGCAGCTCCTCAGATGCAGGCTGATTTTCAAGAGGATAAGAGCGTCAAAATGCTGAACAAACCGATCGCCAGCTCCGGCAAGCTCTGGTTCCAGGCGCCGAACAAATTTCGCCGGGAAGCGAAGGGCAGCTCGCCCAGCACCACGGTCAGCAACGGCCAGGTGCTCTGGATTTACTATCCGAAGTTCAAGTCCGCCGAGCGCTACGAATTGGGACGTCGTTCCCCACTCGACGCCGGCATTTCGGCGATCACGGCGAGTTTGAATCTGGAAAATGTCGAGGCCACCTACAACATCACGGCCACGAAGGAGGCCGATGGGTATCAGCTCCAGCTTCTGCCGCGCAATCCCTCCATGAAGAGGTTTATTCAGACGTTCGGCATCAGGTTGAATAACGAATTGCAGGTTCTGCGCACCGACATGGTGCAGCCGAATGGCGACCGGCTCGTCACGACTTACTCAAATGAAAACCGAGCGCCGATTCCGGCTTCAACCTTCGACTTTACTCCGCCCGCCGGGACGGAAGTGACGACGCCCATGGGCCGGTAATCTGAGATTTCGGCTGCAACGTACGCGAAGCCTTATTGGGTCCTCAAAGAACGGGCATACCCAGACCGCAGTCTGCGGGTTATTTGCGCGCTTAGCCGCCCATTTACCAGCTGGTGCCGCGAGATATTGTGAAGAGTAGACGTTCTACAAAGAGCCGCTTGACACAATGGTTAGGGATTTGCTAAATCGAGAGCTTTCCCCCAATGCTGAAACGCTTTTGGCAACGCATGCTGTCTTACGTCGGCGAATTCTTTCGCCCAACGAATGTCATTCAAGTCGCAATTGCACTCCTTATTTTTTACTACTGCTTCGAGACACATAAACTCCGACAGTCCTCCGAAGCCCAACTTGAGGCTGTGAATGATCAGCTGAATTATCAGTACAGCCCGATCCTGGAGATTGTTTTCAGGCCGCGCCCTACAGAAGAAAGAGGGAAAGAGAATCCAGCGGCCCGACATGGAATTCGCTCCGAGGACGGCACGCGCGACTACGTCCCGTTTTTGATCACGCACAACGAACAGCCAGCATTGGGTGTTTGTGCTATTCAATTTGATAAGCAATCAGAATCGTACCTCTGGAGTGGAGGCTTTCTTTCTGTAATCCCCGGGAAAAAAGAACAACCCCTCCCCCTCGCGACAATCCCGATTTCTGCCGACGCCCTGCACGACGCACTGAACAGGCAATATCGCATTTGTGGGCCTTGCGTGGATGATTGGCTTAAGGGAACCAATGCTTCGTTTCTAGCAGTCTGCTATTCGAATTCCCTGGGGCAGGGTCATTATCTCAAGCAACCGTATTACTTCAAAGACGGAGCGCTGGTGCCTTATGTGCACGAGTCCGGCCAACTGGAGTCGGAGACGTACGACATATACAATGCTGGGCCATGAACAGCGTCGTCTAGGCTTTCAACATTCGAAAAGACAACGAATTGCAGGTCCTGCGCACCGAAATGGTGCAGCCGAATGGGGACCGGCTCGTCACGACTTACTCGAATGAAAACCGAGCGCCGATTCCGGCTTCAACCTTCGACTTCACTCCGCCCGCCGGGACGGAAGTGACGACGCCGATGGGCCGGTAATGTCTTCCTCATGCTCGTGCTCGTGCTCGTGCTCGATCGGCTGTAGCAGCGGCCCTGTGGGCCGCTCGGGCTTGTCCTCAACTGCGGGCGAAGGCTCCAGTCTTTTGTGGCGGGCCCCCTCTCACGCGTCCCACAGGGACGCGGCTACAGACGACAATCGATCACGAGCACGAGCACGATTACCAGATAGGAATTCCGCGCTCGACCTGCGCGGGCGCCTCTTGCTAAGAGAAGTTCCATGCGGCGGTGTTCCCCCAGGACGCTGGTAGCGAGTTTGCTCCTCATTGCCACAAAATGTCGGTCCCTGCATGGGAGGCGCCGGCCGAAGTGAAACGGCCCGCTCCCAAACAAGTTCGCCGCCAGATTTTTGTCCTGACGCCGGAGGAGAAGCGAACCGTTTGCTTTGTCTTGCTCGCGTTCGTCCTGGGTCTGGCCACAAAGCATTATCGGGCCACTCATGCGGTAACGCCGTTGCAGGCCGCGATTGATCACACCATCACCACTGCGGCGCATCCGCCGCCAACGCGGACCGAATCAAAACGCGGCCGGCAATTCCCCTGAATTTGGGAAAGACAGCCGGCGGTCTCCCGCTGTATAGATGTTGAAAGCTTATGTCTCTCATCTTTGAACGCGTTCTAACCGATGGCATCGCAGCGATCTCCTACCTGATCGGCGATGACGAAGAAGGCACCGCCGCGGTGATCGATCCGCGGCCCGACGTGGAAGTGTATCTCGAACTGGCGCGAAAGAACGGCGTCTCCATTACCCACATATTCGAAACCCACATTCACGCCGATCTCGTCAGCGGCTCGCGCGAGCTGGCCGATCGCACCGGCCGGGCCAAGATCTACACGAGCAGTGAAGCCGCCGCCGAGTACGGCTTCGAGCGGGAATCAGTGAAGGATGGAGACGAATTCAGGTTCGGTTCGCTCATTCTCACGGCTCGCCATACGCCGGGACACACGCCTGAGCACGTCAGTTATGTCGCCGCGGAGGAAGATCATCCGGAAGCACCATGGGGGGTGTTTACCGGCGATTCGCTCTTCGTCAGTTCCGCGGGCCGCCCGGATTTACTCGGCCGCGACGCGGACAAGCTTGCCTCGCAGCTTTACGACACGCTCTGGGATTTCTACGGGAAACTGCACGACGGCGTGATCATCTATCCATCGCACGGCAGCGGCTCGCCGTGTGGCGCCGACATAGGCGAGCGGCTCGACAGCACGATCGGTTACGAGAAGCGCTTCAATCCGTATTACCAGCGGAATGAACGGCAGGCCTTTGTCGATTATGCGCTCTCCACTCCGCCGCCGGAGCCGACCTATTACAAACGGATGAAGAAAGTGAACGCCGCTGGGCCGGACGTGCTGGGGCGTTTGCCGATCATTCCCGCGCTCGCGCCCACGACGTTCAAGCAACTGGTCGAGGAGAAACAATCGCAGCTTGTCGATACGCGATCGATGCTCGCCTTTGGCGGTGGCCATATCGAAGGCGCGCTCAATATCGCCGCCTCTCCCATCCTCTCGATCTGGGCCGGCTGGCTGCTCGATCCCGAGAAACAGATCCTGCTTGTCCTCGAAAGCGACGGCGATGTTGAAAGAGTCGCGCAGCTTTTTGTCCGAACCGGCTACACGAAATTCGCCGGCTATCTGGTCGGTGGAATGCGCGCGTGGCAAAATGCCGGCTACGCGCTCCGGGAGCTGCCGCAGATGACCATTCACGAACTCCAGGCGTCGCGGAATGGGTTGCAACTGGTCGATGTGCGGGGGCCCGCGGAATGGAAGAACGGCCGCATTCCCGGCGCAACGCACATCTTTCTGCCGCAGCTCATCAAACGCTCGAACGAGCTCGACAAGGAGCGCCCCGTCCTCGTCTATTGCGCGACCGGCTACCGCGCCAGCCTCGCCGCGAGTCTGCTACAACAGGAAGGCTTCGCCGATGTGCGCAATCTGCCGGGGAGTTTCCACGCTTGGAAAGCCGCGAAATTACCGGTAGAAAAATGACCCAAACTGCCTCGGCCGTGGCAAGTCATGCGCCGCCCGTCACTGCGGATGGTCTAATCGTCCGCGAACAGGAACCGCTCAATCTCGAGATGCCATTCTCGGCGGCAACGGACTTCATCACGCCGAACGAATTGTTCTACGTTCGGTGCCACTTTCCGATTCCGGAAATCGCGGCGGAGGATTGGCGCCTCAAGGTTGAGGGCGAAGTCGAGTCGCCTTTTGAGCTGAGTTACGACGAGCTGGTCGCGATGGAATCGCGCACCATCGCGGCGACGCTCGAATGCGCGGGCAACAATCGCATTTTTCTGGAACCGAAAGTGAAAGGCGTGCAATGGGAGCTCGGCGCAGTCGGGAACGCCTCATGGACCGGCGTTCCCCTTTCGGCCTTGCTCGCGCGAGCCAAGATCAAAGCAAACGCCATCGAGGTGATCCTGGAGGGCGCGGACGAAGGAGAGGTCGATAAAACGCCGAAGCCCGCCGGGAAAATCTCGTTTTGCCGCAGTCTTCCGCTCGGCAAGGCGCGGTCGGATGTCCTGCTCGCCTATGAAATGAATGGCGAAAAGCTCTCTGCCAGTCATGGTTTTCCGCTCCGCGCGATCGTTCCCGGCTGGTATGCGATGGCCTCCGTGAAATGGCTCCGCCGCATCATCGTCACAGACAGACCATTCAACGGTTTTTATCAATCGCTCGATTACAGCTACTGGGACCGCAGCGGCGCTCTGCCGACTCTTGCGCCTCTCACCGAACAACAGGTGAAAGCGGAAATCGCCCGGCCAGAAAGGGGTGAGATCGTTCCGGCGAATTCCAGTTATCGCGTTCATGGCGCGGCCTGGAGTGGCGAGGCGGATATAACGAAGGTCGAAATCAGCTTCGATTCCGGCACGACTTGGAACGAGGCAAAGCTGTCAGGCGAGCCGGTGAAAAATGCGTGGCGCCTTTGGGAATACGAGTGGCCCACGCCGGCGAATCCTGGCCGGCATACGTTGCTCGCGCGCGCGACCGACTCACGCGGAAGAACTCAATCGTCCGATCGCAGCCCAGATCGCGGGACCTACATGATCAATCAT
This sequence comes from Chthoniobacterales bacterium, assembly GCA_035630155.1. GTDB lineage: Bacteria > Verrucomicrobiota > Verrucomicrobiia > Chthoniobacterales > UBA10450 > AV80. The sequence continues at coordinate 15,660 of DASQLH010000336.1, forward strand.
CTCTTGCCGATCGAGATTGAAGTGCGCTGACTTCCCAATCGCGAACGGGCCCTGGCACGATCCGGAAAAGCGGATTCGGCGACGGACAGCCAAGACTGCAACATTGTCGATAAAGTCGCGGCGACCGCGCGCGCAGTTTCCGTTTCAGATGCCGCCATTCGAAAAGCAATTGGCCGCGCGTCTCGACCAGCCTGCCCGCAAAATGCGGCGTGGAAATCTTGTTTAGATCAAACGCATAACCGCGCCGCGCCGCTTCCTTCGCGAGCACGGTGAGATAAGCCGCCATAACGCCGACCGGATCCGGCAGCGTGCGGAAACGCGCGAGCTGCGGATGGCGCGTGTAGCCACGCGTTTCCCCGCGCAAAACTTTTTGCGCGAGCAATCCTTCCCGCCACGCCGCCACCAGCCCTGTGCCATCAAGATAGCGCGGATGGACCGTCCAGATACGCATCATCTGTCGCCGGTGGAAGTGGGAGTCCTGTAGCCGTCGCCCTGCTTGCCAAGCCGAAGCTCCGCGAAGGCTGGTGGGCGACGTGAGTGAAGCGACGCTTGTTCCCGGCGCTTCGCACAGCGAAGCGGCTACAGAAGAACGGCGAACCAGCGCCTAGTTCTTTCCGGCTGCCGCGGTCTTGGTGGCCTTGAGGTGCTTGTCGAGAAAATCGAGGATCGCTTTGTTGCCGCGAATCTCGTTCGCCTTCTTGGTCCAGCCGTGGCCTTCATTTTCGAATACGACGTACTCGACCACGCCGTTCTTTTTCTTGATCGCTTCAACGATCTCGTCGGATTCCGGCTTGATCACGCGCGGATCGTTCGCGCCCTGCAAAACGATGAGCGGCTTGGTGATCTTGTCCGCGTGAAAGAGCGGCGAGATTTCGCGCAACATGTCGAGCTGCGTGTTTGGGTCGCCGATCTCAGCGTAGAGCGATTTGCGCTGTGATTCCCAGTAAGGCGGAATGCTTTGCAGTGTCCGTACCCAATTCGAGACGCCAAAGATGTCCACGCCGGCCGCAAATTCCTCCGGCTTAAAGGCGAGCGCGGCCAGGACCATGTAACCACCGTAGGATCCGCCCATGATGCCAATCTTGTTGCCATCGACGTAATCGAGCGTTTGCAGATATTTTTTCGCCTCCACGCAATCCCACAACGGCTCGCGGCCATGTTTGCGATCATCCGCGACGTAGAAGGTCTTGCCGTAGCCGCTCGAGCCGCGGTTATTCACGTCGAGCACCGCGTAGCCATGGTTGACGAGAAACTGGACCGGGGCGCTGTAGGGCATGCGCGCTTGTCCGCCGGGGCCGCCGTGCACGCGCACGATGGCCGGCACCTTGTTCTGCGCGGTCGCGCCGTGCGGCTGATAGAGAATCGCGGGAATTTCAGTCCCGTCGAAAGATTTGTAACGGACCACGCGCGACTCCACCAGATCGTCCGCGTTGAGTTCGGGGCTCAGGCTTTCGGTGAGCTTGAGCGGCTTCTTCGTCGCGAAATCATAAACGTAAAGATTGGCCGGCGACCGCGCCCCATCATGATAGAAGGACATCTTCGTTTCGCTGTCCGAGATCCGGACGCCGGTGATGTCACCCTCGGGGAGCGGCGGCAACTCGACCTGCTTTCCGCTGGCTTCGTCGTAAACCTTTATCTTCGTCCGCGCGTCTTCATTTGTGGCGACGACGCGATACTTCCCGTTGCGCGAAAAATACATGTAGAAAACATCCCACTCCGCCTTGTCCGCCACATCGCGTTTGCCGGTGGCGAGATCGTAACGCGCGACATATTTGAACTCCGCTCCTTCATCCGAGAGGAAATAGAGGAACTTCGAATTCACGTCGAAAGTCTCCGGAGCATTGTCCACGATCCCCTCGTGTGGCGTGATGTTCTTCATCTCCTTCGTCTCGGTGTTGTAGAGATAAACGTCGGAGTCCGCGGTCGAATTACCCGGCTTTCCGAAGGCGATGAATTTCTTGTCGTTCGAGATATCGCCGAACTGGTAGCCGGTCTTGTCCTCGTAGAGCAGCACCGGCTTCAAATCCGCGATGCTCATTTCGAAAATGTCGAAGAACTTCGGATCCCGCGTGTTGGTGGAGAAAAAGAACGACTTCCGGTCCTGGCTCCAGCCCAGGAAATTTGCCTTGGTTTTCTCGCCTGGCGTCAGATCGCGTTCGGTGCCGTCGAGTTCCCTGAGGTAAAGATGCTCGTTCTCGTTTCCGCCCTTGTCATAGCGGTAGAGAAACCGCGCGTCCTCGGGAAAATAGGAGACTGCATAAGTGCTTTCTTTGGTCGAGGTGGTGAGCTGCTTCGCGGCTCCGCCCGCAACCGGCATTGTATAGACATTGAAAATCCCACTCTTGTTGCTGTGAAAGAGAATCGACTTTTCGTCCGGCGAAAAGGAACCGCCGCCGATGCGCGTTGTCGCCATGAATTGCTCGATCGTGTATTGCTTCACGGCCTTTTTGTCGCCCGGCTTCGCGGCTGTTTTCGGCTTCGACGCCGGGGTTTGTTTCGTGACTAACGCCTTATCCGACACGTCTGGTTTTCGTTCTTCCGGCGTCTTCTGCGCCGGGGCGGCCGAAACCGCTAGGACGGTGGTGAACAGTGCGAGGCGTAGCGAATTCCTGGGCGCAAATCGGAAAGAGAATTTGGTTCGTTTCATTGGGCTTGGGTTTTTTGTGAGGAAAGGATTTATCGCACCGCCGGTGCGGAAGGCGAAACGTTTTTAAAATCACGTTCGATCCGTCTGGCGAAATTTACTTTTTTAGCGAAAGTTAGTTCATGCTCATATCGCGCCTGACTGCTCCCGGATGGCTGAGCTCACGCTTTCTTTCCGCGCTGATTCTGTTTCTTCCGGTTGCTGTCGCTCTCGGCCAGGACCCGCCTCGCAAGAGTCTGGCAACCGACCACCTCGAGAAATATGACGACGCTCCGATGTACATTTTCCGGAAAGGAATTTCCGCGGCCACGGTTTCGCAGCTAGGCGCCTTTACGAGTTATCAGGTCAACGTCGAGCCCGGCGGCGTGAACACCGTCGGCGATGCGGCGAACGAGCCCTCGATTGCCGTCGATCCGACAAATCGTAACAAGATGGTCATTGGCTGGCGACACTTTGACAGCGTCGCCTCGAACTTTCGGCAGGCCGGCTATGGCTACACCAGTGACGGCGGCGTCTCCTGGACATTCCCCGCCTTGCTTCAGGACAACGTCTTCCGCAGCGATCCGGTGCTTGGCTCCAGTGCCACCGGACAATTCTTTTATCTCAGCCTGCTCCAGAGCTTTTTCGATGACATGTGGCGCTCCCTCAATGGCGGGCAATCCTTCACGCGCCTGGGTTCTGCCACCGGCGGCGACAAGCAATGGTTCACGATCGACACTACCAACGGCCCGGGCAGCGGCTTCCAATACCAGTGGTGGAGCACCGCGGGGAACAATTACGGCGGCCGGCAATTTAGTCGTTCCGTCGACGGCGGATTCACCTGGATGAACCCCATCAACGTTCCCAACGGGATCGTTTGGGGAACGCTCGACGTGAATGCGAACGGCGACCTCTTTCTCGGCGGGGTAGATTCCAATCTCGAACAGGTCTGGTGCGTTCGCTCGAGTGATGCCCAGAACGCCGCCGTCGTTCCGACGTTCGACCTGGCAACGCCCGTCAACCTCGGTGGCAGGATCACCGCCGGTAAATTCATCAATCCGGAAGGAATCATGGGGCAGGTTTTTCTGGCGACAGACCGTTCGGGCGGCAGCACCAACAACAATGTTTACATGCTGGCCAGCGTGGAATTGGACGGCGTTCCCGGCGGAAGCCAGGTGATGTTCGTGCGGAGCACGGATGGCGGGCAAAGCTTCAGCGCCCCGCGCCAAATCAATGACGACCCGTTCCATCCCAACAAGTGGCATTGGTTCGGCACCTTTTCCGTCGCGCCGGACGGCCGGCTCGATGCTGTCTGGCTCGATACGCGCAATGCCGCCAACAACACGGACTCGCAGCTCTTCTATTCCTACAGCCGGGACGGTGGCAACAATTGGTCGCCTAACGTGGCGGTGAGCGAGCCGTTCAATCCATTTCTCGGATATCCTAACCAGAATAAGATGGGCGATTACATGACGATCGTCTCCGATCTCGGCGGCGGGAACGTCGCTTATACCGCCACCTTCAACGGCGAACAGGACGTCTATTACGTTCGCGTCGCGCCGCCTACCCTGAAGACGCTCAACCTCTCCACGCGCGCGCGAGTGCTGACGGGTGAACAGGTCCTCATCGCCGGATTCATCATCACCGGGACTGATCCGAAACGCGTGATCATCCGCGGGATCGGCCCTTCAATCAACGGGGTCGCCGGAACTTTGGCCGATCCCACTTTGCAATTGCATCAAGGCAACACAGCGCTGGCCAGCAACGACAACTGGAAAATAAAATCGGACGGCACCAGCCAGCAAGCGGAGATCGAGGCGACCACCGTAGCTCCGTCGAACGACCTGGAGTCCGCCATCGTCATGACTCTAAATCCCGGAACATACACGGCGACCCTTTCGGGCAAGAATGCTGGAACCGGCGTAGGCGTGGTGGAGGTTTACGACCTCGCGCCAACGGCCAACTCGCAACTGGCCAATATCAGCACGCGCGGCTTCGTTGACACTGACGACAACGCCATGATCGCCGGCTTGATCGCCGGCCAAGGGAGCGGCGGCGCGGGAGCGCAAGTCCTCGTCCGCGTCCGGGGAGCGTCGCTGAGCAGCTCCGGCGTCCAAGGCGCGTTGCAAGATCCCACCCTCGCCTTGCACGACTCGAACGGAGCCGTCATCGCCACGAACGATGACTGGAAAATCAACGACCAGACGCAGCAATCGCAGGAAGCGCTGGTGCGGGCGACAACGATTGCGCCTACCAATAATTTCGAATCAGCGATCGTGGCGACCTTACCGCCGGGGTCCAGCACCGCGATTGTGCGCGGGAAGAACAGCAGCACCGGCGTGGGGCTCGTCGAAGTTTACAATCTGCAGTAGCGGACGAGCTGTGGCGGCGTTCAACGAGATCGTCAATTGGAAGGGCGGCCAGGATCCTGCGCTTCCTCGAGAACGCGCCGGTTGAATTCAGCTTCTGTGACGATGCCATGACTTATGACCCATATTGACTTTCGGTCATATTTCGGGTAAAAGGTTCAGCTATGCACTTATACCGCGTGACTTCGCCTCGAACCTCCATGACGAGCTTTTTTACCGTGCTGATTTTGTTGTCGGGAATCGCCGTCGCATCCGGCCAGACCGCGCCTCGCAAGTTTCTTCCGGAGGATCATCTCGAAAAATCCGACGACGCGCCGATGTATATTTTCCGCCAAGGGGTTTTCGCGGCGGGGATGATTTCGCAGCAAGGCCCATTTACGAGTTATCAGGTCAATGTGACCTCGGGCGGTCAAAACATCACGGGCGACGCGGCGAACGAGCCATCGATTGCCGTGGATCCAACAAACCGCACCAAGATGAGCATCGGCTGGCGACAGTTCGACAGCATTGGCTCCAATTTCCGGAAGGCCGGATATGGCTACACAAGCAATGGCGGCACGTCCTGGACGTTCCCTGGTGCGCTTGACAACACCTTCCGCAGCGACCCCGTGCTCGCCTCCGATGCCACGGGGAGTTTCTTTTACCTCAGTCTCACGGGTTCGCTTTTGACCGACCTCTGGCGTTCGCTCACCGGCGGGCAATCGTGGGCGCGTCTCGGCCCGTCCACGGGAGGCGACAAACAATGGTTTGCGATTGATACCACAAACAGCCCGGGCCACGGATTTCAGTACCAATGGTGGAGCACTGCCAGCAACCCTACCCCAGGGAGACAATTCAGTCGCTCGACCGACGGCGGGTTAACCTGGATGGATCCCGTCAGCGTTCCCAACGAGATCGTCTGGGGCACGCTCGACGTGAACTCGAACGGCGACCTGTTCCTCGGCGGGGTCGATTCAGGTGTCGGACCTGCCGAGAAGATCTGGTGCGTCCGGTCGACCAACGCCAAGAACGCGGCCGTTACGCCGACCTTCGACCTGGCGACCTCAGTGAACATGGGCGGCAACGTCAGCGCCGGAGAGGTAATAAATCCCGTAGGAATAACTGGTCAGCTTTACCTCGCGATAGACCGATCAGGCGCCAGCACACATAACAACGTCTACATGCTGGCCAGCTTGAAGCCTTTTGGCTCTGCCACGGGCACCGACGTGATGTTCGTGCGCAGCACCGATAGCGGGCAAACCTTCAGCGCTCCTCGGCGAATCAATGACGACCCCATCAACTCCAGCAAATGGCATTGGTTCGGCACGTTCTCCGTGGCGCCAGATGGTCGGCTCGATGCTGTCTGGCTCGACACCCGCAATGCCGCCAACAATACCGACTCGGAGCTGTTTTATTCCTACAGCCGCGACGGGGGCAACACCTGGTCGGCCAACGTCGCCGTGAGCCAGCCGTTCAATCCCTTCCTCGGATATCCTAACCAGAATAAGATGGGCGATTATATGACGATCGTCTCCGATCTCGGCGGCGGGAATGTCGCCTATACCGCCACCTTCAACGGGGAACAGGATGTCTATTACGTCCGCGTTGCGCCCCCCACCCTGAGAACGGTGAACCTCTCCACGCGCGCCCGCGTGCTCACCGGCGAGCAGGTCCTGATTGCCGGTTTCATCGTCACCGGGACTGATCCGAAGCGCGTGATCATTCGTGGGATTGGTCCTTCGATCAACGGGGTCGCAGGGACCTTGTCCGATCCCACTTTGGAACTGCATCAAGGCAACTCGCCGTTGGCGAGCAACGACAACTGGAAAACAAAATCGGACAGCACCAGCCAGCAGGCGGAGATCGAGGCGACCACCATTCCTCCGTCGAACGACCTGGAGTCCGCCATCGTCATGACTTTGAATCCGGGAACTTACACCGCGACCCTTTCCGGCAAGAATGCTGGAACCGGCGTGGGCGTCGTAGAGGTTTACGACCTGGCGCCAACGATCAACTCGCAGCTGGCGAATATCAGCACACGTGGCTTCGTCGATACGGATGACAACGCCATGATCGCCGGCTTGATCGCCGGCCAGGGCAGCGGCGGCGCGGGAGCACAGGTCCTCGTCCGCGTCCTTGGGCCTTCGCTGGCCAGCTCCGGGGTCCAGGGCGCGCTGCAAGATCCGACGGTGCTCTTGTACGATGCGAACGGAGCGATTATCGCTACGAACGATAACTGGAAAATTAACGACCAGACCGGGCAATCGCAGGAAGCGCTGGTCCGCGCCACGACGATCGCGCCTTCCAATGATTTCGAATCGGCGATTGTGGCGACCCTGCCGTCCGGTCCCAGCACCGCAATTGTGCGCGGAAAAAATAACACCACCGGTGTGGCCCTGGTGGAAGTGTACAACTTGCAATAGAGCGCGCATCACGCGGGCTTGAAATGCTGGATAATTTCCGCCGGGAACAACGGCGTCGCTCCGTGATGGGAGGCGACGAAGGCGCCGAGGCGGCACGCGTTTTCCAGGACTTTCTTCGTCTCATCTCCGCGCGTAAGGCCGACCATGAGGCCGGCCATAAATGCGTCGCCCGCGCCGACCGTATCCTTGACGACAACCTTCGGAGCCGGCGCGGTAATGAGATTCCCGCGATCCCACATCGCCGCGCCTTCTTCAGCCATGGTGACGCAGATATGCGAAGCGTTGGTGGCTTCGGCGATCGTCGCGCAGGCGGCGGCGATGTCGTCGCGGCTGCGAGGCGTATCCGGCACCAGGTCGCCGGTGCGCAACCAGTGAGCGAGCTGACCCACTTCGCCATCATTCAATTTCAGGACATGGGCCCGCTTTGCGAGCTCCATGACGAGAGGCGGATCCGCGAAGGGTGGACGAAGATTGACGTCGAAGAATTTCAACGGCCCCTCCACTTCCAGAAGCTTGGCAAGTTGATCGAGATTGTAGGGCGAGCGGCCTGCCAGTGAGCCATAAATCAAGGCGCGCGATTTCGAGACTGCTTCGAGCGCTTCGGCCGGGACCCTGATCTCATCCCAGGCTGCGGGCTGGACCAGCTCGTAGGTCGCGTTCCCATTTGCATCGACCGTGACCAACACGGTCCCGGTGCCCAGGCCGACGCGGGCCCGCGTGATGAACTCCGTGTTGACCCCTTTGTCCTTCGCCACCTGCAGAATCTCGTCGCCCAACGTATCCCGGCCGATGCACGAGATGAGCGACGCCGAGACGCCGATTTGCGCGAGGTGCGCGGCGACATTGAACGGCGCGCCGCCGGCGTGTCTGCCCGAGGGCAGGCAATCCCAGAGGATTTCGCCAAAGGCGTAGAAGTCGGTGTTCATCAGGCGCTCGCGGGCTCGAAAATGAAGATGAGATCCTGATCCATTCCTTTTGGATCGATCGAGCGTTCAAAGACGAGCAGGTTTTCGGTGCCGATGAGGCAATGCTCCATGCCGGGCTTGAGATGAAACTCCGCGCCGGCCTTTAGCGCTTCGACGGTAAGCGACCGCTGGTCAGGGCGCCGCCACAGGATCAGACCAGCGCCTTCTACCACTTCAAGTCGCTCGTCTTTCTCTTCGTGAATTTCGAGCGCGAGGTATTTGCCTTCCCGGATCACGAGAAACTTTTCCACGCGCGGATGCTCGTGCAGCGTGACAACCACCCCACCCCAGTCCGTCGTGATGACGCCCGGGCCCCGGCGCTCGATTCGATCGAGAAGGTCCGAGAAGCGATGGGAAGTTTCCCCAATGGGATTGCGAAAAAATTCGTTCTCCCATACCTGGCAGGCTTCCTGGCAGTAGCGGTTGAAAGACTCGTCGGAATCGATTTGCGAGAACCACTCGAGCGCGGTGCCAATCTCGGCCAGGCGCGGATCGCTCGCCAGTTTCTCGTGATCCAATTCGAAGATCGCGCTCATTCTAAAGGTGGATCGAGCGCTCCGTCGCTCGATGCTGGAATAATGTCGGCGAAGCCGAGAAGCTTGTCATCGCCCGACGGAGCGGCCGATCCACCTCGCTGCTGCCCATAGCTCTTAGTGTCCACCGGTCGTCGAGACGCCGCGCATGCTTTCCGCTCCGCTCAGTCTCGGCCACAGAAAGCCGTACGCGGCCACGACCGCGAAGCAGAGCATCGGCACGATAAAACCGCGCGAGAGATCGTACTTGTCCGCCACTGACCCCATCACCTTGGGCAGGATGGCGCCACCCATGATGGCCATGACAATGAACGATGACGCTTTCTTCGCTTTCTCCCCCAGCCCGAAGATGCCGAGGGCAAAGATCGTTGGGAACATGATTGACATGAAGAAGTAGGTCAGGAAAACCGCGGCCACCGAGACCCATCCGAGCTTCAGGAAAACAACGAGGCAGAGAACCACACTGATCGCCGAGTAGAGGCCGAGCACCGAATGGGCGGCAAATTTTTTCAAGATCGCGGAGCCGGTGAAACGCCCGATGAGGAAACAGAGAAATCCTAACGAGGCGAGATTCGCAGCCGCCTTGTCGGTAAAACCGAGCACGCCGTTCTTATGGATCTCGAACCAGCCGGCAAACCAGCCAGAGCCCGCCGTGGGCGCGTTCCACGAATCAGGGATCGGCGGCACCTGTGACGTCATGTAATTGATGAAGAAGCTGAAGATGCCCGCTTGCGCCGCGACGTAGAGGAATTGCGCCACGACGGCCATGACGAAGTGCGCGTGCGTCCAGATGGAGTGCGAGACATTGGGCGTGGCGTCGTCGAGATGATAGTCATCCTCCATCTTGATGTCGGGGACGTTGGCAAAATAGAAAATGATGGCGAGAACGATGACGATGACCCCGATGGCCGCGTACGGGATCCAGAGGTTCTCGGCGCCCGTGCTTTCGCCCGCCGCGTTTTTGGAATAGAAAAACATCCCGCCCGCGACCGGGCCCAGGAGCAGGCCAATGCCGTTGCAGGATTGCGCGAGATTGATGCGAGTCGCGGCGTATTGGATCGGACCAAGAACGGTCGTGTATGGATTGGCGATCGTTTCCAGAAACGTCAGGCCGGCCGCGATAATGCAGACGCCGAGGAGGAAGGCCCAGAAAGAGGCGATTTGCGTCGCCGGGATAAACCAGAAGCCGCCGACGGCGGTAATCAGAAGGCCGGTGATGATGCCGCCCTTGTAGCCGAGTTTCGTCGCGAGCCAGCCGGCCGGCAGCGCCATGAGGAAGTAGCCGAGATAATGCGCGAATTGCACCCAGGCCGATTGCGCCAGCGTGAGGTGCAGCTCTTCCTGAAAATGCTTGTCCATCACGTCGATCATCCCGTTGCAAAATCCCCAGAGCGCGAACAGAAGGATGAGGAGCAAAAAGACGAACCAGACATTTCTGCCGTCCTCCAGGACGAACATGGTTCGGTTCGGAGCGAGTCGCGGATCGAGGGGCCTCGGGTGATGTTCGGGTGCGGGATTCGCCATAAGCGGGACGTGTTTAGAACATGAATCGCGTCTGTGCGTTGATTACCAGCATGTCATCAAGGCAAATTATCCGAATTAAATTTCGCGCTGGCCGAAGCGGATTGCAGACGTCGGTCCGATTTTTTTACGGAATGACAGGATTTCTACGACGCACCTTCGCCACGAAGCAGTTGTGTTGGCCGAACGAGTTTTTCACAAGCCGAAATCGTAAAATTTCAATTGGGATTTACGCGATATTCCTACGCCGCGTCTGTCAAAAGCGGCCGGGTTTTTCTTTCTAACAAACCCATCCAATCGCCGCCAAGCCTCCGAACGACATTCAAACAGGAGAGGCCGCGCCCCGCTTTTGGGGCATCCGCCGCGAAGCTCGCTTCGGAGGTCTCAAACGTAAAAAACACCAACCAGTCGTTCCATTTTTTTTTGGGGCGGCCAACCAGAGAAAGCAATTATGAACATAATTACCCAAAATGGTTCGACGATTCGGAGCGTGGCAATTTCCTGTCTCGCGATCCTCGCCCTGGCCCTGTTTGGATCCTCCGCTTTGGCGCAGAGCAGCGGCAATTTCGCCGCCGCCATTCACACGACCCAATGCACAATCAATACCGTAGGTGGACTGCCAGATTCCGGCAGCTTGAACAACAACGGCGGCGGTATGCTGCTCAATACCTTCATCAAAACGCCGAACTCTCAGTTTACCACGTTGCTCATCACGCCTTCGTTGGTAACGGGTCTATTCACCAACACGGCGGTGACGCAGGATATGACCTCCTCCGCGCGGACGGCAGCCGTGCGCGTGTACGTCACGCTTGACGGCCAGCCTGTTCTTCCAGCGACGTCAGCTACGCCGGGCGTCATCTACGATCAGCGTTTCCAGCAACTCAGCGCTGATTTCTTCAGCCACATCGCCACTTGCGGCGTGACGAACGATTGCAGCATCGATGTAGTTTTAAGCACCCTCGCGGCTCACAGTTTCAACTTCGTTGCCACCAACGTCGGCGGCGGCGTTCATCCACTCCAAGTCAGGTGGGAATTTGAGTGCCGCGACCACACCGGCGCCGTTGTCCCCTGCACCCAAACTTACACAGCCAATAGTGCCGGCGCCTGCGCGGGACCGGGCACTGTTACGGTCACGCAGACCAAGGCCTTCAGTCAGTCCGGCGGCGTCACGGTTCAGTAAGAACTCCACGACTCGCGGCGGTTCTCCCCCGCTCCCTCTCTCGCGCGAATTGCGGGAGAGGGATTCGCCCGCCGCGCAGCCTGAATCACGGCGCTGCCTGCACGCCGATATCTCCGGCGCGCCGGCCGGCGAGACGTTTCCCCTTGGCGATGGCGGGCAATTCGACTGCGTAGAAAACCCCCGCGCTCACCGCGATCGTGACCAGCAACGTTACGATCAGGTAAAGCGGCAGCGGCCATCCGCGTAAGGCGGCGTTGCTTTCCCAGGCGACCCAAGAAAACAACGGGATCATAACCGCGTGGTGAAAGAGGTAGATCGAGTAGCTGATTCGGCCGAGCCACGCGAAGACCCGGTTTTGCACGCGCAGCCACGCGACCCAAACGCAGAATAAGAGCGGAGCAACTACATAGGCCGAAAACCAGTTCGTGCTCGGGTGGATGAGGAATCGAAATTGGCGCGCGCCGCCGATCAGCACGATCAGGAGCGTCAGTCCCACCAGCGTCCACAGTTTCCGGTTTCGCCGGACTGATTCTCGAAAGCCTTTTGTTTCGTCGTAAAAGATCCGGAAATAGGCGCCCCAAAACATGATGGCGAGATGGCGCGGCAGATTTTTCCAGGCAGCCGAGACATCCTCTCCGATTGCGCCGAGCTGCTTTGCCCCTTTTACCGCCAACCAGGCGAGTGTGAGCGCCACGACCAAGCCGGCGAGGAAGCGCGCGTTTTCGAGATAACCAAACCGCCAGATCAGCCAGCAGCAAAGATAAAAAACGAGCTCGGTTCCCAGTGTCCAATAAAGTCCCATGATCGGCTGTTGCCCGAAGAGATCGGGCACCATGGTGAAGTTCGCGGCCACCATCGGCCAGGTGATCGGCCAGCCCTGCCACCACCAGATGAAGACCAGCCCGGCCAGCACCGAAACCCAATACGCGGGGAACAGGCGGAAAAAGCGCGTGATGACAAAGCGCCGCCCGGTTCCTTCCCGCGGCCCGCGGAGCGTCCCGTAGATGACAAAGCCGCTGATCGCAAAAAACAGAACCACGCCGGTGATCCCGAACTCGAAATAGCGGGTCCAGCTCTTGCCCGCGAGCTCCGGGGCCTGCCCCGCTACCGGCAAAAACTTTTCCCAAATATGCGCGCAGGCCACCATCAACGCCGCCACAGCCCGCAAGCTATCAATGTGCGCAAGCCGGTCAGTGGCGGGACGCGAAGTCACAGCGCCGTGGTAGTTGACGGAAAACGCGTGTCTTGACGAGCCTTTTCCTGAACGACCGCGCTAAACCCCATGACCCTCATCCTAGCCTTCTCCCTCAGGGAGAAGGAATCAAAGCCAATGGGCGGCGGTTTGAAACCGCCGTCTTGTTTGGTCGGGCGATTTCAAATCGCCGCTCCTTGCGAAGAGCTCCCTCTCCCTGAGGGAGAGATGGGGTGAGGGTCTCGAAATCCGTCCTGCAACGCGGACGGCCGGACTCGCCGTCAACGCTTCTCGAAGACCTCCAACACTTTCATCGCCGCATTATGCCCAGGGATGCCGCTGACGGCGCCGCCGCGGTGGGCGCTCGAGCCGCAGAGAAAAACATTCTCGAATTCGGTCTCCACGCCCCAGGTGCCGGCTTGTTCGTTGGTTTCCGCGAACGGAAATGTTGGCGCGTCCTGGAAAATGTTGCCGCGGAAAAGGCCGAGCGCGTCTTCGATGTCCACGGGCGTTTTGCTCTCGATGCAGAGATCGCCGTTGCGCGCGATAGCGAGACAATCCTCCAACGGCTCGGCCAGCCATTGGTTCATGCTCTCGAGAAATCCTCGTTCGGCTTCCCCCCGCATGGCGTCGTTGTCGTGCGCAAACAACCGCCAGGGCGTATCGATGCCGAACAGCGTCATCGTCTGGAAGCCCCGCTCGCGCAGTTCCGGCGAAACAATGCTGTCGTCGGTAAGCGTGTGGCAATAGACCTCACACGGGAGCTTGTCGGGCAAATGGCCTTGCGCGGCCTGCTCGTAGCTCACCCGCATTTCCTGGTAGCCTTCCGAGCTGTGAAACGTGCCGCAAAATGCTTCCGCGGCGGGATAACGCGTGGCCTTCAGTTTCGGCAACCGCCGCAGCAGCATGTTGATTTTGAAAACGGACCCTTCGTCGGTGGCGTCGGGTTGGTAAGGCCGCCCGGCGTACTTCCCGAGGATGTTGCGGCCAAAATTCACGAGAAGGAACCGCGCATCGACCGTTTGGGATTTTCCGTCCACCTCAAACTCCACACTGCTGTTCGCCCCATCCACGTTCAGGGCGCCAAGATCCACGCCGGTTAAAAACTCCGCGCCTCCTTTGCGCGCAGTCTCCTCCAGTTCGCGGGCGACCGCGCCCATTCCGCCCACCGGCACCTTCCATTCACCGGTCTTGTTGCCGATGAGGTGGTAAAGGAAACAACGATTCTGCAAAAGGGTGTCGTCGTGGGGATAGGTGAAGACGCCAATCTTCGCATCCGTGAAGACGAGGCCGCGAACCAGATCGTTGAATAAATACCGCTCGATCGCGCGGCCGAGCGGCTCTTCCGCCAGGCTTCGCCACGCCTCCCGCGAAACGTCATCGACATCGAACCGGCGCCGGAATTCCTCCTTCGAGACCAGCGGCTCGAGCATCGAGTCCCAGGAATGTTCGGCGAAAACGCGAGAGAGATTGTAGAAGCGTTTCATCTGCTTGTACTCGGTCGGGCTTCCAGTCAGCTCGAGCATCGATTCCTCGCTGGTCGCTTCCGACACGTTGCTCAAAAGCAAGCCCTCGTGCCGGCCATCCTTGACATAAGGCGTGAATGACCCGGTCGCGCGCCGCCGCAGCTCGAGGCTCAAGCCGAGGTCGCGAATGATCTTTTCCGGGAAGAGGCTGACGAGATACGAGTAACGGGAGAGCAAGGCATCGTAATCGGGAAAAACCTTCTGCGAAGTCGTCGCCCCACCAATGTAATCATTCTTCTCCAGGAGCAACACGCTGAGCCCCGCGCGCGTGAGGTAACTCGCGGCGACGAGCCCGTTATGCCCGGCCCCCAGAATGACCACGTCGTAGCGCGCCTTGATCGTGCTCATGCTCCTCGTGATCCAGTCATCTCGCGACGATGATCACAAACCTGAGCCCGGGCAAGTCCTGGGAAAAATGACTCGGCTGACATGGGACGTTCTGCGAAATTGCGTCCATGCGCGTCTTAATCGCCGACGACCAGAAGAGCGTGGGAACATCCCTCGCCGAGCTGGTCCGCTTTTGCCACCACGAGGTCGTCGAGGTGGTGGGCTCCGGCTTGGAAGCGATCCAAGCCTACGGCCGGCATCAGCCCGACGTGGTGCTGATGGATTACCAGATGCCGAAGCTCAATGGCGCCACCGCCTGCCGCAACATCATGGCAAAGTATCCACAAGCCCGCGTCATTCTTGTCTCCGGCTCGCCGAAAGAGATCGCCGGCTCCGGCGCGCTCGCACTCCTGCTCAAGCCCGTAAAGTTGGATCGACTCTACGCCGCTCTCTACGACGCCGGGCATCCGCCGGCTCCAGAAGTCTAAGCGTTGCTGCGACGAGCCTGCGCGCTGTTGGAATTATCTCGGCTTGAAAAATTCCGGGTCATCGACATTCCGGTTAATGAAGTAAGCGCAGTTCTGGCACATCGGTGGCGGGTCGCGATTTATTATCCGGTTACGCAACGCCTGGAAATCTTTGCCAAACCAAATGTCCCGCAGCGCGGCCCCCTCTTCAGCCAGCGAGCCGAAAGGATGTTCCGGGCGGCAGTCGGGATACGGTCTCACATCCCCTTTGGAGTCAATGAAGATGCTGTCGAACGGCTTGGAGCAAAACAGATACGGTTCCGCCAGGCTGTCCGAAGAAAAACAGATAACCCGTTTGCCGATCTCAGCGCTCGCGCCCTCCACGCTGTGGGCGATAACATGAACTACCGCCCGAACCCTGTCCGCACTCGAGACCATCTCGCGCCGCAGCTCAAAGGACCAGCCGGCGCGATAGGCGTGGGGATATTGCGGAAAGGCCCGGCCGACGTCGGGCCGTGATCCATTCTGGATGCGGGCCTCTCCCACCTCCACCAACCAACGCTCATTGATGGCACGATCACGATCGTCAAGACACGGTTCTCTCTCGATCGTCACGCGCGCGATTTGCTGTCGATCGAGGGCCCAGCCTTCTATTTGGATGGCGTTGTTTGCTTCGGTGAGTTCTTGCGCGGGATGATCGACCCAACCAAAAGGCAATGGAGCCAGTTCCCCAGAGTTTGACCGTGTATCCGGCGGTATGTCGTGCGCCGGAGTTCGCCGGAAAATGCGCGCAATAGGCCAAATCGTCCATTGCGCACTGCCCGCAGAGTTTATCGATGCGTCAGGTTGATTCCTAACGGACGCGGCTTCCGGTGCCAGCGGTTCATCGTTAAAAAAATCGGGGAACCCGATTACGGTGACCGTTTTCGATCGTTCAATGCGCGCAAAGAACCGCCGGAATTGGAGATTCGCCCCGGCGCGGTCGTGGGCGAGCGTTTCCTGCTCCATCTCGAGGCCCTTGATCATCAACAGATGCCGCGCCGCAATCCATTCGACTCCGAGTTTCTCAGCCAGATCGACAAAGAGTGGAAGCTCCTCCAGATTCCGCCGCATCAGGACGACATTGAATTGCAATCGAGGCAAGGAGCGTCCGAGCTGGCGCTTGCGAGTCGAGAGATACTCGAGATTCCGCACCAGCCGATCGAACTTAGCTCCGCGCCGGATGTATTCGTAAGTCTCTTTGGTGGCTCCATCGATCGAGATTTGCACCTGGGTCACGCCGGTCTCGAGGATGGCGTCGGCAATCTTCGGAATGAGAAGCTGTCCGTTGGTGAGAAAGAGAAGTTCCGGGACGGAGTAACGCGCGGCAATCCGCAGGATGTCGACAAAGTGCGGGGAGATGAGCGGCTCGTTAGCCGCGGAAAGGATCAAAGTATGCGCGAGCGGCAGGGCGGAAGCGGCCATCCGTTCGAAGAGCGCCGGCGAGGTGAAGTGAGCTGCCTGGTAATAGACATGGTCGAAGCTGAAATGGCACATTCGACAACGAAGGTTGCATTTGTTCGAGATGTCCCAGACCACCTTCAGGGTGCGCTCGCCGTAGCGAGCCAGCTCGCGGGCCCAATCCTTTTCCATACCCGGGACGCTCGTCGGTTTCGGGCCAAACATGGATTTGCTCAT
This sequence comes from Chthoniobacterales bacterium, assembly GCA_035630155.1. Lineage (GTDB taxonomy): Bacteria > Verrucomicrobiota > Verrucomicrobiia > Chthoniobacterales > UBA10450 > AV80. Next base: position 32,442 of record DASQLH010000336.1, read on the forward strand.
CGCGTCGAAGACCCCGCCTCCAGACTGCCCATCCTGGACAAAGACAGCGAGCAGAATTACGCCCCCGCCACGCCGTAGCCTTTACGGGAGGCGGGCCTGCCACGCCGTAGCCTTTACGGGAGGCGGGCCTGCCACGCCGTAGCCTCGGCGAAGGCGGGCCTGCCACGCCGTAGCCTCGGCGAAGGCGGGTCAGAGATACTTCGCTGGAATCGGATCCGCCGCAGATTCGTGTTGCCAGTAGATGTTTACGATCCACCAGCGCGTGCCGTCATTGAACAGTTGAATGCTGTTGATCCCGCGCATGAACGGCTCGGGATCCTCCGGATGGTGGCGTGATTCGTAGGTGCTCCAGGCGTGCGCGATGTGGCCAAACTGTTCCGTCCGCCGCGCGACTTCTTTTTCATAAAAACCTTTTTCGGCGAAGAGCGGCTTGACGCGTTGAATGTATCCCTCCATGTCCAGGATGAGGGGAGCGAGATCAACGTCGTTCCGGCCGGGAACCGTTGCGGTGGGGATCAGTCGCGCGCCCGGAAGAAATAAGGAACGACCTCGATCCCAATCGCGCTTTCTCCCGGCTTGGCCGGAGATTACTTCATAAGCGGCGTTGATGATCGCATCGATCGAGGAAACATCGGCGGGATTCGTCATGCGTCCGATTATTGATTGATTGACCCCGGGCTTCAAGGAGCGGCGGTTTAAAACCGCCGTGTTAGTTGGTCGGCGATTGCAAATCGCCGCTCCTTGATGTCGCACGGCGATCCTCGCCGTTACACAATCCAGCCTTCTGCTTTCGAATTTGTTTCGGATTTCGAGCTTCGAAATTCGAATTTCGGGAGGGAACGGCGCCTCCGTTTCTAATCTGCGTTACTCGATGCCTTTGAGGCGTTCCATCAAAGCGGCAGCGAGATCGGGGTGGGCGTCGGCGACGCCCGAAATCAATTCTTCGAAGCCGCTTTTGTCGGTGCGGAGGACGACCGCGTCAGTTGCCCCCGACGCTGTCACGGTCGCGGCGCGTGGCTGGCCGCTGAGTAATCCAAGTTCCCCAAAGTAGCTGCCCGGGCCTAAGACGCCGACTACTTGTTCGGCGCCATCTTTCCTTGACGTGATCGTCACTTCGCCGGCGTCCAGGATGTAAAAAGCGTCCGCGGCTTCTCCTTCCCGAATAATCGTGGTGCCGGGAGCGATCGTCTGGACCTGAAACTCCGGCAACAGGCGAACGAGGTCCTGCGCACTGAGACGGTGGACAGCTTCGATGAGTTGATTCGTCGAGATTCGCTTCCGCATCAGGCGCCCGATCTCGCCGCTCTCCAAATCTGCCGTGCCCACCAGTTCGAGGAACGCGTCCCGTGTCAGCTTCATGATGGTGACCGGCGACCCGGAAGCAGCCCGCACCGAGGCGGTCCGCGCGACGTTCTGCATAAGACCGATCTCACCGAAATATTGTCCGCGCTCCAATCGGGCGACGGGCACTTCGCTTTCGGCCATGCGTTTGGAAACGTCGGCTGTGCCACTGGCGATGACGTAAAAGGCATCAGCGGGCGCACCTTCGGCGATGATTGTTTCGCCGGGTTCGAAGATCTTGATCTCCGCCGCACCGAGTGCGCGCTGAACGTCCGGATCGTCGGCTCCGGGAAACGCAGCGACAATATATTCCTCGGCGTAATGCGGGGCCGGGCCGCGAACACCAGGCGCGCGCCGGCCGCGGAGTCGAATCCGGAAATTATCATCGGGCGCGGGCAATGGCTTTACCGTCAGTTTGAGGCGGTAGCCGGCTGGAGACATTTCGAACTCCAGCGCGTGCAGCAATGTTGCCACCATGGTCAGCGACATCAGTTCCACCAACCCCATGGCGGTGCAGGTGCGATGACCGATGCCGAAGGGATGGAACGCCGTGGTCTTATGCTCGTTTCTCGGGTCGAGGCAGCGGGTATGATCGAACTCCTGCGGCCGGTGAAAGGGGCATTCCGAAAAACTCATCGGCACCTGCGAGATCACGGCGGTATCGCCTTTCCGGATCTTCCTGCCGGCAAATACGAAATCTTCATCCGCATGATAAGGCATTCCCTGGGAAACGGGATGGAAACGCAGCGTCTCATGATAGACCGCCCGGAGGTGCGTCATCTGGCGCACATCGGAGGCGTCTTTCAGTCCCCGAGCGAACGCGGCGTCGGCCTCAGCCACGAGCGTTTTCATCAGCTCGGGATGTTTTAGAATTTCATAGAGCATGAAACCGATGAGCCGGCTCATGTAGGAAGCGCTGCCCGCAAATCCATACATGGAATAGCAGACCGCCTCGTCATCGGAGAGTCGTTGCCCGGCCCGATCCGTGACCCGCAATAATGTGTCGAGCAGCGTCGCCGGCCGATCATCCCCCGGCGGCGGTTTCGCCCGGCGTTCGCGGACCATGTCCCAAATCAGTTTCAGAACTCGCCGCCGCGCCGCCTGATACCACGGCGCTTTGTAGAGGAAAAACGGCCAAACCCGGCCGCCAATATTCATGTTGTACTCCGTGACCATGAGGCAATCGCGATAGTGCTGCCGGAGTGAGCCGCCACACATCACGCGGCAGTAGAGCTCGAACGAAAGGAACTTGATGTCCGGCATGACCACCCGGGATTCGCCGGTTGTCCATGACTTGATCTCCTGCTGGACGGCGGCGATGAAATCCGGGACGAACGCTGACGCCACTTCGCGCGAATAGACCAGCGAAAGGATCTGCCGGAAGCGAAGGTGCTTTTCGCCCGATTGCCCGAGAACGAAGTCGGCATTGCCGAGCTGCTCGCCCACGGCGTCAAAGATCTTGCGGCGGGAGAGGTGCTTTTCGGCTTCACCGCTATTGAGAAAATCGCGCGCTTCGAAGCCACCGAGGACGGTGTACTTCAGCCAAAGAGCGCGCAGCCGGAACACCGGTCCGAAACGTTTGTAGGATTGCGCGATCAATCCACTCGTATCGCTCAGGAACTGAAAGGTGTTGCCGAGCAGCGGCGCCCCCGGCACCCGCTCCGGAAGTGGCGCTGACTCAACGGAGATGGAGCCGTCCGGCAACGGAGGCGACTCTTTGGGAACGGTTTCGCGTCCATTCATCTCGGCAGTTTTAAACCGAACGCGCGCTCGCGATCAAACCCTTACGATTGAATGTTCGACTGCTGCCACTGCCCGGCAGGCGTCCAGTCAACTCGTGTTGAGCGCCAAGGCGCGGCCAATGATGGCCCAGGGCAGCGCCCTGGGATCCAGATTAAATAATCGCAAGCCCTGAAAGGGCGGCCTAACGAACGGATTTGGAACGCCCTTTCAGGGCTGATGCTCTCGATTATCAAACAACCCAGGGCGCGTTACCCTGGGCTGGCATGGGCCAGGCCTTCGGCCTGTCGACACGTGCATGACTGGAGAAGAGACTTTGACTCGGAATGAGATCGGGATGCCGGTCGACCCGTGCGCCGACTTCCTGGGTGGACGTTTATCGTTCAACGTTGAAGGCATTTAATTGCTCGGGTTTCGAGCGCCGAAGCGCGCGACCCATGCCAGCCCAGGGCAACGCCCTGGGATCCAGAGAAAACAATCGCGAGCCCTGAAAGGGCGGTCTATTGGTTCCGCTCCGCATGAAGCTTCTTCTCACCAACGATGACGGCATCGATGCCGCGGGGCTCGAAGCTCTGCGGAGCGCCGCGGCGAACCTCGGCGAATCTGTCGTGGTCGCGCCGGCCGGGCCGCAATCTGGAGTGAGCCACCGCGTCACCTGGCATGATGGCGTCCGCATCGAACCGCGGGGCGAACAGCGCTACGCCATCCACGGCACGCCGGCGGATTGCGTGCGGCTTGGATTGCTCAAGGTGGTCCCCGACGCGAAGTGGATCCTTAGCGGCATCAATCATGGCGCGAACCTGGGCGCGGACGTTCATTACTCCGGCACCGTGGCCGCGGTCCGAGAAGCCGTCCTCCACGGCTGGCCCGGCATCGCGGTCTCCCATTATCGCAAGTCCGGGATCGAGTATGACTGGGCCCGAGCGGCAAGCTGGGCGGCTCCCATCCTCGCCGACATTGTCGCCAGGCCGATCGAGCCCGGCCTCTTTTATAATGTGAACCTGCCAATGCTTCCCGCAGGAGCCGACCACCCGGAAGTAGTCTGGTGTGCCCTGGACCCCGACCCCCTGCCCCTGAACTATCGCCACGAGGAAGAGAGCGACCTTTATTACGCCGGCGATTACCACCTCCGCCACCGCACGCTCGGCGCGGATGTCGACGTTTGCTTCGGTGGTCGCATTGCGGTGACCGCGATTCGGCTATTGTGATCGGTGGCTGAAAGCTGGCCGATACGGTGACGACTGGTTGCAAGCCATGCGCGTTACGCGGATGATCTCGCGTGAAAGATTCGGTCGACGCCTTCACTCGCCAGGTCGGGGAGGTCATCGTCGGCAAGACCGAGGCGGTTAAGCTCGCGGTGAGTTGTTTACTCGCGCGCGGTCACCTGCTCCTGGAAGACATCCCGGGAGTCGGCAAGACAACGTTGTCCCAGGCGCTCGCTCGCTCGCTTGGCCTGGCTTTCCAGCGTATCCAATTCACGAGCGATCTGCTGCCGGCGGACATCCTGGGAAATTCCATTTTTGATCGCACGGAACAGCGATTCGTTTTTCATCGCGGCCCACTTTTTTCGCAGGTCGTCCTGATCGACGAAGTCAATCGCGCGACCGCCAAGACGCAAAGCGCGTTGCTTCAGGCGATGGAGGAGAATCACATCTCCGCGGATGGTGTGACGTATGAATTGCCCACTCCATTCTTCGTCATCGCGACGCAAAACCCCCAGCACCAAATTGGCACCTTCCCGATGCCGGAATCACAGCTCGA
>DASQLH010000337.1:0-7468 GCA_035630155.1 Chthoniobacterales bacterium
ATTCCCTTCGATGCCGAATTCGAGGCCGATTATTCGCCCGACAATATTTTTTTCCGGAAATTCCGCCTTTGGAATCAGCGGGCGGACTTGAGCGCATTTGTCACGGCGGCGAAGGATTATTTCCAGCTGCAAACGATCCGGCTCAGCTTGAATGGTCAGCCGCGATTAGAGGGCGACGTTTTTCTTCCGGTGTCGCTCACGAAGCTTTGGAGCCGGCACGCCCTCGTGCCGGAGGCACAAGACGGGGCGGCGGTTTCCCCCCAACGGCCTGAGGGCGGGCCGTCTCCATCGCTTCGAGAGGCTTCAAGCTGGCTTGGGGCGCTGCCTGACGATCCAACCTTCGATGTCGATCTCGCGCTGGATTCCCTCGATCTCGGGGAGCTCGCCGCGGCAGTGAGCGCGCCTCCGAAGATGTCTGGCAAAGTCGCCGGCAACTTTGAGCTCTATGGCACGCCGGCCTCGCTCGACGGCAAATCGGAATTCCACCTGCGCGATTTTGTATTTGAGAACGCGCCGCCGATTAGCGGTGATCTGGAGGCGCAGCTCGCCGCCGGCATCGCCGGTTTCAAAGCAAACATCGCCGCGACTCGGTCTGATGTGGTTAAGGCCGAGGGCTCTTTGCCGTTGCGGCTGAGAAAACGCGAAACCGGTTACGCTTTCAACACGGACGGGCCCTTGGCCGCGACCGTGAGTTTCCCGTCCATTTTCCTGGCAAAACTCCCGGCCTATCTTTCGCGCGGCGTTTTCACTCGCGGAATTTTGAGCGGCAACCTGACGTTTTCGAATTCTCTCCAGGAGCCAACCATCCTCGGTGAAGCAAGCCTGATCGACGCGCAATTCCTGCGTGGACTCTCGCTCTCCACAGGACTGACCTTTAAAGGCCCGATGGCCACGATCGATTTCATCCAATTTAAGCAGGACAGCAGAGATGTTTCAGGTCGCGGGGAAATTGATTTCCATGATTTAGCCGACATCGAACTGAAGCTCGTTCCCAGCGTTACCTTGCTTGAATTGACGCCGCTGACCGCGGGCGATTGTGTGAGAAGCACCGAGCTCGTCGCCAGCTCCCTGGACACTTTGTCCCCCAGGCCAGTGTCGGAGCTTGGCTTGAGGGGGAGCCTTTTCGCGCGGGACTGGGTAGTTTCGCTTTCCGGCCCTACCGATGTGGAGGCACCGCAGGCATTTCCATTTTGTTCAGATTCGTCGCGCGGCAAAACACTCAGGCTTCAGGTAGCGCCCGGCGTCTTTCCGTAAAATCAACGCATCTGCGCTGTCATCCCGAGGCTGGCGAAGCGCGCCGAGGGACCTCACAGTCGCAGGGGTAGTCACGCAAGTTCGCTTTCGCGCTCCACGGAGATCGATCTGGCGAAGGGGTTAACAGGCCACTTGCGTGAGCTGTGAAGCGACTGTGAGGTCCCTCGCCGTCTGCGCGGCTCGGGATGACACACTTCGCGAACGCCCACCTTAGTTCGTCACGCTCGCCAGCTCTTCACGCTGCAACCATGGCTCGAGTCTGTCCCGCAACTCCGGCGTCAGGTTGACACGGAAATTAATCCCGGCCTCGATCTGCACCGATTCCCCATCCGGCCGGCAAATCATCAGCCGCACGGGGCTCGCGCCGGGCGACCCCGCCAGGATCGTTTGCACCAGCCGCAATTCTTCTATGGTCGCCGTGGGTGAAAAGCAGAGCACCAAAGGCGAGTCCTTCTCCTTGCTGCCGTTTCCATTTCCGTTCGACTCGATATGCTTTTGATTGTCGCCCGGGGTCAAAACTCGGGCGCGTTGCGCTACGGCCCGCAAGGCATCGTCCCGCCGGTCGAGCGTTCCCTTGACCGCGATGACGCGCCCAAGCACCAACGCCTCCGCCACTTCCACGTAGACTTCATTCCAAAGCACAACCTCCAGCGTCGAGGTGAGGTCTTCGAGCCAGACGACCGCAAACGGCTTCCCTTCTTTCTTGGTAAATTTCTTGTCCACCTGGGTAATCGCGCCGCCGATCCGGAAGGAGGCGCGATCCGGCAGCTCGTTCAACGAGGCGATCGTTTGATATTTTCCATCGGAAAGAAGCGCCGCATACGCGTCGAGCGGGTGGCCGGTAACGTAAAACCCGAGAAGCTCTTTTTCGTACGACATCTTTTCGTGCTCGGTCCACGGAATGACGCGGTGCGAAGTCGGCTTCGACTTCGGCGGCGGCATTTCGTCGAAAAGCGAGACCTGGCCGCTGGCCCGGTCCTTTTGCGATTCCGAGGCGGCGGCGAGCGAATCTTCGATGCAGGCGAAGAGCTCGGCGCGCTCGCGTCCGAGGAAATCGAACGCGCCGCATTTCACGAGGTTCTCCAGGATCTTGCGGTTGGCGATCCGCGAGTCGAGCCGGCGGCAAAAATCTTCCAGGGAAGTGAATTCCCCGCCCGCCTCCCGTTCCTGAATCGCCAGTTCCATCGCGCCCTGGCCGACGTTCTTGATCGCTGCGAGCCCATAGCGGATGGCGGCCAATTTGGGAGCGGCCTCTGCGCCGCGATTACGATCAGCCGCTTCGGAGTTCACGCCCCGATCGTTCTCGGGACGCAAAGGTCCCTCCCACATTTCCGGACTGAACTTCAAACCGCTCCGATTCACGTCCGGCGGCAGGATCGGAATTCCCATCCGTTTGCACTCGCCGACGAAGGTCGAAATCTTGTCCGTGTTGTTGATCTCGTTGCTCAGCAGCCCGGCCATGAATTCGACCGGGTAATTGGCCTTCAAATACGCCGTCTGGTAGCTGATCAATCCATAGGCCGCGCTATGGCTCTTGTTGAACCCGTAACCGGCAAATTTCTCCAGCAAATCGAAAATCGAGTTCGCCTTCTTCTCCGGGATCTTGTTCGTCCGCGCGCAGCCTTCGATGAAATTGCTGCGCTCTTTCGCCATCTTCTCGCGGTCCTTCTTGCCCATGTTGCGCCGGAGCAAATCGGCTTGCCCCAGCGAGTAACCGGCAAGCAGGCTCGCCGCCGCCATGACCTGCTCCTGGTAAATCATCACGCCGTAAGTGTCGGCGCAGACTTCCTCGAGGAGCGGATGCTCGTAACGGATTTTCGCGAGGCCTTTCTTCCGCTTGATGTAATCGGGAATCAGGTCCATCGGCCCGGGCCGGTAGAGAGCACTCAAGGCGATGATGTCGTCGATCGCCTTGAAATCGAATTGCTTGCAGAAGCCGGTCATGCCGCCTTCCAACTGGAAGATGCCGATGGTTTCCGCGCGGTTGAGGAGCGCGAAGGTTTTCTCGTCATCCATGGGAATTTGCGCCAGGGAAAAATCTGGAAGGCGCTGGCGAATGAGCTCCTCGGCATCGTGCAGCACGGTCAGGGTGCGCAGCCCGAGGAAATCCATTTTGAGCAAGCCAAGATCGTTCAGCGGTCCCATCGGATATTGGGTGATAACTTCCTTTTCCTTCGGATCGCGCCGCAGCGGTACGTATTCGGAAAGATCGCGATCGCCGATGACGATGCCGGCGGCGTGCACTCCAAAATTTCGCGAACGGCCTTCGAGCAAAAGCGCGTGGTCCCAGAGCTGACGGGTCGCCGGCTCCGTTTCGATGGCGCGGCGGAGCTCGGGATTCGCGAGCGCTGAATCGGTCAGCGTGATGTTTTGCTGGCCGGGGCCGCTCGGAATCATGCGCGCGAGCCGGTCCGCTTCACCATAGGAAAGTCCGATGACGCGGCCGACGTCGCGCACGGCGCTTTTGGCGTTCATTTTGTTAAACGTCACGATCTGGGAAACGCGGCGGTCGCCATATTTCTGCCGGACATAGTCCAGGACTTCACCGCGGCGCTCCTTGCAGAAATCGACGTCGATGTCGGGCGGTGAAACGCGCTCGGGATTCAGGAATCGCTCGAAGATCAATCCGAATTGGAGCGGATCGATGTCGGTAATTCCCAAAACGTAGGCGACCAGCGAACCGGCCGCCGATCCCCTTCCCGGCCCGACCGGAATTCCCTTTTGTTTGGCGAAATGGATGAAGTCCCAGACGATGAGGAAATAGCTGACAAATCCGGCCTTCTCCAGGATGTCCACTTCGTAGTCGAGGCGCCTGACCAATTCCGAATCCGTCCCGGCCCGCTCGCCGAAGCGATCGTGGAGACCCTTGTAGCAAAGCTCGTGCAGGTAGGCTTCACGGGTTTTGCCTTCGGGCGCGGGATACTCCGGGTATTTCGAAACGCCGAACTCCAGCTTGAGATCGATGCGGTCCGCAATGACGAGCGTGTTCGTGATCGCCTCCGGATGATCGGGAAACAGGGCCCGCATCTCGTCCGCCGATTTGAAGTAAAGCTCGGGGGTGTAACGCATCCGGCGCTCATCGTGCACCATCTTGCCGGTGCCGATGCAGACCATTACGTCGTGTGTTTCGTGATGACTGCGCTCCAGGAAATGGACGTCGTTCGCCGCGACCAGCCCGAGCCCGAACTCCTCCGCCAGGCGTGGCATGATCAGATTGCATTTCTGTTGCGCCTCGATGCCGTGATCGTGCATCTCGAGAAAAAAATTGTCCGAGCCGAAGATGTCGCGGAACTCGGCCACGCTTTGCCGCGCCTTGGCCAGGTTGTCCGACTGGATGGCCATGTTGATCTCGCCCTTGAGACAGCCGCTCAGGCCGATCAATCCGGTCGAATGGGCCGCGAGGAGCTCTTTGTCGATCCGCGGTTTGTAATGAAAGCCGTCGAGGTGCGCTTTCGAGATCAGTTTGACCAGGTTGCGGTAACCGGCCTCGTCCTTGGCCAGCAGAGTGAAATGGTAGGCCGCGTCGCGCTGATTGTTCGGGCGATCCTTGATCGCGCCCGGCGCCATATAGGCCTCGCAACCGATGATCGGCTTGAGCCCGGCGTTCGTCGCGGCCTGATAAAACTCAATCGCGCCATGGAGATTGCCGTGATCGGTGATCGCGACCGCCGGCATTTCAAATTCCGCCGCCTTTTTCATCAGCTCCTTCATCCGCACCGCTCCATCGAGGAAGGAATATTCCGTGTGGAGATGGAGGTGAACGAAGGAATCGGAAGGCATCCGAACGCATTATAGACTGCGCGTCCGATGCGGCAAATTTACGAGGGCGCCCGCGCGGCTAACTCTTTGGTAGGGACGCCGCGCTGCGACGTCCGGATCCGTTGCGACAGGAGGCGGCTTACGTCTCAGACGATTTCGGACGGCGCAGCGCGCCGTCCCTACCAGCGTCTGCGCGGCACGTCGCGGCGTTCGATGCGCGGCGACACAGCGCCGCGGCTACCGCGCATTATAACCAAATTTACAGAACAAACATTTCGGTGTTGCACGTTTTCGGCCGCGTTGCTAAGAGAGCACGTGCGGCGATTCAACGAAACGAATCCAGGGCGCGAGGCGTTTCGAAATTCCGCGCCTTAATCTTTTGCAATTGAAGAACATCACCCTGCCGGAACTCCATTTCCCATGAAAAAACTCGAAGCGATCATCAAGCCGTTCAAACTCGAGGAAGTGAAGGAAGCCCTGGCCGAGCTCGGCATCGAGGGCATGACCGTCACGGAAGTGAAAGGCTTCGGCCGCCAGAAAGGCCACACCGAAATTTATCGCGGCAGCGAATACACGGTCGATTTTCTTCCGAAGGTGAAAGTCGAGGTCGTGCTCGCCGATGAAATGGTGGACAAGGCCGTGAGCGTCGTCGTGGCCGCAGCCAAGACTGGCAAGATCGGCGACGGAAAAGTTTTTGTGCTCCCGGTCGAGCACGCCGTGCGTATTCGCACGGAAGAGATCGGCGAAAAGGCGGTGTGACGGAATCACGCCCAAACTTCGCCTCACCTCACACCACCGCTGCCTCGACCCCGCTTCCCGCGGGTTCGCTATTTTGCGAATTAGCGATCTAGTGATTTGGCAATTTGCTCCATTCCCTGAATCCTGAAATCCGAACCCTGAATCCTTAACCCCATGGCCAAAGACAAAGACAAAACTCCCGCCGACGTCAGCAAAATGATCAAGGACCACGACGTGAAGCTCGTGGACTTCAAGTTCACCGATCTGCCCGGTTCCTGGCAGCATTTCACCACCACTCTGACCGAGTATAACGAGGAGATTTTCACCGACGGCCTGGGATTCGACGGCTCGAGCATCCGCGGCTGGCGCGCGATCAACGCCAGCGACATGCTCGTTATCCCCGACCCCGCCACCGCGTGGATCGATGTCTTCAACGCCGAGCCGACCCTCAGCCTCATTTGCACCATCGTCGATCCGATTACACGCGAGCCGTACGATCGCGATCCGCGCGGCGTCGCCGAGAAAGCGGAGGCGTATCTGCAAAGCACCGGCATCGCCGACACGGCATTCTTTGGGCCGGAAGCCGAATTTTTTATCTTCGACGAAGTCCGCTACAGCTACGCGGGCAATTCCTCCTTTCATCTCGTCGATAGCGCGGAAGGCCATTGGAACAGCGCGCGCGAGGAGTTCCCGAATCTCGGCTACAAGATCCGCGCGAAAGAGGGCTACTTCCCCGTCGCGCCGGCGGACAGCCTCCAGGACATCCGCAACGAAATGTGCCTCGAGCTCGAGAAAGCCGGCATCCCGATCGAGCGGCAGCATCACGAGGTGGCCACGGCCGGCCAGGCGGAGATCGATATCCGCTTCGCGCCGATGAAGCAGATGAGCGACTGGATGCAGTATTACAAATACATCGTCCGGAACGTGGCGAAGAAGCACAACAAATCGGTCACGTTCATGCCGAAGCCGCTTTTCGGTGACAACGGTTCCGGCATGCACACCCACATGTCGCTCTGGAAAGATGGGAAGCCGCTCTTCGCCGGGAACGGTTACGCCGGCTTGAGCGAGATGGCGCTCTTTTTCATTGGCGGGATCCTGCGGCACGCGCCGGCCCTCACCTGCATCACGAATCCGACCACGAACAGCTACAAGCGCCTCGTGCCCGGATTCGAAGCGCCGGTCAATCTCGCCTACTCCGCCCGGAACCGTTCCGCCGCGATTCGCATTCCGACCTACTCGGCGAATCCAAAAGCGAAACGCATCGAGTTCCGCACGCCCGATCCGGCGGCGAATCCCTACATCGCCTTTTCCGCCCTGCTCCTCGCCGGACTCGATGGAATTCAGAGCCGCATCGATCCGGGCGATCCGCTCGACAAAAACCTCTACGAACTTCCGCCGGAAGAACTCGCCAACGTGCCGAGCGTTCCTGATTCCCTGAGCGGCGCGATCAAGGCCTTGAGCGACGATCACGGCTTCCTTCTCAAAGGCGACGTCTTCAACGCCGACTTCGTCGCCAACTGGATCGAGATGAAGCAAAAGGAATACGACGCCCTTCGTCTCCGTCCGCACCCGTATGAATTCGCGATGTATTACGACGTGTAGGGAGAGCGGTGGCGCTGCAAATGGACCCTCATCCTAACCTTCTCCCTCAGGGAGAAGGAACCGATTCGAGAAAATCTGGCGTATTCGGTTCACCTCCCTCTCCCATTGGGAGAGG
>DASQLH010000338.1:0-9375 GCA_035630155.1 Chthoniobacterales bacterium
TTCTTCGCCCACGGGCAGGCCGACAAGATGTTTGGAGACGAGCAGCTCGACGCGTTTATCGGGAAGCGACGTCGCCAGCAGGATGATGGGCCGGAGAATCGGCACGTCCTGGGGCAGGACGATATGAAAGATGATGAGCGATGCGCTCATGCCGTCGCGCCTGTGCGCTGCGGCCGGACTCGCCGGAGGTAGCCTCTCGGATGCATTGTTAGCAGGAAGCGCTCGCAACGCCGATCGACCGCGAACTCATCGTTCTCGGAAAGGAATCGATCGAGAGCCTCCATGGGGCCGGGACCGTACTCCAGGTAAACAGGGTGCCCGTTAATGTTCGTGTCCTCGACGATCAGGTAATCGCCAGTTTGAACGAAGGAGCTGTAGCTGATCAACTCTTGATAGACGTGCTCGGTTTCATGATGCGAATCGAGAATAACCAGGGCGCGCTGGCCGCCGAGGGCTTCTCGCACCCGCGCGATGACGGCTTCATCGATACTCGACCCAACTAGATATTTGATCCGCGGATGCACCGGCAGATTGGGTTTGACGTCGACCTCGATCGTCACGACCTGACCATGACCAATCTGATCGAGGATCGTTGCCAGGTATAAGGCACTCCCGCCGTGCCAGGTTCCGGTTTCGATGACGAAATCGGGCCGTGTTCGCACCAGGAGCTCCTGATAAATCCAGAGGTCGAGAGGACATTTCATCATCTCGTACCCAAACCAACTCACAGTGCTGGTATCGACCCGCCGCTCCAACCAAAGCCGGTAATAAAGCTCGTGGAATTCACGAACAATCTCTTTTTCCTCCGAAGACAACTCACCTTGATCGCGATCGACAAAATAATTTCCAAGAGGCGCGATCATGAAAAAATTGTTAGGGCCTCGGTCGCAGAGACCGTCGGTCCGGATTTTCATCCCGGAAACGGTAATCTGCAACGAAGTCTGTCACGTTTGCTGACACTTCCAGGATGCGAATTCGATCCAGCTCGACGGTCAAAGCCGTCGCCGAGCGTGACCTGCCATCGCGATCTTCAATAGGTTAATTGGCCATCGTTTTACCCTTGGGAATCTGTCGTCAACTCACGCTCTCCCCCGCTCCGGTCCGAGCATTTGCTCGAAGAGGGCGGACCACTGGGAAACGACCCGCTGCTTGTTGTATTTCGATTGGAGGTAACGTTGCCCGGCTCGAACATGTTGCCGGCGCAATTCGGGATGGGCGGCGTAAGTTCGCAGACTATTGGGCCAATCCGAGAAGAGAACAAAATCGCGAAACTCCTCGTAGCTGGGGATCGGGTCGGCAATGACCGGCACTCCCATGAGCAGTGAAAGCACGAGCCGGTTGTTTGTTTTGCAGGCAGTGAAAGGATTCACGGCCACAGGGATGATGCAGACGTCCTGCCGCCGGAAGATCTGCGCAAACGTATCCAGCCTCCACTCAAAGTAGCGCGCCGGGAAGGAAACTTTAGCCACATATTTTCGGAACAACTCTTCGCTGTTGCTGATGACCGTCAGTTCGATGGGGGTCTGCGCGTTTAAGGCCTCGAGATGGGGAAACGCTCTGGGCAGATCGATCAGCCCAAACGGTGGATTTTCAGAGCCGGCCCCGCCGTACCATACGAGCCGCAACGGCCTCGACGATCGGATGTTTCTCAATCGCTCTTGCAGCCGTTGGAGCGCACCACGCACTGCGTTGCTTCGCGGCAGATCGATGGCGTCGTCAATCACCACGGCGCCGCCATCGATCCACTTCGCCAGTTCGGGAGTTGAAACCGACACGGTGTCTACCGCCCGAATCATTCGGCCCAGTCTTTCCGCACGTTCGCGTAACTCCGGAAGATTATCTGGATTGTAAAAATGATTGTCGCACAGGTCGAAAACCGTTTTCGCCCCTCGCCCCCTGAGCGACTCGGCAAGGGCGATGCTCTTCTCGTCGTAGGCTTTCTGAAAGATTACTAATTCATAGGAGCCGGCGTTCTTGGGCTCGAATATCTCGCACCGCCAGCCGGCTTCCTTCATATAGCGGCAAGGCACGAAAGCACGCAGCCGGGCGCTCGCGACATTGGCGTCGTCGAAAAATGGCTTCCAGGCGATGGCTGGAGCAGGGCGCCGCGACATTTATTTTCGCGCGAAGAGGTGGAATCTGTCGGCTATGCCGCAGCAGGCTGCGATTCTCGCAGGAGTAAAGAGAAGCTCAGCCAGAAGTGGTTTGTGGATCATTTCCATTATCTGCTCATGCTCGATCCATCCGCAGTCGTGCAACAAATACCCTAGACTCCTTGCGAAGTCTTTCGTGATGGTCTCCTGCCGCACTTGGATGCAGGAAAACCCCATGCCCGCCAGAAATTTCTCAAGCGCCGCGGGCGAATAAAGAATCACATGCCGTGGACATTCCAAGGGCCACCAGCGCGAACGAAAGAGCTTCGAAGCGAAACTCCGCGGATTCGGCAGGGCGATATGGAGTCTGGCCCCGGCGCGCATCTTCGATCGAACGGCAGCCAGAGTCTCTCCCGGATTGTAAACGTGTTCGAGGACATGATTCATCCTCACCAGATCGAGTGACTCGTCTGCTATTTCCTCCCAGACGGAGGGCGACAGCAAAAAGGCCTGGTGGCCGCTGCGGCGCACCTGCTCAATCGTCTGGGGTGAAACGTCCATGCCAATGGTATCCCAGCCTTGCTCGCGCGCGCGGTTGAGAAACGTGTCCGTCCCGCAGCCGAAGTCCAGAAGCCTCGCTCCGTC
The DNA here is from genome assembly GCA_035630155.1 of Chthoniobacterales bacterium. Lineage (GTDB taxonomy): Bacteria > Verrucomicrobiota > Verrucomicrobiia > Chthoniobacterales > UBA10450 > AV80. The sequence goes on from DASQLH010000338.1 coordinate 2,739, forward strand.
CCGTTCCGGCCGGTAGAATTCCTGAATTTCCTCCGCCAGGGTATCAGGCGAAAATCGCCTGGTCGCTTTGTTCAGCCGGTGCAGCACTTCTTGCAGGGCCCTGTTTATGAATTGAATCGCCGGCCGCCTTTCCGGGGCCGCTGACTGATCCCTCTGGCTGGCAAGTGGAGCGGTAGGCTGATAAGGGCCGTAATCGATCGGGTAGAATTTATAGGCATCCCTCTCGAAGGGCCTCGCAGAGAGAAAGACCACGCCGCACTCCCGGCACCTCGAGTAAATAAACTCCTGCCGGCTCACCCGGCAGGACCGGTCAAAAGCTTTGCGCCAGAGGCGAAAATTGGTTCCGCCGCAGTTTGGGCAGCTATCCAACATTTCGCGGGCGACGAGGAAATCTCTCGGGCCGTTTGCGTTCACCTGCTCCAATGCTTGGCCCGACGCGGCGGATAAAGTCATATAATCGGCAATGGATCCTTTTCCAGTTTACGCTCGCGCTGGGAGAGGTCTAGCTTATCAGGAAATCGAGACCCATCAGTCCCACTCTAGACGCTTATGACGCCGCTCCGAATTTTTGTTGGTTGGGACGAACGCGAACCCGAAGCATTCGAGGTAGCCCGTTTCTCGCTCGAGCGCCGGGCCAGCGTCCCGGTGGAAGTTACGCCCATCAAGCTCGATGATCTCCGCGCCCGCGGCCTTTACACGCGCGGCGAAGATCCCCTCGCCTCCACCCAGTTTACTTACTCGCGTTTTTTCACTCCGTTCCTCGCCGATTTCCAAGGATGGGCCCTGTTTTGCGACTGCGACTTTTTGTGGCTGGGCGACGTGGCTGAGTTGTTCGCCTTCGCGGATAACACCAAGGCGCTGCACTGTGTGCAACACGACTATCGCCCCACCGAAACCACGAAGATGGATGGCCAGATCCAGACTGTTTATCCGCGGAAAAACTGGTCTTCCTTGATGCTCTTTAACTGCGAGCATCCTGCCGTGCGCAAGCTGACCCCCGAGGTGGTGAACACTCAAACCGGCGCCTATCTGCACCGCCTGCAATGGGTCGCCGACGACGAGATCGGCGCGCTTCCCGAGGAATGGAATTGGCTCGAAGGCTGGTCGAAAAGGCCGGCCTCGGGCACGCCGAAAGCGGTCCATTTTACGCGAGGCGGTCCCTGGTTCGAACAGTGGCAGAACGTGGACTACGGCGATTTGTGGCTTGCGGAGCACGAAGCTTTAAAGGCCGGGGCCGCCCGGCTCTAAGCCGCGCCGCTCTTTTTCGCGCGGCGAGGTTCCGGAAACAAAAACTCCCGCCCCGGAGTGGCGCCGAAGCGGGAGTGATTGATTGAGTGCCGCGATGCGCTTAGTGGATGGTCATGCCGTTAGGCGTCGGGTTATTCGTGATGCTGTTCCCGGCAGACCGGTTGTTGCCGGCCGAGAGAACGCTGCTTGTGCAGTTCGTGTTGTTGAAGAACATGCCGCTATTCGCGATGCGAATGCTGCCGGCGGTGGCTTCGTAGCCGAAGTTATTGCCCGAGGAAACACTGTTCTCGACGGCGATGTTGACGGTCGCCGCGGAGGAGCGGATGCCAGAGAGTCCACAACGGGCTGTTTCGACATTGCGCATCGCTAGGACGGTGTTGTTAACGCACTCTATGCCGTGGCCGCTCATTCCATCGATGGCCAAGTTTTCAAAGGCGCCCGCCACGGTGCCCACGCTGGTCTGCGTCCGAACGCCCACGGCGCCTTTGGAGATCCGCACATTCCTCAGAAACACATTTCCCGACTGGGTTTGGGTAACATCGACCCCGGCATCGGTGAAGCCGTTGATCGTGACGTTATCGAGGATCACCTCCGCTCCATCGATGATCCTGACCCCGTCGGTCCCGGTGCCGGCGCCATTAATGGAGATATTGCGGACAACGACTTTGTCGGTTGTCAGGTTGGTGGTGATGTTGACGATGATGCCGGTAGTCCCTGCATTGAGGATGCCTGCGAGCGTCCCATCGCCATTAATTGTAATGGATTTGGTAATATTGATCGTGCCGAAACCGCCCGGATCGAGGGCACTGATTTCGCCGTTGGTGGCGGTCTTGATGAGGGCGCCGGCAAAGGTCTGACAAGGCGCGGTGCGGCTGCAGGGGTTCGCATCGGCGCCCGTGCCTGAAACCCAGGTGCGAGTGGCTTGAGCATTAGCTACGGTGGAGAAACCGGCCGCGAGAACCGCAGCCGCGAGGAAACGAACGATTTTCGATCTGATCATATGTAGGGTGTAGTTGAGGTTTGCTGACGATTGAGGGATCGGCACCTTAACCAATCGAAACCGAAAAGGTCACGGCTAAACTCCTTGCCTGCGGTTGGGTTCTGCGCCCTGAAACAAAACTCCCGCTCGGGACTATCGCCCAAAGCGGGAGTGATTGGTTGAATGCTGCCGAGGCGCTTAGTGGATGGTCATGCCGCCCGGCGTCGGATTATTCGTAATGCTATTCCCGGCGGACCGGTTGTTGCCGGCCGAGAGGACGCTGCTGGTGCAGTTCGTGTTGTTGAAGAACATGCCGGAATTCGCGATGCGGATGCTGCCGAGGACCGCTTCGAACCCGAAGTTGTTGCCCGAGGACACGCTGTTCTCGACGGCGATGTTGACGGTCGCCGCGGAGGAGCGGATGCCGGAGAGTCCACATCGGGCTGTTTCGACATTGCGCATCGCCACGACGGTGTTGTTAACGCACTCTATTCCGTGGCCGCTCATCCCATCGATGGCCACGTTTTCAAAGGCGCCCGCCACGGTGCCCACGCTGGTCTGCGTCCGAATGCCCACGGCGGCTTTTGAGATCCGCACGTTCCTCAGAAACACGTTGAAGGACTGGGTTTGGGCAATGTCGATTCCCGCGTCGGTGAACCCATTGATCGGGACGTTATCGACGATCAGCTCCTGCCCATTGATGACCCGGATTCCGTCTGTCCCGGTGCCTACTCCGTTAATGGAGATGTTGCGAAGGACTACCTTGTCCGTCGCCAGGTTGGTGGAGATGTTGACGGTGACTCCGACAGTCCCCGCCGCGAGAATACTCGCCAGGGTCCCATCGCCATTGAGGGTGATGGATTTGGTGATGCTGATCGTGCCGAAGCCGCCTGGGTCGAGCGCGCTGATTTCGCCGTTGGTGGCCGTCTTGGTGAAGGCGCCAGCGAAGGTTTGGCAGGGCGCGGTGCGGCTACAGGGGTTCGCATCGCTGCCGGTGCCGGACACCCAGGTGCGGGTGGCTTGAGCATTAGCTACGGTGGAGAAACCGGCCGCGAGAACCGCAGCCGCAAGGAAACGAACGATTTTCGATCTGATCATATGTATGGTGTAGTTGAGGTTTACTGACGATTGAGGGATTGGCAGCTTAACCAATCGAAACCGAAAAGGTCACGCCTAAACTCCTTGCCTGCTGTTGGGGGTTTTGCGCCCGGAAACAAAAACTCCCGCCCCGGACTTTCGCCCGAAGCGGGAGTGATTGGTTGAATGCTGGCGAGGCGCTTAGTGGATGGTCATGCCGCCAGGCGTCGGATTATTCGTGATGCTGTTCCCGGCGGACCGGTTGTTGCCGGCCGAGAGGACGTTGCTGGTGCAGTTCGTGTTGTTGAAGAACATGCCGCTATTCGCGATGCGGATGCTGCCGGCCGTGGCTTCGTAGCCGAAGTTATTGCCCGAGGAAACGCTGTTCTCGACGGCGATGTTGACGGTCGCCGCGGAGGAGCGGATGCCGGAGAGTCCACAGCGGGCTGTTTCGATATTGCGCATCGCCACGACGGTGTTGTTAACGCACTCTATTCCGTGGCCGCTCATCCCATCGATGGCCACGTTTTCAAAGGCGCCCGCCACGGTGCCCACGGTGCTCTGCGACCGAATACCCACGGCGCCTTTGGAGATCCGCACGTTCCTCAGAAACACATTTCCCGACTGGCTTTGGGTAACATCGACCCCGGCATCGGTGAAGCCGTTGATGGTGATGTTATCGAGGATCACCTCCGCTCCGTCTATGATCCTGACTCCATCTGTGCCGGTGCCGGCGCCTTGAATGGAGACGTTGCGGACGACGACTTTGTCGGTTGCCAGGTTGGTGGTGATGTTGACGATGATGCCGGTCGTCCCCGAGTTGAGAATGGAGGCCAGCGTCCCATCGCCATTAATGGTGATGGATTTGGTAATGTTGATCGTGCCAAAGCCGCTTGGATCGAGGGCGCTGATTTCGCCGTTGGTGCCGGTCTTGGAGAAGGCGCCGGCGAAGGTTTGGCAGGGCGCGGTGCGGCTGCAGGGGTTCGCATCACTGCCGGTGCCTGAAACCCAGGTGCGGGTTTGCGCATTAGCGGCAGTGGAGAAGACGACTGCCAGGGACGCAGCCGCGAGAAAACGAATGATGTTGGATCTGATCATGGGTGTTTTGGTTCTAATTTAGGGTTTACTGACGTTTCGAGGGGCGGGCAGGCTAAACAAACGCCCCCGGAAATGTCACGCCTTAAATTCCCTGCACCCCGTGGTATCCCGGAAAACAAAAACTCCCGCTCCGGAGTGTGGGCCGAAGCGGGAGTGATTGTTTGAACGCTCTTGAAAAGGTTAGTTAGTGGTAAATCCGCCGAGTCCGGCCGGAACGTTCGTAGTCGTGTTCCCCGCGTTCCGGTTGTTACCCGTCGAGCCGACATTGGTGGTGAGGTTGGTGTTATTGTTATACATGCCGCAATTCGTGATGCGGAGATTTCCGCTTGTCGCCTCGTACCCGACGTTGCTCCCCATCGAAACGCTGTTCTCGACGGTCACATTTGTTGAGGCTTGTTCGGCGCGCACGGCCGAGCCTCCACAACGTGCCACATTCAGATTCTTAACCACAAATACTGAGTTGCTGACGAATTGCACACCGTGGCTGCCCATGGCGTCAATATCAACGTCATTAAACGTTCCCGCACAAGTCGAGGCAGCGGTGATCTTAATGCCAACACCGGTGGTGACAGTAGCGCCGCCGTGCGTGATCTTCACGTTCTTCAGAAACAGGTTGCTCGCCTGTGACTGGTTCACTTCGATCCCATCGCCGCTGAAGTTAAAAATACGGACGTTCTCGACGGTCAATTGTTGCCCGTCCAGGAAGCGGATACCGTCAACGCCAAGAGAACTTTGGACGCCGCCGTTGAGGCTCAGGTTGCGAAGGATCACCTTGTCCGTGGAGAGGTTCGTGGTGATGTTAATTGTGAACCCGTTAGTGGAGGCGAAAAGGCTCGATCCCCAGCCCGCTCCGGTCCCCCCATCCACGGTAATCGCTTTCGTGATGGTGAGCGCCCCATAACCACCCGGATCGAGCACACTAATTTCCCCGCCCGTGGCGGTCTTCGAAATGGCGCCGGCGAACGTCTTGCAAGGCGCCGTGCGGCTGCATGGATTAACATCATCGCCCACGCCGGAAACCCAGGTGCGGGTGGCTTGGGCATACGCCCCGGAGGAAAACCCAGCGACGAGGATAGCGAAGAAGAGGGCGCGGAGAAGTTTGGAGTAGTTCATAGGTTATTTTTATGGGGTTAAATTCCGAGCGTTCAGGCTAAACAGGATAAGGAAAACGGGTCAAGATTATTTTCGGCCTTTCCGGCGCTTGTGACGGAATCCGAAGCCGGGTAGCGTTTGCATCGTATGTTTCGTTTCCGGTCGCGGAGCGCGCGCGCCTTGCCTCCGGCTGCGTTTGATGCCGCGCCCCTCGACGTTTTGGGGGCTGATTTTCCCTCCATCGCGGCCCGGCTGCAACTCGAGCCGCCGCCGCTCTCCGCTCAAAAACCGGAAGCCAGCGAAGCGCAGGCCGCGGTCTTCCTGGTTACGCTTTTGCGGGAGAAGGAAGAGCTGCGACGGCGGTTCCCGCGCGCTTTGAGCGAGGGGGAGCGCGGACGGTTCGGACGCTGGCTCCAGGGGCGTGGCGGGAAGGAGCTGGGGTTGTCGCCCGTGGCCTTGAAGAAAATCCGCGGTGCGTTGCGGCGCCGGCCGAGCCAGCGCGTTTACCACATTTACCTGAACGATCCCGCCCTTCAGAAATTGTATCCGCTCGGGCTCTTGCCGCTCGGCCAATTGCATTTTCTCGAATGGCTGGCGACGCACGGCCGGGAAGATCAGGGCCTGCGGAACGAAGAGATCCTCTGGTTTCTCCACGAGTCGGCCGAAGATCAGGCGCGGGGCTGGCGCCTCACCTATCTCCTCCAGCCGCAGTGGCAGGAATATTTTCCGCGCGCCCTCTCCCCGCGAGGCTGGAAGGAATTTCGCGGCTGGCTCGACGCCTCCTACGGCGAACTTTTGGCCGAGCCCGTGCCCGCCGCCGTTCCGCAGCCAAACGCGCTGGGCGACGGCTCACGCCGCGGGGTAAATATTCTCAGTCACTTTTGCAATCCGTCCGGGATCCAGCAAGCCGCCCTCTGGACGAAGACCGCGCTGGAAAGGGCGGGCTTGCGCACCTCGTGCCGCGATGTGCCGGTGCCCCGGCGAGTCCTTCCCACCGATCGGGCGGAATGGCTCGGCCTCGAGATTTTCCCGGTCACGATCCTCACGCATGCCGCGAGCCCATATTTTTTGTCAGGTTACGAACGCAGCGGTTTGTTTCGGCGCGAGGATGTTTACCGGATCGCCTATTGGGCGTGGGAACTC
>DASQLH010000339.1:0-16151 GCA_035630155.1 Chthoniobacterales bacterium
GCGGGTCACGGCGCGATGAGATTCATCGGCGGCATCCCGTTGCTTATGCTCATCTTTTAGACTGATCGGCGAACGCATTTTGCGAATTATCTTTCGGCGCTAAAAAACATCCGTGGAACTTGCGCAGAGCTCGACGAAATCCTCCCACCGCAATTCGAGCCAGGGATCGACCTTCTTCAACTCGGCCAGAATGATGCGGGCTACATTCTGGCGCGTAACGTCGAGCGTCCGGCTCACCTTCGATTCGTGCCAGCCCCACATCCGCGCGATTTCGCGCTGCGTGAGTTGATGCAGGTGAACGAGCTTCAACATCAGGACGGCTTCCGCGTCTTGCGTCGCGAAGGCGCGCTGAATCGCCTGCCGCAGCAACTTCAGCAGATGTTTTTCGCTGGTGGTTTTTTCGGGCTGGGGCCGGCGATCGAAGAAATCGTCGGGCGAGTCCGGGGATGATGGGACTTCGACTCGAAAGCTTTGCCGCCGTTTCAGGTCGACGAGCCGATGCGTCGCCACGGTGAGAAGCCATGATTCGAGCGCGCATCGTCCCTGGTATTTTGCCAGGAGAGTTGTGCGATTCTCCTTTGCGGCGAAGCAGTCCGTCCAAAGATCGGCCACCAGGTCTTCCGCCTCGGTTTGATTCGCGCCCCGCGAGCGCAGGACCCCCACAAGTTTGCCGTGGTACCGGCTGCGCAATTCCGCGGCCGCCGGAGCGTCCACCGCCAGCACGCGCTGGACGAAGGCGAGATCCTGCTCATGACGCGAGGTTGCTTCGATCGGCATAAAGGAAAAGGAGAATGTAGTCCTCGTTTTGGCGCGTCAATAATTTTGACCCTGCTGCACATCGAGGGCGATCCATTTCGCGGCGAAAGGCGCGCGGAGAGTTGGATAGAATTGGCTTGCCATTGCAAACCGGGAGATGTCCAAACGCTGTAATCCTGGGAGCACCGACCAGATCAGCAACACCGATTAAGCCACGATGGACGGCCATTTCTTATCGCATTCTCGACCGTTGGTCGTTGGTTTCACCGGCCATCGCCGCATTGAAAACGAGACGAAGATCGCGCAAATCCTGCGCGAAGTGGTCGCTTCCATCCAGCGGGAGATCAGGGGCGATCTGGTCGGACGCTCATCGATCGCGAGTGGGGCCGATACTCTCTTCGCCGAAGCCTGGCTGGCCGCGCACCTGAAATGGATTGCGCTGCTCCCATTTCCGGAAGCGGAATTCAAAAAAGATTTTGCCGAGGCGGATTGGAAACGCGCCCGGGCCCTCCTCGATCGCGCCGAGCGGGTCGAGATTTCGTCCCAGAAAGCCGAGCGTCCGCGCAGCTATCTCGACTGCGGGCTGGCCACGGTGGATGGCGCGGACTTGATGGTCGCGGTGTGGGATGGGAAGCCGCCGCGAGGGCAGGGAGGGACGGCCCAGATCGTCGAGCACACTCGCTCTGGGCAAAAGCCGCTCATTCTGATTTCGCCGGATGACTTGGAAGTGAAGCGGGAACGATTTTCCGGCACATAATTTTCCGGCCTTTTCGAGCCACGGCGCGTATTCCGGGCTAGGCGTATGGCGGTCTGATGACAGGCTTGCTGTGTTCGGCGGCAATCGGCTAGGTTCAGAGATCCATGCGGCGTTTTGGACTCTGAATGATGAGGAAAAAGGTTGGCTGCCTTGAGGAGTGAGAGCCGGGAATGAAGTTCTTCACCTCACAATTGGCCTTTTTTCTTAAGACGGCCACGACGCGGCGTAACATCCGGCTGCTCCTTCGTTTTCTCCTGGTGCTCATCGGCCTGGTGGCGTTGTACAGCGTCCTTTTTCACGTGCTCATGGTCTATGAAGGACAGCAGCACAGCTGGATCACTGGCTTCTATTGGACGCTGACGGTGATGAGCACGCTTGGCTTTGGCGACATCACTTTCAAAAGCGATATCGGGCGTGTCTTCTCCATTATCGTGTTGCTCTCGGGAATGGTGTCCCTCCTGATGCTGCTGCCCTTCACCTTTATCGAATTTTTTTACGCGCCCTGGATGCGCGCCCAATCGGAGGCCCGGGCGCGGCGCCGTCTGCCTACGTCGACCGAAGGCCACGTGATCCTGACGAACTACGATCCCGTGTCGATCGCGCTCATCCAACGGCTCAAACGCTACGGCTATTCTTATGTGCTCCTTGTCGGTGATCTGCAGGAGGCCCTGCGACTTTACGACCTCGGAATCAAGGTCGTCTTCGGTGACATCGATCGTTTGCAAACCTATGAGCGCGCCCAGATCGCCCAGGCGGCAATGGTCGCCGCGACCGGTAGTGACGTGGTCAACACCAACGTGGCTTTCACCGTGCGCGAGCTCTGCGGCAACGTGCCGATCGTCGTCACGGCCAATTCCGCGGATGCCGTGGAGATCCTTGGACTCGCCGGCAGCACCCGGGTGATTCAGCTTGCGGAGATCATGGGGCAGGCCCTCGCTCGCCGCATTACCGGGGTGGATGCGCGGGCCCACGTGATCGGCCAGGTGCAGGAAATTCTCATCGCCGAGGCCACGGCAGCCGGGACACCCCTGGTCGGCAAGACGCTTGCGCAAAGCAAGCTTCGCCAAAATGCGGGCGTGACCGTCGTGGGTCTTTGGCGTCGTGGTCATTTTGAGATGGCGGCGGCCGAGACGCGGATCGAGGCCGATTCCGTAATGGTTCTCGCGGGCTCGCAAGAGCAACTCCACGCCTATGACGAACTGTTCTGTATTTATCATGTCAGCAGCGAGCCGGTGGTGATCGTCGGTGCCGGCCGGGTCGGACGCGCCACCGCGACAGCGTTGACGGAACGCGAAGTCGATTACCGCATTGTCGAGACGAATCCGGACCGCATTCGGAGCGACAAATACGTTCTCGGCAGCGCCGCCGATCTCGCGACTCTAGAGAAAGTCGGCATCCGCGAAACGCCGGCCGTGGTCATCACCACCCACGATGACGACACCAACGTTTATTTGACTCTTTATTGCCGAAAACTGCGGCCCGACGTGCAGATCATCAGCCGGGCAACCCTGGAGCGAAATGTTTCCACCTTGCACCGCGCCGGGGCGGATTTCGTCCTTTCCTATGCTTCCATGGGCGCAACGATGATCTTCAACGTGCTCCGGCGAACCGATATCCTCGTGATCGCCGAAGGACTGCACGTGGCGGAGAGTGAAGTGCCCCCGGTCCTCGTCGGGAAGACACTCGCCGAAGCGGCCATTCCGCGTGACACCCAGTGCAATGTCGTGGCCCTGCGAACGAATGGGCAGCTGAACATGAACCCCGGACCAGAGGTGCGATTAAGCGCCGGCGCGGAATTGCTCTTGATTTGCACCACGGAAGGCGAGCAACGATTTTTGAAAAAATATGGTGGCGGCCCTGCCGGCGCGCGATCCATTGGCGGACGACCGCGCAACGCCCAGCAATCGTAATTGCCTGGCAGGTCCGCTCGAACATTCAACTAGCACGAGTGCCGCGATAATTGCTCGACAGGCGAGCCCGCGCGTTCAACCATCGACGGCAAGTTCGAGGTGGACGTAGGGGAGACGCGCGATGAAGGACGAGACCGACGAGAATTCGGAACTGGAACTGACGCCGGACGAGGAGGCGCTGTTGAACGAGATGCCGGCGCTGGCCGACGTGGGCCTGTCGCGGCGCAAATTCCTGAAGCAGACCATTGCCGGCAGCCTCGGCTTGTTCGCCCTCGACCTGCTGGCGCAGGAGCAACTGCTCGCTGCCCTGAGTCCTTCGCCCGGCGCGGTCTTCGCCGATAAGACGGCGGAAAATCTTGTCAAGCTCGCGCTCAAAGTGAACGGAGTGACGAAGAAACTGGAGATCGATTCACGGGTCGTGCTGCTCGACGCGTTGCGCGAACGGCTCGGGCTCACCGGCTCGAAGAAGGGTTGCGACCAGGGCCAATGCGGAGCTTGCACGGTTCTCATCAATGGCCGGCGCGTTCTGTCATGCCTCACGCTGGCCGCGACCTGCGAGGGCAAAGAAGTCACGACGATCGAGGGCCTGGCGAAGAACGATCAGCTCCATCCGATGCAGGCGGCCTTCATTAAGTATGACGGCTTTCAGTGCGGCTACTGCACCCCGGGGCAGATTTGCTCGGCTGTCGGTCTGCTGGCGGAGGCGCAGCGCGGCGACGTGAGTCACGTGACCGAAGACGTGAGCGCGACGACGACCCAGCTCACGGAGGACCAGATCCGCGAACGGATGAGCGGCAACATCTGCCGGTGCGGCGCTTACCCCGGAATCGTCGCTGCGATCCAGGAGGTCCATTCCGGCAAAAAGACCGCGCAGACGTGGTGCTTCGTGAACGAAGAACAGTTAGCGCGCGTGCGAAAGGAGGATGGCAATGCGGCCGTTTAAATACGTGCGCGCGAGCGACGCAGCCGCGGCCGTCCGCGCGGTCGCCGCCAACCCGCAGGCGAAGTTCCTCGCCGGTGGGACCAATATCCTCGATTTGATGAAGGAGGACGTCGAGCGGCCTAACGAGCTCGTGGACCTGACCCGCCTGAAGCTGGCCGAGATCAAGGAGGCCGGCGGAGGCGTCTCGATCGGCGCGCTGGCGACGAACACCGACACCGCCAACCATCCGCTGATCCGCCGGAATTACCCGCTGCTGACGCAGGCGATCGTGGCGGGCGCCTCGGGACAGCTCCGGAACATGGCGACGAACGGTGGCAACCTCATGCAGCGGACTCGCTGCCAGTATTTCTACGACACCGCGATGCCGTGCAACAAACGCGAGCCTGGGAGTGGCTGCGGCGCGCTCGAAGGCCTCAACCGGATGCACGCCATTCTCGGCTGGAGCGACCAGTGCGTCGCCACCTATCCCGGCGACATGGCGAATGCGCTCTACGCGCTCGAAGCCGTCGTGCGGATCAGGGGCGCCGACGGGACCGAGCGCACGATGCCAGTCAACGAATTCCATCGGCTGCCGGGCGATACGCCCCAGCGCGACAACAACCTCGCGCACGGCGAGCTCATCGTCGCCATCGAACTCCCGAAATCGAACTTCGCGAAGAACTCCTATTACCTGAAGGTCCGCGACCGCGCGTCGTACGCCTTCGCTCTGGTCGCGATTGCCGCTGCGCTCGAGCTCGAGGGTGACACGATCAAACAGGCGCGCGTTGTCCTCGGCAGCGTTGCGCACAAACCGTGGCGAAGCCAGGAAGCGGAAGCTGCGCTCGCCGGCAAACCCGCGTCGGAAGAAAACTTCCGGAGCGCGGCGGAGGCGGCCCTCGCCAACGCGAAACCGCTCGCGCATAACGCCTACAAGGTCGAGCTGGCGAAACGGGCAATCGTTCGCGCGTTGCTGCGCGCGAGCAAACTGGCATGACCGTCGAAGGAGAAATCTGATGCCGCGCTACATCGGAAAAGAAACGAGCCGCATCGATGGCGTGGCGAAGGTGACCGGCAAAGCCAAGTACGCGGCGGAGTTCGCGGTCCCGAATCTGGCCTATGGCTTCATCGTCACGGGCAGCGTGGCCAAGGGCACGATCAAGACCATCGACACGCAGGAAGCCGAACGCGCCAGCGGCGTGATCCGCGTCTTCACTCACCTGAACACACCGAAGTTCGGGCCGAAGCCTCCCACCGAGCCGGCGCCGCCGCGCGGCGCGCAGCCGGAGCAGGACAAGTCGTTCCGCGCGCTCCAGTCCGACAAGATTTTCTTCAACGCCCAGCCGGTTGCCCTCGTCGTGGCCGAGACCTACGAACAGGCGCGCTACGCCGCGCGTCTGGTCAAGCTCACCTACAACGCGGAGCAGCACGCGACCGACGTCAATGCACTCCGCGATCAGGCGCGAGTGCAGAAGTCGCCTTCCGCGGAGCCGCGTGGGAATCCCGAGGAGGCGATGCGGAACGCAGCGGTGAAGATCGAGGCCGAGTACCGCATCCCGATCGAGCACCACAACCCGATGGAGCCGCACGCTGCCATCGCCGTCTGGGAAGGCGACAAGCTCAAAATCTTCGATAAGACCCAGGGAGTCTACAGCCTGCGCTCGCATCTGGCTTCAAGCTTCGGAGTTCCCGAGGAAAACGTGAGCGTCATCTCGCCCTTCGTCGGCGGCGCGTTCGGATCGTCGCTGCGGCCCAACTATTATCCCGCGCTCACGGCCATGGCCGCGCGCGAGCTCAAGCGCCCAGTGAAGGTCGTTTACACGCGCACGCAGATGTTCACCGGTCACGGTTACCGGCCCTACACAATTCAGAAGGTAGCCCTCGGGGCGGACAAGTCGGGGAAGCTCACCGCGATGATCCACGAAGCGGTCCACAACACCTCTTCGTTCGAGGATTTCAACGACGCTACAACCGGTTTCACCCGCCAGGTCTACGCCTGCCCGAATCTCCTGGCGCCGACCAAGATTGCCAGCATCGACCTCAACACCCCCACCTGGATGCGCGCGCCGGGAGCGGTGAGCGGCATGTTCGCACTCGAATGCGCGATGGACGAGCTGGCCTACGAGCTGAAGATCGATCCGCTCGAGTTGCGCTTCATCAACTACGCGGAGACCGACCCCGAGAGCGGCAAGCCATGGTCGAGCAAAGCGCTGCGCGAATGCTACCGGCTGGGCGCGGAAAAGTTCGGATGGAAGGACCGCAAGTTTGAGCCGCGCTCGATGCGCGACGGGCGGTTGCTGGTTGGCTGGGGAACCGCGACCGGCGTGTGGGGCGCGTTCCAAAGGCCGGCCACCGCCAGGATCACTTTGCGCGCCGACGGCATCGCGCACGTCAGCAGCGCCACCAGCGACATCGGTCCCGGCACCTACACCATGATGGCGATGATCGCGGCCGAGTATCTCGGGGTAAAACTCGAGCAGGTAAACTGCGAGCTGGGTGACACGAAATTTCCGCGCGCCCCGTCGCAGGGCGGCTCGCAAACGACCTCGAGCGTCGGCTCGGCTGTCTATGGTGCCGCTTTGGCCGTCGCCGCGAAGGTGTTGTCGCTCGCCAATGAGGACGCGAAGTCGCCCTTGAAAGATGCCGCCGCCGACAGCGTGGAACTGCTCGACGGACGTCTCCAGCTCAAGAACGACCTGTCCCGTTTCGTCAAGGTCGCCGACGTCATGAAGCGCAAAGGCCTCACCGAGATCACCGAGACATTTGAGTCGAAGCCCTCGCCCGAGCGGCAGAACTACGCGCTCCTCGCGCACGGCGCGCAGTTCATCGAAGTGAAAGTGGACCCCGACGTCGGAACGATCCGCGTCACTCGCGCGATCGAGCTCACCGCCTGCGGCAAGATCATCAACCCGAAGGCGTCCCACAGCCAGGAGATCGGCGGCGTCGTCTGGGGCATCGGGATGGCGTTGCAGGAAGCCACCGAGATCGACCACCGTTACGGCCGGATCATGAACCCGAACCTCCAGCATTATCACGTCCCGGTGAACGCCGACATCCACGCCATCGAGACCATGTTCGTCGAGGAAGACGACAAGATCGTAAATCCGCTCGGCGTCAAAGGCATGGGCGAGCTCGGCATGGTCGGCATCCCCGCCGCCATCGCCAATGCCGTCTTCCACGCCACCGGCAAACGCATCCGCGAACTGCCGATCACGCCGGACAAGTTGCTTTGAGCAACGCAGCTCCAAAAGCTTCCCGAGCGATCGCTCAGATTTTAATAATAAAGCCGCAGAGCTGATTCCCGGCACCTCGAATAAAACCGCGCATGAGATAACTCGACCGCTTTAAGCGGTCGAGATGTGAAACTCTAAGCCCGCGCGATTTTGCGTTGACCTCGCGCGCGAGCTGTAGGCTTCCGATGTAAAGCGCCCCGTATTACGAGGTTTTTTAGAATGATGTACAATGGATGCTCCGCGTTGACGCGGTAAAAGCGTTGGTAACCGTTGCTCCGACTCGAGATCAGCTCGGCCGCCTCCAGCTTCGCCAGCTCGTCCTGCACCGTCTGGAGCGAAAGGTAGCTCAAGCGCGCCAACTCGCGGACATAGAGCTCTTGTTTTGGATTCGTGAACAACAGTCTCAGCACTTCCGCCCGCACGGTCGGAAACAGCCCGTGCAACAGCGTTTGTTTGCCCATTTCGGCGTCACGTTAGCTCGACCGCTTAAAGCGGTCGAGTTCTTTGCACCTAATTTTGGGTCTTTCTCGCGTCTCGTCCGCTTTCACGCGGTGCGCGCCCTGACGATGTCGACATCCACGCCATCGAAGTCGGAAACAATCCCTGCAACAGCGTTTTCTGGCCCATTTTAGCGTCACTTTAAGTCGACCGCTTAAAGCGGTCGAGTTCCTTGCGCCTAATTTGAGGTCTTGTCCGCTTTAATCAGAAGCGCACTGGCTGCTATCCACGCAATCGAAAACGAGTTTCGTCGGGCAGGATGACAAAATCGTAAACCCGCTTGGGCTCGGAAGCGTGGGCGAACTTGTGGCGACGATTTGGTCCCTGGACGAAATGATTGAATTGCCCGATTAAGAGCGGCCGTGAAACAAGCTCTTATCGTCGGTTTCGGCGGGTTTATCGGTTCAATCGCACGTTACAAACTCGGGGGAGTGATTCTGCATCATTCGACCGCCTGGCGCTTCCCGCTGAGCACTTTCATTGTCAACGTTGCCGGTTGTTTTGTGATTGGCGCGCTCGCGGCCCTGGTCGAGCATCGCGACTTGTTCTCGGCGGAGGCGCGGCTGTTCTTGTTTACGGGCCTGCTGGGCGGATTCACGACCTTCTCCGCGTTTGGATACGAAGGCATCTTCCTGCTCCGACGCGGCGAAATCGGGATAGCGATTGCCTACGCCGGATTGAGCGTCATTTGCGGATTCGCCGCAGTCTGGCTCGCCTTCAAGCTTTTTGGATTCGGCGCCCACCATTCCTAATTCCAAACGCAACGCTACGGGCGGATCATGAACCCGAACCTGCAGCACTATCACGTCCCCGTGAACGCGGTTCGGGCTTGGTTGCACCGCTGCCGGAGCAGCGAGAGAAATTAGCCGGTGGCGTCAGCCACCGGTTCGTAATATAAAAACGCATGCGCCCCGGCAGGGGCGCCGGACTTCCCCCAGCTATGCCCTCTACGCATCTTTCATTGCATTATCACCTGGTCTTTAGCACGAAAGATCGGGTGCCGATTATTGCCGTGGCATGGCGCGAAAGGTTGCACGCTTACATCGGAGGCGTGGTCGGAAATGTTCAAGGCGTGCCCGAGGCAATTGGTGGAGTGGGTGACCATGTGCATCTCCTCATTGGACTTCGCGCCACTTCTCGTCTCGCAGATGTGGTGCGGGACCTGAAGGCTGTTTCATCGCGCTGGGTCCATGAGGAAATTGGTGAAAGCGCATTCGCCTGGCAGGAAGGTTACGGGGCATTCACTGTGAGCGCGTCGCAACGCGAGACGGTGCGCGAATACATAGCGCGGCAGGAGGAGCATCATCGGAAACGGACGTTTCAGGAGGAATATCTCGAGCTCTTGCAACGAAGTGGCACCGAATATGACGAGCGGTATTTGTGGTGACGCCTTCCGCCGCCCCCTCCGGGGCGGGGTTGTTTTGATGGGGGCCGTCCGGTCCGGTCCGGTCCGGTGGCTCACGCCACCGGCTAATGTCCGCCGCTGCTCCGCAGCTATCGCGCTCGAGCCCGGGAGGGCTGTTTGGATTAGCCGGTGGCGTCAGCCACCGGAGGGAATTAATCGCCCAGGTTGTAAACTTCCGCGAGGGCGATGCCGGTGGTGCGGGCGACGCCGCGAGTGATTGCGGTGTAGTTGCCGGGCGGGAGACGCATGAGAATGGCGGACTCGCGGTCGTCGCCAGGTTTCAAACCGGATGACTCGATCTCGGACGCGTTGGAAGCGTCGCGCCAGTTATCATTCGTGGCCAGGAGGACGCCGTTGCCATCGTGCAAGTTTAGCGTTGGGTTTTGCAGCGAACCGGGCACGGGTTGGCCGTTGACGCGCACGGATGGTCCCAACGCGCGGAAGAGGAGCCGGGCCGGATCGACGCCGCGGAGAATGACGCCGTCGATGAGAACGTTGTCGTCGGTCTGAACCATCGCGCGCACGGAAAGGTTTCCGAGGTTGCTCGCGTTCCGGTTATCGCCCGGCTGGCCGCCGGGAGGACCGAGGTCGTAGATTTCGATCAAGGCGATCCCGGTCGTGCCGTTGACGCCGCGCGCGATGGCGGTGAAATCGCCGGCAGGGACTGTGACCAGAACGGCGGCTTCGCGCGGGTCGGAAGGAGCAAGACCGGTATTTTGGATTTCCTGCTTCTGCGAGCTTTCCCAGTTGTCGTTCATGATGACATTTCCACGGTTGTCGTGCAGCTCCAAGGTCGGATCCTGCAACCTGCCCGGAACCGGGTTACCGCCCGCCGCCATGGAGGGCCCGATCGCTCGGACCAGCATGCGTTTGAATCCCTGGCCTCTGACGATCCAGCCGCCGATCCCGACGTTGTCTCCCGTTTGTGTCACGACGCGCCCGGAAATGTTCGCGAGCTGAGCGGGATTGGAAGCGGGGGTCGGGCTCGCGGAAGGTGTAGGAGTCGGACTTGCTGTCGGTGAAGCGGTTGGAGTCGGCGTTGCCGTTGGACTCGGTGAAATGGTCGCGGTGGGTGAAGCGGTCGGACTGGGTGAGGCGGTCGCAGAAGGCGAAGCGGTGGGAGTCGGCGAAGGCCCCGGAGTGCCGGCCGGATCAAACAGGTAGCCCTGCGCGACATCGATGAGATTGAAGGGAACGCCGCCAATTCCAGCAAACTGCGGATTCGAGTTTCCCCGCGCAGGCAAGGTCATCGTGCTGGCGGTCACTTCGTGCAGCCGATTGTCGATCGCCCCCGCGACGGTGACGGACGAGATCGGCAGATAGATATCGATCCTTCCATTCGGACCCGGAGTCATCTGACAGTTCGCGGCCGGCAACGGCGGATCGTTCCCGGCAATGCTGATCGTAGCGCCCCCGCTCACGAGGAAGTTGGCGCTTTCGCCCAGATGACATTGCAGCGCCGGCGGATTGACGCCGTCCGAAAACGCCTCCGCGTAAACGAGGTAATTCTTTCCGCCGTCCGGATCGTCGGGCGACGGGACAAGCCATTGCGTCAGCCAGACCAGATCGGGATCAGGATCCTGCGCGGTGGTCGGCGCGAGGCTGAGGTTGTTGATCACCATGCTGAAGTGGTAACACGGCGCCGCGTCCGAGCAGGGCGGGGTCGTCACTCTCGCCACGCTCGAGCGCAGGATGTCGAGCTGCGGCATGTTTGCACTCACGATCCCGCCCGCTTCATATTTGCCGTCGCCCGCCGGGTCGTCCACCGAGTTGAAGGGCGTCAGACCGGGCACGCTCACCGGAGAGGTCGCGGCATACAGACCAGTCCCGCCATTTTGCCGCACGTACATCCCGTGCGAAACCGCGGCACCGAGCAGCCGATTCGAGTCGGCGTAAGCAATGTGCGCTTCACCCTGGGGGCCGACGCGCATCTGGAGGAAATCGCCGAGCGCGCGGGAGGCGAACTGGTTCTGGCCGCCGATCAGCGTCTGCACCGTTCCTTTGTGAATGTGGTGTTGGCTGGCGAGAATCGGCGCCGTGAAGGTCGGGTTCGGATCGAGCGCATTGAGCGATTGCGTCAGGAACAAGTACCAGAGGCAATCGGTGCAATCATCCGGCCCGCGCGCGCCGGCGGTCGCGGTGCCATCGGTCCCGTACCAGGCGATGTTCACTCGCCCGGGATCGCCCGCGTTTAGCCAGGCAAAAACATTCTGGTGCAGGGTGCCAAACGGCGAGCCGGAAGTGTCGATCGTCACCGGCGTAGTCCAGGTGCGCCCCTGATCGGTCGAGACCGAAAACTTCAAAACGACGTCGCCGCTGATCACACCGGCGGTTAGGGGCGCTTCTTCCCAGACGATGTAAAGATTGCCGGCCTTATCGATGTCCATGGTGGGGAAATCGCCACCGGTCTTGGCGTTTGGTCCCAGATCGGAGACGAGATCGAAAGTGCAGTTGAGTCCGCTCGGATCGCTCACGTTTGGGATGGGCAGGCCGAAAGCCACGGGAAAGCAACGTGCCATGAAAATCTTCTGCAGGTTTGCGCTGTCGTGCGCGATGTAGACGTGTTTCACCGGCGTGGGAAGTGTGGCGTAACCGCCAATGCCATCCGGCTGACCAAGCGTGGTCGCGACCGGGCTGACCTCGATGTTGCCCATGATCCCTTCGTTGCAGTTGATTCGATTGGGCGGTCCGAACTGAAGGCCGGCCGTACTCGCGGGAAGACCAGTGACCGGCGACCGGTAGGCTACCAGGATGTTGTCGCCGGCATTACCACAAAGCGGCGTCGCCTGGCCGACCTCGTCGTTAGTAAGATAAATGGTGCCGCCGTTGAGCGGGTCGCCATCAATCGCATACCATTGCCGATCGACAATCACGTCAGGCACGGCGGTGTTAGTGCAGGGCATCGTCACGCCGAGATCGTCCGATCGGCCCGTGCTGAAGTTCGCCAGCGTAAGATCGTTGAAGTAGAGCCGGCCCTGCCCATCGACGGCGAGCTCGGTGTCGCCTCCTCCATGACAGGTCGTGACCTTTCCGATCAGCGGCGCCGCGTTTGGAATCCATTTGAAGGTCTTGCCCGCGTCGAGCGAACGCCAGATCCAGCTCGTGTCCGCGGAGAGCGTGCCGGGCGTGCTCGTATAGATGCGGTCCGGGTTGGATGGATCGATGCGAATGGCCTGCTCGAAGCCGGTACCGCCGATGCCGCTGATGACCGGGTGGCCAAATGCCGGGGCATCCGGGGGAAGTGCCGCTCCGTTCCCACTAATCGGTTTGTTTGAAAACGTGGGCCGCGAAGGCGCCGAGGATGTTCTCGGAGTGAGATCGAGCCGCGTAACGGAGAGGGTTTTGCGCTTAACGGTGGGTTTTGCCGGCCTCGTCCCGAGCACTGCCAGCGTAATACCGAAGATGCAGAGAATGATCGCCGCCACACCGCGCCACTTCCCGAAACGTCGGGACGCTGAATGATCGCCCATGTTTAATTTCTCCGCCCGCGATCTGCGCCGGAGCATTTACAGCGCAGACCTCCCCAATCCTTACAGCGAGCGTAGGGAAAGGGGTCCTGCGCCTCAAGCCAAATAACGGGTCTCCTCCGTCCCGGCATGCACGGCAGAATCCAGTCGCATTAAACGCGTGAAGGCTTTTCATTCTTCCCATGAAGACGCGGACGCCGGAGCGGACTACTGCGGCTGCGTTTCCGCGGCACCCGAGCGTTCATGTCGTAGCCGATAGCGCCTCGCTGCGGTGGTCGGGCATTTACGTGCGGCGTCATCGTTACCCGCGCGTGGTCGATCGCTTTCTGGTGCCAGCGACTCCGGAGCCGCTGATCACGTGCATGATGGCGGGGTCGGCCGAGTGGCGGGAGCGCGATGTCGGTGGCGCCTGGACCAACCACAAGCTTGGGCGAGGCGATCTCTTCGTCACCCGCTCGAAGATTCCGTACGAAGTCCGGTGGAGTTCGCCGCGTGGCGAAGAGATCGAGGTGATTTCGATGCACCTCGCCGTCGATCAGTTTTTGGCGGCGCTGGAAGCCGCCTATCCGGGCCGCGCCCATGAGGTGGAAGTGATCGATTTCTTCGGGCGCGATGAAGCGCTCGCGCATCTCTGTTTCGCTTGTGCCGAAATGCTTGCGCAGCGTGTCCCCGGCACGTCGAAGCGGGTGGCACCTTTCATCCAGCTCGTCTCCGCGTGCCTGGTTGAGAAATATACGACGACGTCTTCGGCGAAACCGGAAGTCCGGGGCGGCCTGCCGATCGGCCAATTGCGCAAAGTGCAGGACCACATCGCCGAGCATCTCGCTGAGGATATTTCCGTCGAATTCCTGGCCGGGCTGGTGGAATTGAGCCCGTTCCATTTTTCGCGGGTGTTCAAGCAGACGACCGGCGTTTCCCCCCTTCAGTTTGTCACGCGCGAACGGATCACGCGCGCCCAGCAATTCATCCGCGAGACTTCGCGCAGCCTTATCGAGATTGCGCTGGAAGTCGGCTACACCAGCCCGAGCCACTTCGCTCAGGTCTTCCGGCGCGTGGTCGGCATAACGCCTACGGAATTCCGGAGTGCATTGTAAAGCCGCGCATGGGCCCGGACTGGTCGGCGCATTTTCCCGCAAGAACACGACAGCCTCCGCAGGATCGCGAGAGAAGCGCTTTCAATTCGCCACGATGCTCGTGCCAATCAATTCGAATATTAATCATGGACAAATCTTACAAAACGAAAGCTTACTCTGCGGCCAGCGCGACATCGGCCCTCGCCTCCACCACAATACCGAGACGCCATCCGACAGATCGCGACGTTCAGATCGAAATCCTCTTCTGCGGCGTCTGTCACTCCGACCTGCATTACGCTCGCGACGAGTGGCACGACGTCATGCCCGCGGTCTATCCGGCGGTGCCGGGCCACGAGATCGTTGGACGTGTGACGAAGGTCGGCTCCGCAGTCGCCAAGTATAAAGCAGGCGATCTGGTTGGCGTTGGCTGCCTCGTTGATTCAGATCACACTTGTCCCAACTGCCGATCGAGCCTCGAGCAATTCTGCCCAAACCAGGTCCTCACCTACGGCTCGCCGGACAAACACCGGACCGCCCCCGTCACCTATGGCGGTTACTCGGAGAGCATCGTTGTGGACGAGCGATTCGTCCTGCGCGTCCCAACCAACCTTGACCTCGCCGCGGTCGCGCCGCTGCTCTGCGCGGGGATTACGACCTACTCGCCGATGCGCCATTGGAATGTCGGCAAGGGAAAGAAGGTCGGTATCGTCGGCCTCGGCGGGCTTGGCCACATGGGTGTGAAATGGGCGCACGCGTTTGGCGCGCATACGGTCGTTTTCACGACGTCGCCTAACAAAACCGAGGACGCACTCCGACTCGGCGCCGACGAGGTGGTCGTGTCGAGGAACGCCGACGAAATGAAGAAACACGCCGGCAGCTTCGACTTCATTCTCGACTGCGTCGCCGCCGAGCACGACATCAACGCCTACATCAACATGCTGACGCGCGACGGCAATCTCACGATGGTCGGCGCGCCCGAGAAGCCGCTGCCGGTTGCGGTATTTGGTCTTATCTTCGGACGCCGCAGTTTTTCGGGGTCGCCGATCGGCGGCATCGCCGAGACGCAGGAGATGCTCGATTTCTGCGGCGAGCACAATATCACCGCCGACGTTGAGGTGATCCCGATCCAGAAGATAAACGAGGCCTACGAGCGGATGACGAAGTCCGACGTGAAGTATCGATTCTCGATCGATATGGCATCGCTTAGATCGGAGTAGTCAGCGTTGGAGACCAAGGGGAGAGCAATTCCCACAGACCTTGTGACGAGCAACTTCGGTAAACGAATATTCGGGTTGCTTCTTGCTTCCCTGTTCGCGGTAGTGTGTTCGCCGGCGCAGCAACCGGCGACTGGGCAAACGATAACGGCTGATCGCGGGAAGAATTCGATTCTTATCGTTTATTTGAGCCGCACGAAAAACACGGAAGCGGTGGCCCGGATGATCCACGGATTCACCGGCGGCCGCATGGTCGCGGTGGAACTCGAGATCCCATACCCGGACAACTATCGGGCGATCGTCCAGCAGGTGGATCGCGAAAACGAAACAGATTTTCTGCCGCCTCTTAAGACGAAGATTGAGGAGATCGGGAAGTATCAAACCGTCTTTGTGGGCTTCCCGACCTGGGACATGACGCTGCCGCCACCGATGAAGAGTTTCCTGAGCAGCCACGACTTGAAAGGCAAGACCGTGGTCCCATTCAATACCCACGCAGGCTACGGAGCCGGAAGCGGATTCGAAAAGGTCAGGGAGCTCTGTCCGAAGAGCAGGGTCCTCGAGGGATTCTCCACGAAGGGCGGTGTGGAGCGCGACGGCGTCCTCTTCGCAATGGAAGGCAAGAAAGCCGATGAAACACGAAAAGAGATTCGCGAATGGCTGCGAAAAATCGGAATGCCGATGAGCCGCTAAGACGACGCAGCTATGGCGCCGTTAGACCGAGCGAATGACGCGACATGGGTTGCCCACCGCGAGGACATTCGGCGGTAGGTCACGCGTGACGACACTTCCCGCACCAACCACCGTGTTCTCGCCAATGGTAACGCCAGGGCAAATAATGACGCAGCCGCCAAGCCAGACGCCGTCACCAACGGTGACTGGGAGCGCGAGCTCGAGGTAGGCGCGCCGCTGCGGGGCGTCG
>DASQLH010000340.1:0-35424 GCA_035630155.1 Chthoniobacterales bacterium
TCGATCACTGGCATTACGAAGTTTTCCAGAGTCCGGCCGACCGGCAAAACCCGCTGGAGTTGACGCGGGTGCAATTTAACAGCGATCTCAGCGGGGAAGTGGCCAGCATTTCCATTCCGCTCGAGCCGAACGTCGAGCCGATTGTTTTTACCCGTCAGCCACCGGCCGAGATGCGCGAGCGAAAATTTCTCGAGCCTCTGGCCGGCGAGTATGACAACGGCGGTCTGCCCGTCACCGTCGCGGTGCGGGAAGACAACGTGCTCCAATACATCGTGGTCGGAAATGTCCGGGAACTGGTCCCGGTGCGCGGGACTTATTTCCGGATCAAGGATCTCACCGGCGTGGCCGTCGAGTTCATGCGCAACCCGGCGGGAGAATACGACCGGATGGCCATCTACAGTCCCGGGTCGGAAAACGTAATCGCGCCGCGAAAGAAATAGTAGTTCGCTAACCGCCCTTCACCCGGGCGGTCCATTCGTCCCGCAGCGCTTTCCACTGCGCATCGAGCGCTTGCCCTCGCATGTTTTCCTCGAACTCCAGCAAGAGATTGGCCGCCTCGCGGGGCGCCGTGACTTCCTTGCAATCGCGGATCCATCCCTTTCGCCTGGTTGTCCAAGCCGAGTCCACCGCCTTCCATTGCACATGGGTTTCGAGTTGCACCAATTGCTCCGCCACGCATTTGGCGTCCGCACAGCCGCCTGTCGTAGCCACCCAGTTGGGTCGCATTTTTTTCCAGGCGCCGTCGACCGCCTCCCACTTAATATGAGACTCCAATTCCAACAGATGTTTCTCCAGCGCCGCAGCCGCGGCCGGATGAGCGAGCAGAAGCGCTCCTGCCATGGCGATCAATAAAGCTTTCAGTTTCATGTAGCGTGGCCTAACAAAATTCGAATTGAGGGACGAGCAGAAACTGTAGCCGCCCCGCTATGCCTGCCGGGCCTCGCGCAATCTAAAACGCTGTAGCCACGGCGCTATGTCGCCGTGCCTGCGTTGGATAAACGCCCCGACCCACCTTCGCGAGCTACGGCGCGGCAGACATAGCGGGGCGGCTACAGCGCTACGCTCGCGGCGCCCCGGTCTTGGCCGCGTCGGTCACCATCTTCTTGAACGCTTCCGTCGATGCCTTCACGATTGCCTCCGGTCCGGTCATTTTGACGAAGATGCTGCCATCCGGACCTTCCAGGATCGCGCCACAAAGGGCATAACCGGTCATCGGCGTCGTCGGGCCGCCCGGCATCCCGCTGCTGAACGTCCCTTCGGTCATGGCGAACGTGATTTTCACTGGACCCGCCTGAACGTTTTCGGTGATCCGCTTGTCTTCGCTGCCCGGGAATTGTGCGAACCAGCGGGCCACGTTCTCCGCCGTGCTGCCGCCCTGGTCTTTGCCGAAATGGAAGAACGTCACCTCCGCCTTTTCCGGTCCACGCGCGATCTCGAGCTGCGCCTTCCGCATGGGCGAAGAAGGCGTCACCTGCGTCCACCCGTCCGGTGCCGTGAAGGCAAACGAGCCGACTTTGACTTCGCTCGTCTCCGCGAAAACTCCGGTAGCGGCGAGGACCAAAAAGGCGGTGATGGCGAATACGATTCTCATGCGACAACGATAACCAGGAACGCAGGAAAAACAGGAAAGAGATTTGGCGGGCCTGCCACGCCGTAGCCTTGGCGAAGGCGGGTCGGGGCGTTGTGATGGCACGTGGCACGGCGATCCGGCCGCTGCCGGACCGAGGCTACAGCAACCTCAGAGCCGCCAACGCAGTTGCAGCGTCATCAGCCGAGGCGCGCCGATCGACACCAATCCGTCGGCCGATTTGCCCGTCTCGATCTCGGTATCGAAGAGGTTCTCGACTTTCACGCCCGCGGTGACGGCGTCGGAGAGATTGTAGAAGATGGCTGCATCGATCGTGGTGAAAGGCGCCAGAACTCGCGTGTTCAAGTCGTCCTCGAATTGGCCACTGCTCGTTCGAATTTGCGCCGTGAACAACCATCGTCGGCTCGGGGTCCATTCGAGACCCCCAGTGAAAACATGCTGCGGCGTTTGCGCGAGCATTTTGCCTTCGAGAGCAAACTCCGAGGCTTTTTCAATCGTCGGTTCGGTGAACAAATAGCCGGCCTTCACCAATACCGTCGGAGCGATTTGCCATTGGCCGGATAATTCCAGCCCCGGCGCCAGGACCAGCTCGATGTTCCGGCGCTGTCGCAAAATACCGCCTGCGGGAATGAAACCGCCGGGCTCGAACGTTCCGGGGCCGGCGCCGATCGTAATGTTGCCAATGGCGTCCTCGAGCCGGTTGAAAAATCCGGTGACCGCAAGGCGCACCGTCTGGATCGGCCGCCATTCGAAGCCCGCTTCAACGCCAAGCAACCGCTCGGGTTCGAGCGCGGCGTTGGCCTCGGTAACATCGTTGCCCACCCGGAAAGGGCGGTAGAGTTCGTTCAGCGTAGGGACGCGGAATCCGGTGTAGCCGGCGGCGCGCACGGACAAGTCCGGCGCGAGAGCGACGCGCGTCCCAAGGCGGCCGTTTAGGCTGTAGCCGTTGCGATCGGCAAAGCGAGAATCGGTGATGATCGCGCCGGTGCCGCGTTCCGATTCGCGGCGCATGCCGTCGAAGAGCTGCCAGCGATCGATGCGAAAGCCGCCCGTCAGCGTTGCGGTGTCGGAGACGTTCCAGACATCTTCGACAAACGCTCCCGTGAAAAACTGCCGGCCGCCGGCGTTGCGCAAACGCGTGAACTCCGTGCCATCCCAGCGGAACGCCTCGTTCGTCTCGCCTTCGATCCAGCGGAAATCGCCGCCGAACGTGACGCGATGCTGGGCGCCGAGCGCCATCGTCCAGACCGCGCTGCCGCCGGCGGCGTTGGCCGGCACATCGTACTGATAGAGCGCCGGCGTCTCGATATCGCGCGCCGCGTTGACTGAGCTGAACGTGCTCCGGAATTTCCGCCGCTGACCGTATGCGCTTACCTGCAGCTCCGATGATGCAGCGGGAAATCTCGCGGTGAGCACCGCGCTGACGTCGCTTCCGAGCGTGTCGTTTCGGGTGAAGATGGTGCCGTTTCCACGATTTTCCTCGAACCGCCGCGCCTGAAAACGGAGCGACATTTCTGGCGTCAACACAAACTCGGCGCCGACTTGGAGCAAACTCGAGTCAGCGCTCGAAGTGTTATCGACCGGACCGCGCTGGTCCGCCCGAAGGACGGGATAACCGCTGGTCGAAAACCTTTCCGCGAAACCTGAAAGCGCGAGTCGTCCGCGCACCAGATTTCCGCCGGTCGCCGCCGAATACGTATCGTAGTTGCCGAGGGAAGCTTCCGCGAACGCGCCCTTTTCCTCCGGTTGCTTCGAGACAAGGAAGATAGTGCCGGCCAGCGCGGCGTTGCCGAAGAGTCCTGCGCCTCCGCCTGGCTGAACAAGGATGTTTTCCAGCGAGGCGGGCGGTGCCTGGTTCCAGAGAACATAGCCGGCGAAGGGATCGTTGAGCGGGATGCCATCGAGCAGAACAAGAGTCCGCCCGGCGCCGCTGGGTCCAAAGTTGCGCAAGGTCACGCCCTGCGTCGTCGGATGGGCCGCGCGACTGCTGCTGCGCCGAAAGAGACTGAAGCCCGGCACTTGCCCGCGGAGCAAATCGTCGAGCCGCAATTGCGGCGCGCTCTCGATTTCCTCCCGCGTGACAACTTCGACGTTGAACGGCGCGGCGGCTCCCACATCCGGAAGGCGGTCGGCCCGAACGGTGATGCGCTCAGTCGTAGCCTCTTGCCCCTGTGCCAGGGAGATGGAGAGCAGAATGGAGCCGACTCGGCATACGACGCGGACGCTGAAGCTGCCTTTCAAGTCTTCAACGGCTCGAAGTGGAACTGGGGCTCGGCGTTGGGGCCGCGACGGTCGCATTATATTCCCACTCCCAGGGCAACTTTGTTTCGCCGAAGAGCGAGTGGACCAAAGCCGGGTAAATGATCTCGGCGCGCACACTGTTGGACATGAGCAGAATGCATTGCTTCTTCGATTCCACGCAAATCGCCATATTGCCGGTCCAATCGTCATGTCCGCCCTTGAAGAACGCGGGGCCGTGCGAGCTTGTGAAAAGCACCAGGCCCAGGCCCGCGGAGAGACCGATCTTTTCGTGCGCGGGGTTCGCCGCAGTGTCGAGGGTGGGAAACTGGTGGGCCGAAGTGATGGCGATTTGAGGCCGCAGCATCTCTCGCCGTGCTTCTGCCGATATTCCTTCCCCGCGCATGAAGCCGGCCAGGAAGTTCGCGTAATCCGTAATCGTGCTGTCCATTGAGCCAGCGGCTCGCACGTTGCGACGCGCACGATGCTTCTCGAGTTTGCCATCGAGAGCGTAGCCATGCGCGACGTTTGATTCGAAGTCGTCCCGCCAGGTCATGCTGGTGCGGGTCATGGCAAAGCGTTCGAAGACCCGGCGCTCCATCTCTCGCCCGACATCCATTCCCAATCCTTCTTCGAGCACGAACTGGAGCAAGTTGTAGCCTTCCCCCGAGTAGGCGTATCGGCTTCCGGGATCGAACTTGAAGTCGAGCTTTTCGTCCGGATTCAGAAATCGGAAATTCGGAAAGCCGGGCGTGTGATTCAAAAGCATCCGCGGTGTGACTGATTTCCAGCGCGCATCGGCAGAGAGCTCGGCGTATTTGGGATATTCCGGGAGTGGTTTCGCCAAACAGGTCGCGATGCGCTTATCAAGGTCGAGCTTCTTCTCGTCCACCAATTGCATCACCATGTAAGCGAACGCCAGCTTGGTGAGCGACGCCGCGTACATGATGGTGTCGGCTTGCAATGGCGTGGCCTCTTCGACTGACCGCAAGCCATAGCTCTTCACATAGACCGGCCGTCCATCTTGAATCAGGGCCAGGGCCAATCCTGGCACGCGTTCCTGCTCCATCTGCTCTTGCACTTCTGCATCGATCTCCCGCGTGTTCGGATTCTTTCCGTCCAGCCGGCGAATGTTCGCCGCGGGTTCCGCTGCTCTTGCCATCACCGCGCAAAGCAGCCCAAAGCCGAAAATGACGCCGCGGGCTGCGATTCGCATAACTGCTTACTTCACACGCTTGCCGTGTTTCACGACAAGATCGACGCGCTGAAGGAGGTCGATGTAGCGAAGCACGTCGCCTTTCACGGCGATGATGTCGGCGTATTTCCCTTCGCTCACTGAGCCGTAATCCTTGTCCACTTTCATCTGCACTGCCGGCCAGTAAGTCGCGGCGCGGATCGCCGTCATCGGATCGACGCCGAGCTTGTTCACCCAGGCGTCGAGCTCTTTCCAGGTGGAGCCGCTGTGAAATTTCATCGGGATGCCGCTGTCGGTGCCGATGAGCAGGACGACGCCGCTTTCCTGGAGCTGGCGAAATTTGTTCGCCACCGTTTTCGCGCGCAACGGCGTGATCTGGTAATAGCTGAGCTGTCCCGGTTGCGCGATCGAGGCCTTGATGTCGGCCACGATGTCCGCCGGCACTCCCGCCTGCCACGCGGGATCGTCGAGCTGCTCCGGATTTTCGAGGAGCGGCTGGTAATTCAGGAAACCTTCGATGGTCGGACACCAAAAGAGCGGGCCGAGGCTCATCTTCGCCGTGCGTTCCGCGATCATCTTCAACACGTCATCCGGATAACCGGGCGCCGTCGCGAGGCCGGTATGCTCGAAGCAATCCGCGCCCGCGGCCAGCCCGCGCCGGATTTCTTCAGGGCGATGCCCGTGCGCGACGACGGGCAGCTTGTGCTTGTGTGCTTCGTCCACGACCGCTTTCACTTCCTCCGGCGTCATCTGGTCCTGGTCGATCAGCTTGATGATGTTCACGCCGGCCTCGGCGAGCTTCTTCACCTTGGCGCGGCCATCCTCCGCGCCTTTCACGCCCCACCGAAATGCTTCCGTCCCCGGATACGGCTCGTGCTGAATGAACGGGCCGGAAACATAAAGCGTCGGCCCCGGAATCTCACCGCGCTTGATCCGGTCGCGCACTTCGATGCTTTCCTTCAACGGCGCGCCCAGGTCGCGTGCGCTCGTCACTCCCGCGAGCAAAAGCTGCTTCGCCGCCGCCGGCATGATCTCCGATCCGAAGCGGGCCGGATAAGTCTTGTCCCAATGCTCGTAGTTGCTGTGCCCGAGCAGCATCGTGTGAACATGCGCGTCCCAAAGTCCCGGCAGCACATCCATCCCCTCGGTCGAAATCACTTCGGCATCGACCGGCACCTGTAGTTTGCCGACTTGGCCGATCGCCCTGATCCGATCGCCCTCGATCAGGATGACGCTGTTGGCCAGCGGCGGCCCGCCGAACCCATCGATCAGCCTGCCGCCCACCAGCGCCACCGTTGCTGCGTCGATTGGGTACAGGCCGACGAAAAGCGCGAGTGCCGCGATTCTAAAAAACGTCCGCATCGAGTGATCATTAGAAAATGACCAGCGCAGGAAAAGCCCTAAGTGCGGTAGCCACCCCGCTATGCCTCCCGCGCCGTAGTTTGCGAAGGCGGGTCGGGGCGCCGGGTCTCGCGAAACACGGCGACATAGCGCGTCCTCGGAGGGACATGCTTCCGCATGTCCTGTTTTTCTTTGGGGCCTATTTGCAAAGAGTGGGACGTGCAGAAGCACATCCCTCCGAGACGTCTCAACCCTCTCCTCGACAGCGCCTCCCTCGCGGCGCTACATTGCCGTCCCCACCACATCCTATGCGTTTACGATTTCTCCTTCCGGCGATCGGCCTGCTGCTGAGCGGCATTTGCCTGGCCCAACCCGCCGCCGACATGCCGGCCGCCGATTCGTCATCGCTCGATTTCAAGCAATGGGGCTTGCTCGCGATCCAGGACGGCGGGCGGCGCAAACCGGTCGATACCTTCGCGCGCGAAGCGCTGATCAAGATCGGCGGGCGCTCGACCTACACCTCGTCGAACAGGAAAAAATGGCAGGGGACCGATTTCATCCTCTCGATGCTGCTCGACACGCACGATTGGAAAAGCCAGCCGATGATCCTGGTCTCGCTCGGCGAATTGAAGCAAAAGCTCGAATTGCCGGAGCAACAGCGCCGTTTTTCCTTCGCGCAATTGACCGCGCTCCCCGAACTGAACCGGCTGGCCGGCGAGGCACACGCGCTGCGGAAAGCCGAGAAGCCGCTTTCGCGTCTGCAAAGTGAAGTGATGAGCGTGAGCGAGCGCCTCACGCTTTTTGCGAACATCATGAACGGGCACTCGTTTCTCCTCGTGCCCGCCCCGGAGAAAACCACCGACCCCTGGCTCGTCCCGCCCGCGTTCGCGCAGCATTACAACGAGACCCAGTTCGCGCCGATCCAGACCCAATTGCAAACCATGGCCAACGCCTACGCGCGCGCCGACAGCTTCGCCTTCAGCCGCGCCGCGAATCAGCTCCGCGACGGCCTCCGCCAGCTCAGCCCCAAAATTTATCCGACCGAAAAAGAGCTGCGCCTCGAGTATTTCTACAATCACTTCGACGGCTTCTATCGCGCCGCCTGGGCTTACGGCATCGCTCTCCTGCTCCTCGCCATCGCGCATTGGCGCTCTTCTGTAGCCGCTTCCCTGCGGGAAGCGTCTGCCAAGCGCAGCTATCTCAAGATCGCCGGCGTGATTATCGCGATTGCCGGCCTGATCTTCCACGCCGCTGCCATCACCATGCGCTGCCTCATCGCCGGCCGCCCGCCGGTCACGAACATGTATGAGTCCATCATCTGGGTCTCATTCGCCGTCTCGCTTTTCGGCATGATCTTTTTCGCCCGCTACCGCACGCCCGTTTATCTCCTGGCCGCGCTGCCGGTTTCGCTTCTCTCCCTCCTCCTCGTCCATCAACTACCGATCGCCATGCCCGCGAGCATCGATCCGCTTGTCCCCGTCCTGCGCGATAATTTCTGGCTCACCATTCACGTCCTCACGATCACGCTCAGCTACGCCGCCTTCGCGCTCGCCATGGGGTTCGGCCACATCCTCCTTTGGCGTTACGCGCGCAATCCCGTCTCGGCCCGCACCGATCAAAATATGCACTTCTGGCTTTATCGCGTGCTCCAGCTCGGCGTAATCCTGCTCGCGGCCGGCACCATTCTTGGCGGCGTCTGGGCGAATTATTCCTGGGGCCGTTTCTGGGGCTGGGACCCGAAAGAAACCTGGGCGCTCATCGCCCTGCTTTGTTACATCCTGACCTTGCACGGCCGTCTCGCCGGCTGGTGGACCCAATTCGGCCTGGTCGTGGCGAGCGTCGTCTGTTTCCTCGCCGTCCTCATGGCTTGGTATGGAGTAAACTTCGTCCTCGGCAAAGGATTGCACAGCTACGGCTTCGGCCTCGGCGGCGAAACCTACGTCGTAAGTTTCGTCATCGCCGATCTACTCTTCGTCGCCTTCGCCACCTGGCGTTACCGCAGCACCAAACCCCCGCGCCCGCCCGCCTCGCCCACTCCCGTCACCGCCGAACAGGTCGCCGCATAGCGTTGCTCCGCTTTTTAAAAACTTGACGGCTTAAAGCCGTCAAGTTCAACCCGCGCCGACCCCGTGCATTGTGGGGTAAGCACGCCTTGCCAGGTTGTACTGGAGTTGATGAAAGGTAGGGACATCGCGCTGCGATGTCCGGGGACGGCGCAGCGCACCGTCCCTACCAACCACGCGCTGACATGGCGATTTGAGCGGACGGCAAGAGCGGAGAGAGTGAGGAATGACTGGACTCCTGGCGAACATGAAAACAGCGGACACCCAGACGCGCCCGACCGGGCGGACCGCGGAGCAAACCGCCGGGGCGGTGCTGATGATCCGGCCCTATCGGTTTTACCCGAATCCCGAGACCGCTGCGGACAATGCGTTTCAGCAATCAGTCGCCACCAGCGAGTTGCCGGAAATATCAATCGCGGCGCAACGCGAGTTCGACGCCGCGGTGGGAATATTGCGTGATGCGGGCGTAACCGTTCACGTTGTCGATGACACGGCCACGCCTGAGAAACCGGACGCCGTTTTCCCTAACAACTGGTTATCCACGCACCATGATGGCCGCATGGTGCTCTATCCAATGTACTCGGCCGCGCGTCGCCGGGAACGCCGGCAAGATGTTATCGATGAGCTGCGCAAACACTATTGCGTCACCGGTGTGGTCGATTACTCGGCCGGCGAGGAGCGGGGACATTGGCTGGAGGGCACCGGCAGTTTGGTGCTCGATCATGCCCAGAGGGTCGCCTACGCATCAATGTCGCAGCGCACCCATCCGGAAGTGCTCCAGCGGTTCTGCGCGGACTTTGGCTACGAACCGGTGACATTCCGCAGCGCGAGCGAAGATGGCCGGCCGGTTTATCACACGAACGTGATCATGTGCGTCGGCTCGGACTTTGCGCTGATCAGTCTGGAGATGATCCCGGACGAAGCGGAACGAGAGGCCGTTCGGCAACGGCTGCAGTCGACCGGCAAGGAAGTGATCGAGCTTCGGGAAGCACAAATCAACGAATTCGCCGGGAACGCCATCGAGCTGCGGGCTGGCGGGGAGAAACGGCTGGTGATATCGGAGCGCGGCGCCGCGGCGCTCACTCCCTCCCAGCGCAAGACAATTGAAAAATATGCGCGCCTCCTGCCGCTCTCCTTGCCGACCATCGAGCTGGCCGGTGGCAGTGCGCGTTGCATGATCGCCGCGATTCATCTTCCGCCGCTCTGAAACTTCGCTAGAAACCTTCCGGACAGCCCTCGTCTGGGTGCTCAATTCCATTTTCGTCATTACCGATCTCCTCGTCGTCGCCTTCGCCGCCTGGCGCTACCGCAGCACCAAACCCCCGCGCCCGCCCGCCTCGCCCACTCCCGTCACGCCGAACAGGTCGCGGCGTAGGCCGGCCCCGACGGTCGCCTTCGAGGCATCGTAAGCCGCTTACGATGCCAGGTGCAGCGGCGGGTGTCTCTACCCGCAGAACCGACCCGAGCCACTTGTCCGGTCTGGCACAGTCTCAGCGATACACTTCGCGCCGATGTTGCACGCGTTCGATCGCCACGATCAGAATCACGTCATCCACCGTATAAACGATGCGGTAATCTCCTATGCGAATCCGCAACGCATTCTCGCTGCCTTGCAATTTCCGGCAACCATCGGGGCGAGGGTTGCTGGCGAGAGTCTCCGCGGCGCGCAACACCCGTCGCTGAACCCTGGGCGCGAACCGGCGCAAGTCCTTGTCCGCCGAGCGGCGAAACTCAACAGCTTAACGCGCCATTGTTCTTCAGGCGGCGCTTCACTTCCGCGAGGGGAATGGTCGGCTCATTCTTCCGCCGCGCGATCCCCGCCAAATCGTCCAAATCCTGCAACAGTTCCTCGTATTCCTCTTTCAGCGCAAGTTTTTCGTAGCTCAGCCGGCTCATCGCGGCTATCCAGGCCAGCGAAATTCTAACGCTACGTGGAGCCACGGATTTACACGGATGGAACACGGACTTTCTCCATTCTGTATCCGTGCATATCCTTGTTAATCCGTGGCTGAATTCCCATGCCACTTCTGATCAAAGGCGGAGCAAAGGTCATTCAGTAACCGGACGGGCCCGAGCAGCTTCCTGTTCCTTCTTCAGCGCGGCCTCGAAGGCCGCCTGGCCTTTCGCGACGAACTCCTTGTAGCCGGCGGGATCGAGGAAGACTTGCGGGCCTTCCTTTTCAAGGCGCGGGAGCTTGCTCTTGAGGCCGAAGTAGCTGCCGTGCGCGCCGAGGAATATGTCGCATGGGAGCGACTGGAGCACGCGGAAGGTGCGCGCGAAATCCTCCGCGATGCCAGGATACGACGCCTTCTGTTCGCCGGCGTCAATCAGACGGAAATCCGACCAGAACATCACGCCGCCGACAATGACCGCGTTGCGCAAGCGATCGGCAGGCTCGCCGGGGAGATGGACAGGCAAGGTCCACGTCGTGCAGCCGCGCGTGTGGCCGGCCGTCTTGTGCGCGGTCAGCGTGACGCCGCCGAGCTCGACGGTGTCGCCGTCCTTCAAGATTCGGTCGACCTTTGCCGGCGGGAATGGCGGCACGGCCTTCAACGCGAAGAGGAAGTCGGTGCGGCCCCCGCTTTCCACGACATCGGCGTCGCCCTCCATGACCATGTTCTTCGCGCCGGTCTCGCGCAGGATCTGGGCTGCGCCGGCCATGTGGTCGAAGTGCGCCTGGCTGTTGAGCAGGATTTTAGTATCCGCCCACTGAAACCCCAGCTTCTCCACGCTCGCGCGAATCTGCGGCGGCGACGTATCGAGGTTCGCGTTGATAAGGATGTTGCCGGCGGGAGTCGTGACGAGATACGCCGCCAGGTCCTGGCTGCCGACATAGTAAAGGTTGTCCGCGATCTGGAACGGCGGCAGCGGCGTCGTCCACTCGGGGTTGATTTCCGCGTTGGCGGAAACGGCGAGAAGCACGGCGAAGAGCGGGAAGAGACGGCGCATGGGTTTTTATTGAAGGACATTGCCTTCAATCTGCCGAGAATGCCACATCACTCGCCTCATTCCGCGATGGACGCGCACGCCAAGAAAGCGGGTCACCTCGGCGTCGCTTTTTTGGTTAAAAGACGCAAGCAGTTCGTTTTCGTGTCCTAATCCTGAGCGAAACTATTCCACCACGCAGCGTCTTCAGGCGGGCGTTTCGGAACAAACCTTGCCCGGTCTCGAATCGCCACGAGGATTTGCCGCATTTCGTTTTTCGTAATGGATCTCTTCTTCTGCCACTCCTGCAGGAGTCCAACAGTACTCCAAATGTCTATCGGCAGCTTCTGCTCCGTTATCAGACGGATGGCCTTACGATCGTCGGTGGCTAGCGCAATGTGCCGGCACTCCGCCAACGCGAGCGACATTGCTTCGCCGTCATCGAGTTCGGTTGCATAAGCAATGTAGCGTTGGCGCTCTTCATCAGTTTCGACGTCCACGATCGAGAGCAACTGCTTCTCGACAAGCTCGGTTAGATCGAGGACGACGTTCTCATTGGTCGATGCATCTCGAAGGAAGAGTGCCTCCTCAGCCGCAGCGCGTGCGATCACAAACTCGAAATCGAGCGCCCCACACAGTTGTTCAAAGCACCCGGTGGCTAACAGATTCAAGAGCACACAGGCGTCCTGAAGCACAATCGGCTTCGGCATTCTCTTCCCTCAAGCCGTAACAAGTCGCTCCGCGAAATCGACAACTAATGGCTGGTAGCCGCTCTCTGTATGCGCGTCGATCAGACCGTTGAGTTTTTCTATAGTTAGTCGCGCCGAAACACGATCTTGCCGAAGCTTTTTTGCCAGCTGCCCTTCGGAAATCAAGCCCTCTTCATAAGCTCGTCGGGCTAGTAACAGATATCGACGAGGCAATAAATCACGATTGTCGGCAACCGGAGCGAGACCCAGCGTAGCACGCGCGAGATCGGGTCGAAATCCACGTTCCTTTAACTGATCCCAAGTGCCAACCGGCACGCGTCGTAGTTGCTCAAACCTGAGACACATGGCTTGCACAGACACTCCAAACAAATGCGCAAGCTGCACTAGGTCAGCTATACGAATGTTATCTTGGCCCTGTCGCGTATCGGCGATCTCTGAGAATCGGGGATTCACCCCCGCGCGCGGCATTAAAAAATTGCTCGCGAAACTATCAGCGAACTTTTCGGTGAGCAGCCGACCCCATCCGCCGCTTTCCAGCGCAACGTCTGCCTGATATCGCGTGGTGAGGAAATGTGCATACTCATGCGCCAATGAGAAGTTACCCCGCGGAACGGGATGCTGGCCGTTGATTCCAATACAGCCACCCGCGGCATCGTTGTAGGCAAATACGCCAGCGATAGGCGTAGGCATCTTGTAGTAGAATATCCGGAGGCCAACCGCGTCTTGGAACAGAGCGCGTAAGTCCGTAATCGCTCCATTACCTAAACCTAGCCGCGCACGCTCGGCTGCGGCCACCTCTTCGCCGAGCTCGTCGGGTCGATTGAATGACCCTTCTACGCGATAGATCGGTGGATAGTTCATCGGGAGCGGCATTTCGCAGAGCTGTTCGAGTTCAACATAGTCAGCAGCGAGGCTGTCCAGCTCTTGAGCCGCTTGGACGAAGGTTTCCGTGTCAGCTCGAATCACTGACCGACTTGAAAACGGCCCCGCGCGAAATTGAGGCAGCAACGCAGGGGTCTTCTCTCGCTGGCGAACAAACTCCGACACTGATCGACCATATTCGTGCGCAAACGCAATTAACTCTGCTTCAGTCACCCGTCGCTCGCCCTTTTCGATCGCCACAATAGTCGTGCGTGAATACGGCAGTTTGTCGGCCACCTGTTCTTGAGTTAATCCGCTCATTCGTCGAGCGGCCCGCAGGCGCTCTCCTAAGATCTTCGGGTTGATCTCATCTAAAGGCTTTTGAATCATAATCTGTCTTAAGCAGCGTAAATGTATCTCTGGAGCGCAGTGCGGCCGCTGAACTTGTTCCATTCGTCGACATGCCTGGCGTACAAAGAGAGAAGGCGGCCCTCTGCGTCTGCGAAGCCAGTCTGTCGCTTCGTAAGAAGAAACTCGACTTCGCGTAGTTCTGGAAACAGCCGAGTGAATTCGAGCCAAGGGTGTTCCGAATCCAAACACTGTCTAATTCGGTAACTCTGCGCATCGAATTTATCTAAAACGAAGGCGGCGTTTGGATTCGGGACAAAATCTCTCGCCGAAATATCGTATGCATACTCGGCAAGTGGCTCTGCGTCGGTGAGGCCAGCGGTCTCAAGAGCCAGGCGGCGAAGGACGCAAGACGAACAGGTGCCGCATTGGCGGCGTCGTTCGCGGTAATTTGGGAACCGATCGCAGGAAAACGTGCGGGAAATTCCGTGTCGGTAGTGCACCATCTCGGTTCCTGCCAAGGATTCGGCCTTCGTAGAGAAGAGAAACGGAGTTGGTATCTGGAAGGGGGCGCCGGTGATCTCGCTAACCAACTCCTCCATTAAACCTAGCGTCTTCGGGTGAACCGCGCGGCTGATTTCCCAACCTGACTGACTCGCATCGAATGGCAGGTTAAGTGCACCAATGCCGTTTTCGTAGATAGAAAAGCATCTCTTTCCTAGGCTGAGCGCAGTCAACGCACCGATGCTGAGATGAACCAGTCCACGTGCGCGCTGACTCGATTCGAGTCGGATGCCGGCAATCTTTGAAGGCATGCCGTATGGGACGGCAATGTGGTGACCTAACTCTCGACGGCCTTCGAAAAGAATTTTCGATTGAGCAGCCTGTTCCGCAGCCATTCGGTTATGCGTATAACCGGAGACCAATACGTGAAATTGTTCAGCGTCGCGGAGTTGCTGAACTGCTCCTGCGTAGCTGTCGAGGCCGCCGCTGAACAACATTACGGAGGCTTCTCGTTCGGGAGAAACATCGAGTAGGTACGATTGCTGGGGTTGGGTGGATTCGGCTGCAGGCCGAGTAAATTCGAACTCCCACTCATCTGCCGCGAGAAAAAACATCAGGTCTCGAAGCAGTTCCGCGGGCCGCTTCTTCCACAATTGAGGTAAGCGAACGGGCATCGATAACCGTATCCGCCGACTGATTGGAGCTGATTGCTCCGATCTTTCCGGGTGCCTGCGTGGTGCGAAGCGATCTGCAAGATATGAGGCGATGGCGATCTCGATGAGATCTTGTAGCTCCGGCGCGAGGGTGCGAGAGAAGCTCGTGCTTACACGATCGTACCGGCAATAAAACGGCTGTCCGGCGAAATCGTGCGATTGCCTTGTAACGAACTGACACCGGCGTGCGAAATGTTCCGGCTTGAACTCAAAGTCGTAAACGAGCGGGCCATGGTGGTCTCGGCTCATTGGAAAACTCCAAGAGGCTGCTCAAGTCCTTGAGCAGTGTTAACGCTTACGGCAGTCTGTTTCTTCTTTGTGCTCGGAATCCCCGCCGGGGAATGCGCTACTTCCCGTAGCAGCTCAATCAACGGGGCTTTCACTGCCGCAAAGGCCTCATCGTTGTATTGATGTAATTCAGCTCGCGAAAACTGGCGCGCCCTCCTGATGTTACACTCGGTCGGTGCTACGCAGTAACGATCAAACAGTAGCCTCGCGAAACGTTCGCAACATGCGCCCTCTACTTCGCCTCCTGAGGCGCGCGCAAGATCAATGGCAGTTCCTTCCAATGCTTGCCGGGCCACATGCGTGCTCTCGTAATCAGCGAAAGTTCGTTCTATTGCAGTGAGCCGATCGCGGAACTCTGCTTCGTCGGCTTTTTGCGGCGCGAATAGACCGCCTCGCGATTGATCAACGAAATCCGCAACGCAGCTGATGAGGGCATTGAGGGCGGGACAGCGAAACTCGCCCTTCAGCATATTCTTGATTGCACGGAGAATGGATGGCGCCAGCTCAGTGGCGTTCGCCCCTCCGCAGGCTTGGGAATACGTCTTTCCGAAGCCCCAGAGGACTCGCTTCTGGAACAGATCACTGTCAGATGCCATTTCAGGAGATTAGCAAGAAGAAGCTGACATTGTCAAAGGAAAAATGGACAAATATAAATTTTTGTCAGACCAAGCCCCCAAACAGTACGCGAAGGCTAACGCCGCTCGATAGAGCTGAGCCCTTAGGTTGAATCGATCGGATGTGCTTAGGGCGCGCTACCACCGTGACGAATCCTCCGTAGTTCCGGAACAGGGGCAGATACGCGGCGGGTTCGGTTCTTCGCCGAGACTGGAGTATTTTCCGTCGCACCACCGCGGCGATAATGTTGTTCTCCGATCAGTCGAGCTTCATCTCTCCGACCTCCGGAACTTAGTCAGTTTCCTCGGGCATTCTCGCCTCAATTGTTTGCGTCGGCGGGTTTGGGTGGGGCGGGCTTCGCTTCGTCGGGTTTCGCTTCGTCCTTTGGCTCGAATTTTGGCTTCTCCAGCGTCGGCTTGCCCCCGATGTAGCGGGCCAGCCAGCTTTGCATCTCCCAATGCCAGTGAATGGCGTTCTGCGGCTTCAACACCCAGTGATTTTCATCAGGGAAAATGACGAGGCGGGACGGCACATTCTGCGCCTGCAGGGCGCCGTAGAGTTCCAGGGCATTGCCGTAGGGGACGCGGTAATCGAGTTCGCCATGGATGACGAGCGTCGGCGTTTTGAAATTCTTCGCGTAGAACATCGGATTATTCCGCTGGAGCCCCTCCACATCGCCCCATGGGGTGCCGCCCATCACCATCGCGAAACCGTGTGGCCCGTCGGTCGCGAATTGCGAGTAGCTGTTGTTGACGCCGGCGTGGTTCACCAGAGCCTTGAATCTGTCGGTGTGCCCGAGGATCCACGCTGCCATATAGCCCCCGTAGCTCGCGCCCGCGGCCGCGAGATGGTCGCCATCGATGTTCGGGAACCGCTCCATCAGCATGTCGGTTGATTTCATGATGTCCTCGAGCGGTTTGTCGCCCCACTGATTCAGGATGCTCTGCGCGAATTTCTCGCCGAACCCCGTGGAGCCGTGCCGGTTCACCCAGGTCACGATCCAGCCGGCGGCCGCGAACACCTGTGTATTCCAGCGGTAGCTCCAGCTGTCGCGGTTCATCGTGTGGGGACCGCCATGGAGCAATTGCACGAGCGGGTATTTCCTGGCCGGATCGTAATTCGGCGGCAGCACCAGCCAGCCGTGGACGTCCGCGTCGTTCGCGCCCTTGAACCAATACGGCTCCACCTTTCCCAGGGTGAAGCTCTTCATGAATTCATCGTTGAAATGCGTCAGCTGGCGGGCCCGGCCGGTCCTGGCATCGAGCGCGAAGAGTTCGTTAGGCCGGCTCGTGTTGTCGTTCTGGAAGACGATCGCCTCCCCGCGGACGTCGAGGCCGCTGGAGGTGCCCTCCCCGTGCACTTGCTTGAGGCCGGTGCCATCAGCGTTCAGACGGAAGATCGGCACCAGGCCTTTTTCTTCCGCGGTGATCCACAACGTGCGGTTATCCGGGGCCACCCGCACGTCGCCGATTGAGTAATCGAGCGCCTCGGTCACCTGCACGTTGCGGCCTGCGGCCAGATCATGCCGCCAGAGCTTCTCGGATTCGCCGGAGTAGTACGGTGTCTCCTGCCGCTTGAAGAAGAGGGAGCGGCCGTCTGGCGCGAAAATCGGAGAGCCGTCGTCGCCCTTGTTCTCCGGCGTCACATTTTTCACGGAACCGGACCCGTCTGTCGGGATGAGGTAGATGTCTGCGTTTGGGAAATCGCGGAACGGTGCAGGCGTGGAGTTGAACTCGAGCGCAATGGTTTTCCCGTCCGGTGAAATGTCAAAGTGGACGTCCCCGCTGTTGAGGAAGAGGCGGTCAGCCGCCGGGGTGAGATCAGTGA
Organism: Chthoniobacterales bacterium; assembly: GCA_035630155.1. Classification (GTDB taxonomy): domain Bacteria; phylum Verrucomicrobiota; class Verrucomicrobiia; order Chthoniobacterales; family UBA10450; genus AV80. Next base: position 17,217 of record DASQLH010000340.1, read on the forward strand.
TGGCCTTTGTCGCGAGGTCGATGCGCAACAGGCGGTGCACGAGATTGTCGGTGAGGTAGTGGTCGAAGTAACGATATTGCCGGTTCTCCGTCACCTTCGCCGTCATCTTCGAGTCCTTGCGGCGCTTGAGCTCCTTCTTCATCGCAGCGAGGTCTGCCTTCTCCCACTTGCCGATGAGCTCCGGAATCGCCGCGGTTGCGAAGATGATGCTCTTGCCGTCCGGCATCCACTTCGGCGCGATAACAGCACTCGGCAGCTCGAGGATTTTTTCCGCTTCACCGCCACCGAATGGGATCACGTAAAGCGAGCCGTTCTCATCCTCGCCGCGCTTCGAAGTAAAGGCGATGCGGGTCCCATCCGGGCTCCATCGAGGTGAATCTTCGCTCGTTTCCGCAGTGGTGAGCCGGCGCACTTCTCCACTGGCCACGGCAACCGTCCAAAGATTGCTGGTGCTTTTGTTTTTTTCGATCGACCACCCCTGCACCGGGAAAACGGCGTGACGGCCATCGGGGGACAACGCAGGCGTGCCGACGCGCTGGATCCCCCACAGGTCTTGTGGGGTGAGAAGCCGCGGTTCCGCGGCGAAAGTGGCGAGACACAAACTTACCGTAAGGACGAACCCGAAGAGCAAACGCGTTATCATGCCTGCAGCCATACCAGCCGCTCGGGCAGAGTAAAAGCAGGGACTATCCAATCGCCGGCCGCCCCGCGTGACGGCCGGTGCGGCACGGAACCATCACTCGGCGCGCAACGCCACCATCGGGTCAACGCGGCTGGCGCGGCGGGCGGGGATCCAGCAGGCGAGGAAGGCGATGGTGAGGAGCAGGAGAGAAATGAAGGTGAAGGTGATCGGGTCGGAGGCGCTGACACCGTAGAGGAAGGCTTTCAGGAGACGGGCGCCGGTGAGGGCGAGCGCGAGGCCGATGATCGAGCCGATTGCGGCCAGCCACATGCCTTGCCGGACGATCAGCCTTCGGACATCGGACAGCTGTGCGCCCAGGGCCATGCGCAGGCCGATCTCGCGGGTGCGCCCGGCGACGACGTGCGACATGACGCCGTAAATGCCGACCGCGGCCAGGATGAGGGCGAGCACGCCGAAGCTGCCGAGGGCGATCGCGGCGATGCGCGCGGGAAAGAGTGACAGGCCCATGTGCTCCGTCAGTGTTTTCGGGCTGAAGATCGGCAGGGTCGGATCGAGCTGTTGCACGGCGGTGCGCAACGCGTTGAGCGAGGCCTGCGCATCGCCCCGGGTGCGCGCCACCAGCGTAACGAATCCCCCGTAGTTCCGGAACAAGGGCAGATACGCGGCGGGTTTCGGGTCTTCGCCGAGACTGGAGTATTTGCCGTCGGGCACGACGCCGATGATTTCAAAGAACGGTTCGTCCGGTCCGCGGAAGTTGAACCGTTTGCCGATCGCGTCCTGCCCGGAAAAAAAGCGGCGCGCGAAGGTTTCGTTCACGATCGCCACGCGGGTTTCGAGCTTGTCCTCATCGCGGCGGAAATCGCGGCCGCGGAGCGGAATTCCCATGACGTCGAAATAACCGGGGCTGGCGGACAGCGGCAGGACGCCGGGCAAATTGCTCACGCCGGTGAAGGGCGCGCCTTCGATGTAGACGCGGGAGGAGTTGTAGTGAAGCCCGAGCGGGAGGTTATCGGTCATAGCGACGCTTTCGATCTGCGGCAGCGAGCGGGCACGCTCGAGCGCCTGCTGGTAGAAGGCGCGGCCGCGCGCTTCGTCGTAGCCTTGCAGGACGACATCAAAGGAAAGCGCGACGCGGTTCTCCGGATTGAACCCGGGCCGCACCTTCTGCGCGGCCTGCAATCCGCGCACGATCAAGCCGGCGCTGACGAGCAGGACGAGCGAGAGGGAGACCTGCGCGATGACGAGCGCGTTGCGCAAACGCGAGCGGCGGAATCCGCCCATCGAGCTTTCGTCTTTGAGCGCCGGGACGAGCTCCGGCTTCGATGATTGGAGCGCGGGGATGATGCTGAAGAGAATGCCGGTCGCGACGGAGAGAAGGAGAGTGAAGGTGAGAACGCGCCAGTCGATCCGCAGATCGAAGAGGAGCGCGATCTCCGTGGGCAGGCGAAGATTACGAACGGTCTGGTTAATGAACGCGGCGAGCCCTACGCCCGCGGCGCCACCGGCGAGCGAGATGAGCAGGCCTTCGGTGAGCAATTGCCTGATCAATCGGTTCCGGCTGGCGCCGATCGCCAGACGCACGGCGAGCTCCTTGCGGCGCTCGGTCGCACGAGCGAGGAGAAGATTCGCAAGATTAACGCAGGCGAGGAGCAGGACGAGCCCGCCGACTACGGTCAGGATTCCGGCGAAGCCGAACACGGCATTGCGGATCTCGGGCAGGAAAAGGCCGGGTTTGCCGAGCATCAGGCCGCGCCCGGCGTTCTCGGGATAATCTTTCCCGAGCTGCGCGTTGATGGTTTCCAGCTCGGCGCGTGCCTGCGCATCGGTCACACCGGGCTTAAGGCGACCGACCACGAAGAGATTGTCCGCGGTGCGGCGCTCGAGCCAGTTCGAGCCGGGCTCGATTTCGCGGGCCATCATCATCGGGATAAACATCTCGGGCACGTAGGCGACTTCGGTGCCGGTAAAACCTTTGGGCGCGACACCGACGACGGTGAAGGCGCGCCCGTTGAACTGGACGGTCTGACCGATGATGCCAGGGTTCGAGCCGAAGCGGCGTTCCCAGGAGCCATGGCTCAGGACGGCGACGGGATGCGAACCGGGCGTCGCATCTTCTTCGGGCAGAAACGCGCGGCCGAGGGCGGGTTTCACGCCGAGGAGATCGAAATAATTTCCAGAGACGAGGTAACCGCAGACGCGCTCGTTCCTCCCGCCGTGGCTCAGGCTGCTGATGACGATATTGTAGGCGCTGAGGCCGCTGAGGACCGTGTTGCGGTCGCGGAAATCCTTATAGTTGAGGTAGGACTGGAGGGTGACGTCAGCGCCGTTGTGCAACGTGCCGAAGAGCTGGACCAACCGCGCCGGCTCATGCACCGGAAGCGGGCGCAGGAGGACGGTGTCGAGCAGGCTGAAGATCGATGTGTTCGCACCAATGCCGAGTGCCATCGAGATGATGGCGAGCGCGGCGAAGCCCGGTTTCCTGAGGAGTTGGCGAAAGCCGAAGCGGATATCCTGAAAAAGTCGTTCCATGCTCGGTGCAGGACGCGAGGGTTACGCGGAGCAAGGGCTCGACAATGTGTCGATTCGCTTCGCGCCTGCCCAGATGAGATGCGCAGGCGCAGACGTTTGGATTCAGAATTGTGCCGGCGGAATCGCGGCCAATCATAAGTCAAAGCTCTTTTTGATTTATTCGCGCGGCCAACTATGCTGCGGGCAATGAAACCTACTGGCTGGCGCAAGCGTGTCCTCGCAAGCACGCGGGGCCAAATCCTCCAGTTACTGCGCACGAAGGACCAGACGGTGAACGACCTCGCGGCGGCCTTGGAGCTGACCGACAACGCGGTCCGTGCGCATCTCCTCAGCCTGGAGCGCGATGGGCTGATCCATCAATCCGGCACGCAGCCGGGAGTCCGAAAGCCGCACGCTACCTATGCGCTCAGCGGTGAAGCCGAACAGGTTTTCCCGAAAGCGTATGGGCCACTGGTCGATCTGATCCTGACGGTCTTCGAACGGAAAATGACGCCGGCCGAGCTGGAGGCAGGGATGCGGGAAGTCGGCCGCAAGGTGGCCGGCGAGCATCTGGAAGAGGTGAAAGGCAAGACGCGCCAGCAGCGAATCAACGCGGCGCTCCGCATTCTCTCCGACCTCGGCGGCGCGGCGCGGTTTGAAAAGAGTGAAGGCAAACATTTCATCCGCGGCCATGGCTGTCCGCTGGCGGCGGCAACGGGACATCATCCGGAAGCATGTCTCATCGCGGAATCGCTTCTCACGGAAGTAATCGGCGCGCCGGTAAAAGAATGTTGCGTCCGTCAGCCGCAGCCGTCCTGCTGTTTCGAAATCAGCTGAGAGCAGTCAGCTGTTGACCAGATCGAGGAATTCCCTGCGAAGGGCGCGGTGTCCTGCAACAGCGTGGCGATCTCCTGGGTGAGACGCTCCTGCACCTGCAGTCGCCTCGCATAAATGTCCATTCAAGCTTTGCGCAGACATGACCCGACTAAAGATTCGGTCAATAATTAGTCAAGAAATATATTGACTATTTTAATGTCCGCGCCAGGTTCCCACTCATGAACACATCCTTATATCCAGCCAACCTGGCGGCGGAGCAGAACGCCGCCCGTGAGAAAGCCGCTCCATCGTCACCCGCTTATCAGGCCTTCCGCATTCTCCATCTCGGCTTCATCGCAGCGCCGATCCTCGCCGGTCTGGATAAATTCTTCCACCTGCTGGTGAACTGGGATCAGTACGTGCCGGCAATCGTGGCCCGGCTTTCACCAATCGGCGCGCATGAATTGATGCTCATCGTCGGCGTCATTGAGATCATCGCGGGCATTGGCGTCGCGCTGAAGCCGCGCCTCTTCGCCTATGTAGTTGCTGGGTGGTTGGCCCTCATCATCGTGAACCTCCTCCTCATTCCCGGTTATTTCGACGTCGCCCTCCGCGACTTCGGGCTCTTCCTGGCCGCTTTGGCTCTTGGGCGGCTCAGCCAGCAATTTTCGCAGAATTGAAAGATCGAACCATGAATTTCGAGAACGACAACAGCGACTCAAAATGAATCAACTCGAACAGATCAAGAGATTCACGACCGTCGTTGCTGACACCGGCGACTTCGAATCGATCCGCGAGTTCACCCCGACCGACGCGACGACGAACCCAAGCCTCATCTACGCCGCCACTCAAAAGGAAAACTACAGCCACTTCCTTGATGAAGTGCTGGCTGACCGCCGAAGCTCCGGACTCACCGGCGCAGCGCGGATCGACGACATCATCGAACATCTGCTCGTCCGGTTCGGCTGTGCGATCCTCGAGATCGTGCCGGGCCGGGTCTCCACGGAGACCGACGCCCGTTACTCCTTTGATGTGGCTGGCTCGATCGAGAAAGCGCGCCGTCTGGTGAAGCTCTATGCCGAACGCGGTGTCGACCGAGAGCGCGTCCTGATCAAAATCGCCTCTACCTGGGAAGGCCTTGCCGCCGCGGAGGAGCTGCAACGGGAAGGCATTAAGTGCAACATGACGCTGCTTTTCTCGCTGCCGCAGGCCGTCCGGGCCGCCGAGGCGGAAGTGCAGCTTATCTCCCCCTTCGTCGGCCGGATTTACGATTGGTTCAAAGCGGCCAACAAACGCGATTATTCCGGGGCCGAAGATCCCGGCGTGCAGTCGGTCCGCGAGATTTACACTTACTACAAGAAGTTCGGCTACGAGACCGAAGTGATGGGCGCCAGTTTTCGCAACACCGGCCAGATCATCGAGCTCGCGGGGTGCGATCTTCTCACTATCAGCCCCGAATTAATGAAACAGCTTTCGGAATCGAACGAGCCGATCGAGCGGAAGCTGACTCCCGAACAGGCAAAGAGCGTTGACCTGGAACGGCTGGAGCTGGACGAGAAAAAATTCCGTTACCTTCTTAACGAAGACGCCATGGCCACAGAAAAAACCGCCGAAGGCATCCGTAAATTCGCCGCCGATATCGTGAAGCTGGAAAAATTCGTAGCGAGTAAACTTAACTGATCCCGTCACGCTCGGCTTCGAGATGATGGCCGGCGATGAATTTGAAGAGGACGAAGCAGAGGCCGGAGCCGAGGGCGAAGGCGGCGTGGAGGAGCCAGAAGTTGGTGGTGGGCATCGTCTCGAGGAAGCCGCCGACCCAGCCGACGATGCTGTTGGCGGTGAAAAAGGCGAGATAGTAAAGGCCGATAATGGTGGCGTTGATCGCTTTGGGCGCGAATCGGGCGAAGAGGGCGAGACTGACGGGCAACAAATGGGCGAAGGCGATGCTGTTGACGATGTGGAAACAGAACGGCCAGAAGAGGCCGATCTTTTCACCGGGGCCGTGCGTGGCTGCGGCGGCGACGAGGCACATCGCGCCGCCGATGGAAAAGGCTGAGCCGATGATGATCTTGGTGATCTCGTCGGGCTCGCGCCAACGTTTGCCATACCAGCGATAGAAAAGCGCGACGAGGGCGAGGAAGCTGACGCTGACGATGGCATCCAGGGTGATAAGCCAGCTGGTTGGCAGTTTTTTGTCCATGAAAACGAGGTCGAATTCGCGGTCGCCCCAGACGAGGTAGGCGTTGAAGATCTGATTGTTTGGCACGATCGCGACGGCCATGACCGGGATAAGCAGGATGAGCGCGATGACGGCGCGCCAGTCGCGCCCGGTCAGTTTCGCCTTCGGCGCCAGGGTCCCAGCGGCCCTGGCGGAAGCGTCGGCTCGCGGATTGTTGTCGGATGCACGAAGATATTTTTGCCCGGAGAGATAGATGGCGGTGGCGAGCAACATGCCGACGCCGGCGGCAGCGAAGCCGTAATGCCAACCCCAGATTTCTCCCAGGGTCCCGACGATGAGCGGCGACGCGATGACGCCCGCATTGATGCCGAGGTAGAAAATCTGGAAGGCGTCGGCGCGGCGGAGATCTTCGGGTTTATAGAGCGACCCGACCTGGCTGGCGATGTTGCCCTTGAACATGCCGCAACCGAGGACCAGGCACAGAAGCGCAAAGAGAAAGGCGGCCTCGAACGCCATCAGGAAATGGCCGGCCGCCATGGTAAGGGCGCCGAGGAGAACGGTGCGGCGCCGGCCGAGGAGGCGGTCGGCGAGAAGACCGCCGAGAATCGGCGTGAGGTATACGAGGGCCGTATAAGTGCCGAAAATCGCGGAGGCGAGCGCCTGGCCGTCGAGGCCGCCATAGAGCTTCCGAAAACTGTCGAACGCGGCAACGTGCTCGATGCGCCCGGGGAGCAGGAGATACTTGACCATGTAAAGGACAAGCAGTGTCTGCATGCCGTAGTAGGAAAAGCGTTCCCACGCCTCGGTGAAGGCGAGGTACCAAAGCCCGCGGGGATGCCCGAAGAAATCGGGTGTATGTTCTTCGCCGGTCAGCGGCGCGGCGTCATCGGGTTCGGCGGTGGCGGTCATGGGAGCCGAGACTAATGGGAACAGCCGCCGCGTGTAAATGGCGCTGAGGAGCGGACGCCGCAGCGCGGCGTCCCTACCTAGCGTCCCTACCTTCGCCAGGGGCGCAAGACGCGGTGCTCGGGAGTGGCTGTCGGATGGTCGCGGGTCGTCTCGACTAACCGGCGCCGCCGCAAAAGCTCCAGCGCGGTTTGCGCGGCGCTCTTGGACAAGCCGGTCGCTTCCGCGAGCGAGCGCAAACTCATTGGCACCGATTTCCATTTGGCACGCGCGGCCTGGGCGTAGAGATAGGTGTAAGCAAGATACGCCGCGGGCTGTTTGTCGTGCCCAATGATGTCGCGCATCAGGACATCGAAGACGTAATCATCGACGGGAAGGGTTTTTCGGAAGCGCGGCATAGCCAAGAAAAGTAGGAAGTAGGAATAAGAAGTGGGAAGCAAAATGCGAAGGCGTCTCGCATTTAGTGCTATACCGATAAACGGACGAAAGCTGGAGAAAAACGGTAGGAGCTGGAGAACTGACGCGTCGGTTCAGAGGCGCTTCGACACTGGGCGCTTCTTTTTGGTTTGGGTATCCCCGAACAGGGATCGTATGGCGCGATCCACGGACTGGAACGTCAGAACAAACGGATTCGTCTCTTTAGGCGATCTGATTCGACGCGTGCGGCGGGGGGATTGACGGTCAGGCCTGACGGCCACCTGGCTCGCACGCCCCCCATCAATCGCGAATTCCCCGGATAGCTCAGCGGCCGGTTGCAAGACAAGGGTTTCCCGGACTGAGTTCGCGGTAACGTGCCGAATCCCTTCGCTCGTCGGGTTGAACGCGGCCTCCGTGCCTCGTTCATACTCGGGACTCGTTAGGCGGATGCGCTTGCCGGAGATGCGCCGCCGCTGTTGCTCCTCGCGATCAAAGTCTGCCAGCGCGAGGTCGATGTAATCCCGATCAGTGACGGCGGGATCAAACTTGCTAGCTCTCTTTTCTCTCGGCCACAAGACTGGCGGATCATTGGGAAGCCTTTCGCCATTTGCTCCGTTAACCTGGCCGCGCTTGCCCACGACGACGGGCGTAGTCGCCGCGAATGGAGTGGCGATCGGAATGCCAAGGGAAGCCAGAGTGACCGCATCAATGGCTCCTGTCGCAGAAAACCCTTTTTTCTCCTGGTAGCGCTTAAGGGCAAGGCTCAGCGCGGCGCTCTTTTCGCCGTTTGCGTCCGCGTAAAAGAGGTGGCGTTTGCGGAGTTCCTCCTGGACTCGGCGAACATGTTCATCGGCAATAATTTCATCGGGCAACAACAAGGAGGAGGCTAGAATCAGTAGGGAAGTAAGATACTTCCTCATATAATATAATCGTTGCTCCTGATGGTTGCGGATTCCGAGCGGAAGACCCGTCCGGCTGGCTTGCGAACCGGTTCCATTCACTAAACACTGGGCATCAATTGTTTAGCAGAAAACCAACTATCTCGTAGATTTCGCGAGATTCTTTTCGAACCTTTTCGTGGAACCTCACTTAACCCCGTTTGGGTTACATGAATGTTACCAGAGACTCGGAGCCGTTGGCATTCACGATGCTCGCCGCCTGCCGCATTACCGGATTCGGCCAACGAACTTCCCGTCGTTCATCAGCATGAAAATCAGCGGAGAACGGGCGCTGCGGACTTCGCTATACCGATAAAAGGACAGGATTTTCTATCTCGAAATGCGGTCTGCGGCTGGACGTTCAAGCCGGAGGATTTACCCTCGGTCACCATGATCAAACAAATCAAATTCGTCAGCATTCCAGTCGCCGATCAGAACCGGGCGCTTGATTTTTATACGGAGAAACTCGGGTTCACCATCATCACCGATCAGCCGTTCGATGAAAAGCAGCGCTGGATCGAGCTCCGGGTGCCCAAGGCCGAGACGCGCGTCGTGCTCTTTACGATGGAGGGCGAGGAGAAGCGAATCGGCTCGATGATGCCGGCGACGTTCGCGTGCGACGACATCGACAAGACTTACGAGGAATTGAAGAAGCGCGGGGTGGAGTTTGACGGCCCGCCGGAAAAGCAACCCTGGGGCAAATACGCAATGTTCAAGGACAGCGAGGGCAACCGCTTCGTCCTTTCGGCGGACTGAACGGATTCACCTAAGACTGGATTACAAATCCATCCAGTGAATCCTGTCCGATTTCGTATCGGCGTTTAACGCCGGCGCCGGCCGAAAGAATAGCCGCGATGAGTGCGGCCGCCGCCGATGGAGCGCTTGCCGCCCTCGGCGGCTTCGGGTTCGAACAGGGCGGTGTAGAGATAAGGAAATCCCTCCAGTTTCAGGCGCGGGATTTTCTGGCCCATGAAGCGCTCGATTGAATGAAGTGACGCCAGCTCTTCGCCGTTCATCAAAGTGAAGGCGTCGCCGACATTCTGCGCGCGGCCCGTCCGGCCGATGCGGTGGACGTAGTCTTCGGGGTGCTCGGGCACGTCGTAGTTGATGACGTGACTGACGCCCGCGATGTCGATCCCGCGCGCGGCGATGTCGGTGGCGACCATGATTTCATACTTGCCGCTCTTGAAACCTTCGAGGGCCTCGACACGCTCGCGCTGCGTCCGGTTCGAATGCATCACCGCGACGGAATGTTTTCCCTGCTTCAATTTCACCGCGATTTTGTCCGCGCCATGTTTGGTGCGGCTGAAAATGAGGGCGCTGTCGAAATTCGTGCGCTCGAGCAGCGCCATGAGGAGATCGAATTTTTGCTCGGCGGCCACGGGATAGACGGCGTGCGTTACAGTCTCGGCCGGCGAGCGGCGCGCGCCGATTTCCACGACCTGCGGGTCGCGCAGGACCCACGCGGCAAGGCGTTCGATTTCGGGGGGCAGCGTCGCGGAAAAGAGCAACGTCTGGCGATCGGTGGAAATTTGCTCAACGATCCGGCGCACATCAGGGAGAAAACCCATGTCGAGCATGCGATCGACTTCATCGAGGACCAGGATCTTGACGTGACGGAAGTTGAGGGAGCCTTGCTCGAGCAAATCGAGCAGGCGGCCGGGAGTTGCCGCGACAATGTCCATGCCGCGGGCGGCTTCTTCGCGTTGCTTGCCGTAGCCGACACCGCCATGAACGACGGAAACGCGGAGGTCGGTAAAGCGGCCGTAATCACGAAATGCGGTCTCGACTTGCGCAGCCAGCTCTCGGGTGGGCTCGAGCACGAGGCAGCGGAAATCGCCGTGCTTTGCCAGCAGAGTGAGAATAGGGAGGGCAAAGGCGGCGGTTTTGCCGGTACCGGTTTGGGCGGTACCGATCAAATCCTTCCCGGCAAGGACGATCGGGAAGGCGCGGAGCTGGATCGGAGTGGGCTCCGAAAAGCCCATCGCCTGCGTGCCGCGCACGACTTCCGACGAGAGGCCAAAATCTTTAAATGACACGGGCGGAAGCTACTCCGTCTTGAGGCATCACACAACGAGACTGTAGCCGTGGCTACACGACTGGTTTGTGCGAGAATCAGCGATGCCGTCGCCGCTCCGCGTTTTCGTCCTGGCTGACACGCACAATCGTTTGCCGGCGAACCTCGAAGCGCTGGCCAGGGACGCGGATGAGATCTGGCATTTGGGCGACGTTTGCGATCCGGGAATCCTGGACGCGATCGAGAATTTCGGGCCGCCAGTTACGGTGGTGCGCGGAAATTGCGACAGCAATATGGAGTGGCGGCTAGTGGTCGATCTGGAAAGAAACGGTCTGCGGTTCCGGCTGGTGCACATCCCGCCGGAGCGTGCCCCAGCGAACGTGGATGTGCTCTTGCATGGCCACACCCACGTGCCTCGCGACGAACGCGTAGCGAGCGTGCGTTTCCTGAATCCGGGCTGCGTCACGCGGCCGAACCGCGGTGCGCCGCCAACCGTCGCAAATCTCGATATCGCGCCGGACGGAAAGCTGGCCTGGAATTTGATCAAGTTGCGCTAAAGAGGCCGCGCTATAGCCGCCCCGCTCAGTCGGGGCGCCGACGCCAGCGAGCACGGCGACATAGCGCCGTGACTACAGGGCTAAACGCATTAAGCCTATTCCGCCCGTAGAACGACCATCGGGTCGACGCCGGCAGCGCGCCGCGCCGGCAGCCAGCAAGCCAAAACGGCGACCGCGATCAAGAGCGCGGGCACACAAAGATAGACCATCGGATCGCCGAAGCCGACGCCAACCAGGGAACTGCCGATCACCTTGTTCAAGCCGAGGGCGGCCAGCCAGCCGACCAGCGCGCTGATCAGGACGACGCGCAAGTGTTGCCAGACCATGAACCAGACGACAGAGCGCGGCGTCGCCCCGAGCGTGAGCCGGACGGCGATCTCGCGGGTGCGTTGCGCGAGAGCATACGCCAGCACGGCGTAAAGGCCGATCGCGGAAAGCACGAGCGCCAACGGGCCGAGGACCGAGAGCATTCGAGCGGGAACCCGCTGCATGAAGAGATTGTTGTCCACGTGTTGCGCGAGCGTACGCGGATCGATCAGCGTGATCTCGGGATCAAGGCTGCGCACTGCCTCACGCATCGTGGGCAGGAGCGCTCGCGGGTCGCCTGAAAGCGCGCGGACGTGCAGTGTGGGCGTGAAGATGAATTGCGCCCGCATCGTCAGCCAGGCGATGGGCCTCGGGCTTTCGTTCAGACTCAGGTATTTGGCGTTCCGCACGACGCCGGCGATCTCATAAAACGTTCCGCTGATTTCGAAACGGCGTCTGAGAGGTGAGACCCCCGGCCAGTAGCGTCGCGCCATCTCTTGGTTGATCACGGCATCCAATGGCAGATCGGTGCGGGCGAGCGGTGAGAGGTCGCCCCCCTCGACGAAGGGCATGCCCATACTCGCGAAGTAGCCGGGCGTCACATTATACCAAAGCGCTTTTCTCTCCGGATCGAATGGCGCGCCCTCGACGTTAATCACACCGGTATTGAGGCCGCGAATGTCCAGCGGCATCATGGCGGCCGCTGAGGCCCGTTCCACGCCGGGCGACGCCTCCAATTTTTGCAGGAGTTGGTCGAGGAAAACACCGCCCGTCTCCTTTGTGTAGCCGCGCCCCGCGAGATCGACGTGGCCGAGCATCACGCGATCGTGATCGAAACCGGGTTTGGCCACGAGCGAGTTGCGGAAGCTTTTCAGGAAAAGGCCAGCCAGGACGAGCACGATCAGCGCGACGGCGACCTGCACGCCGACCAGAAGATCCCGCATCCGGCTGCGGCCGCCGAGACTGCCGCGTCCGCCGCGGAGCGACTGCAGAATATCGCTGTGCGCTAATTGCCAGGCCGGCGTAAGACCAAAAGCGACGCCACAGAATGTCCCCAGCAGGATGGCAAACGCGAGGCTGAAGCCGTCCAGCTCCGGCGTGATCTTGAGCGGGAGATTCGCGGGAAGCGGAATCTGCGAGAGAGCGTCAACGCCCCAGAGCGCGATAAGTAATCCGCCCACCGCGCCAGAGATCGCGAGGACGAGACTTTCGCTTAGAAGCTGGCCGATGATGCGGCCTGGCCCGGCTCCAAGCGCCAGGCGAATGGCGATCTCACGCTCGCGCACACTGGTGCGCGCGAGGAGGAGATTCGCGGTGTTCGCGCAGACTACGATGAGAATCAGCACGGCAAAAACCTGAAGCGTCGCGAGCGCGTAAACGACGCTTTCGCCGCCGCGCGGGACGCGCCAGAGGGGGAGGAGTTCGTAGCGAAGGCCCTTGTTCGTCTCCGGATACGTTTCGAGGAGGCGTTGCGCGGCGCTGTTCAGCTCGGCCTGCGCCTGCTCTTGAGTCACGCCGGGCTTGAGCTGCGCGAGCATGAGGTAAGGGCGTGAGGTGCGTTTCGTGAGTTCCTGGGTCGCTGGCTGCAACTCACTCGCCATGGTCAGCGGGATCCAGATATCGAAGGCTAACGAGTTCATTCCGCCGCGGAACCTTTGCGGTGTCACGCCGATGACGGTCAAAGCGCGGTTATTCAGCTTGATCGTCTGACCAATGACCGCCGGCGCGCCTTTGAAATGAAGCTGCCAGAGATCGTGCGAAATGACGGCGACTGGTTCCGATCCCGGCCGGGTTGCTTCCTCCGGCCGGAAAAATCGGCCCAGCGCCGGGCGCGTGCCCAGCACCTCGAAGAAGTTCTCCGAGACGAACTCGCCGAAAATGCGCGCGTCGCGTTCGGAGTCGCCGAGATAGAAGGCGCGTGGGCGCTGGGCCGCGATGCCCTCGAACGACGAAGTCATCTCCCGCAAATCGCGATATTCGAGCCAGGAAGTGGCGACGTAATTACCGGTATCGTCCTTCGTCTCGAGCGACCAAACCGGGGCGGCCACTCCGGGCAGCGGCTCAAAGACCTGCGCCTTCAGCCAGCTGAAGATGACCGTGTTCGTTCCGATTCCGATCGCCAGCGAAAGGATCACCACCGCCGACAGCCAGGGAGTTTTAGTGACCGTGCGAAAGGCGTGGCGGAGGGTGTGCACGCTCTTCGTTATGATCAGGAATCATTCGGCTCGCAAGGCAATCATGGGGTCGACCTTCGTCGCGCGGCGGCCGGGAATGTAGCCGGCCAGCAGCGCCACGACCACGAGCAGAAGGGAGACCGCCAGGAAAATCCAGGGATCAGTCGAGCTGACCCCAAAGAGAAAACTCGAGAGCAGGCGGGTGAGACCGAGCGACAACATCACGCCGAGAACGATGCCCAAACCCGCGAGCACCATTCCGTGGCCGAGAATCAATCGCAGCACATCGCCGCGTTGCGCGCCGAGCGCCATGCGCACTCCGATCTCGTGGGTCCGTTGCGTGACGAGATACGAGATCACGCCGTAAATTCCGATCGCGGCCAGCACGATCGCCATCACCGCGAAACTGACCAGCAGCACCATCGTCAAACGCCGCGAAGACATCGATCCCTTCACGACGTCGTCCATGGTCTTGACGTCGAAGACCGGCTGGTCGCGGTCCACGGCGCGGACGGCATTACGCAAATCGGCGGCGAGGGTCTGCGGATCGCGCGTCGTCTTGAGGACGAGCGCCATGAAGGAGAGCGGCTCCTGGAGAATCGGGTAGCACATCTCCGGCGTGGCTTCGATGTCCAGGCCGGAGCGCCGCACACTTCCGACGACGCCAACGATCGTGCGCCACGGTTGCTCGCCAATCCGGATGCGTTTTCCGAGCGCTTCCTCATCCGGAAAGAAGCGGCGCGCCAGGGCTTCGTTGATGATGACAACTTCCGGCGCGCCCTGGATATCGCGGGCATCGAAATCGCGGCCGCGGACGAGCGGAATGCCGAGCGTCTGGAAATATTTAGGTGTGGCGAGATTGAAGTTGGCGTTTCGTCCCTCGCCGGGCCGGGTGGGCGCCGCTCCTTCAATCGAGAAATAACGGGACGCGCCTGGGCCGCTCAAGGGAAGATCAGCCACGGCGGCGGCCGATTTCACGCCAGGCAAAGCTTCGAGCCGCTGCACAACTTCCCGCGCGAACGCGGCCTGTTGCTGTGGTTCCTTAAATTTTGCGCGCGGTAGCCAAACCTGCGCCGTGAGGACGCCGGAGGGATCCAATCCCGGATTGGTTTCACGCAACCGCACAAAGCTCTTGAGCAAAAGGCCGGCTCCGATGAGCAACACCAACGCGAGCGCTACTTCCGACACGACCAGCGAATTGCGGACGCGGCTGCTGCTCGCATCCGACGCTCCGCTCCGCCCGCCTTCCTTCAAGCCGTGCATGATATCGGGCCGGGAGAGACGCCAGGCCGGCAAGAGGCCGAAGACGATGCCCGGGAGAAGCGTGGCTAAAAATGTGAAGCCGAGGACCGACTGGTCGGCTTTGATTTCACTCAGCCGCGGAGTGTCGGCGGGACTGATCGCGATCAGGAGGTCTGTTCCCCATACCGCAATGAGAAACCCCAGCCCGCCGCCGAGGAGAGCCAGCAAAATACTTTCCGCCAGGAGCTGGCTGACAATGCGCGAGCGGCTCGCACCCAGCGCGCTTCGGATCGCGATCTCCTTTTGCCGGCCGGCGCCCCGCACGAGCAGAAGATTCGCGACATTGACGCAAGCGATCAGGAGGACGACGCCGACTGCGCTAAAGAGGACGAGCAGCGCGGGGCGGACGGGCCCGACCACTTCGGCATAGAGTGGAAACAGATTAGCGCGGTGTCCTTTGTTAACCGCGTGTTCTTGCTCGAGGCGATCGGAGATCATCGCCATTTCCGCGCGGGCGGCCGGCAGGGTAACACCCTCCTTCAGCCGGGCCACGACATTCAAGCTGTGCAACGCACGGGTGCTGGTATCGGCGGGATCGAGGCCGAGCGGCGCCCAAAGCTCCGTCTGCTTGTCGGGAAATTCGAAGCCGCGCGGCATCACGCCGATGACGACATGGCTATTGCCATTGAGCATCACCGGCTTGCCAACGATCGACGGGTCCGAGGCGAAGCGCCGTTGCCAGAGGCGATGGCCGATCACGACAACGCGGTTCGCGTTGGGCCGGTCCTCGTCAGCCGAGAAGGTGCGGCCCAGCGAGGGAGAGACTCCGAGAGCGGGAAATAAATCCGCGGACGCGAGCGTGCCAACGATTCGTTCCGGCTCTTCGCCATCCGTTCGGTTTGCGGTCCAGGGAGCATAGGCGGCGATGTTCGCGAAGACGGTATTTTGCGCGCGCCAATCGATGAAATCAGGAGGGGAGACGAAGCCGCGTTCGCGGCCGAGGGCGGGCCGTTTCTCGTAAACGGCGATCAGTTGATCGGGATTCTGATACGGCAGCGGACGGAGGAGGACCGCGTTGACGACACTGAAGATGGCGGTGTTTGCCCCAATGCCGAGGGCGAGCGTGAGCACCGCGATGGCGGTGAATCCCGGCTGCTTCAGAAGCGTCCGCACACCGTAGCGGAGATCCTTGAGCAGATGGCTCATGGGGCCGGGAGAAGGGCCTTCACCCGCGCGCCGCTGACCGGCTGGCCAGCGGGCACGCGTGAAATTAGCTATGGGAGACCACTGCGGCCTGGGTGACCTTCGCGTGCGCCTGATCGGTGAACGGAACCTTCACGGGCTGATGGGCCACTTGCCAGATCGCGAACACCGCGCTGAGGACGATGACGCCGTAAACGAGCGTCTCAAACAGGTTGCGTTCTGTTTCTTCCGCATGCACCAGCATGGAGTAGGTCGATTTCGCTTTGTTGGTTGGGTTGTTTGTTTTCATAAGGATTTGTTAGGTTATGCCTCTCCTTATGCAATGCCCGTGCCACGGGCTTAAACAAAGTTGTAAACGCCTTGCAATTCAGTGTTTATGAATTACCCTCAATTCTGCGAGGCGCGGAAATTATTCCGTCAACGGGATCAGACCGTTCCGATTTTGGGACGGCGAAACGCGTGCTGTCGGCGGATATTTACCGCCGCGATGGGACAGAAAAAGCCAGCCTACTTCTGTTCGTCTTCGGACTTCGCGGCGTCGCTTTTCTTCGACTTGCGTTCCGGCTTGGCCTCTGCTTCCGCGGCCGGCTTCGCGCCCTTGCGCTTCTTGCCTTTTTCTTCCGCGGCGGGCTCGTCCACCACCAGCGGCGAATCCACCCACTCGATGAAGGCGACCGGCGCGGAATCGCTCTTGCGCGCGCCGAGCTTCACGATGCGCGTGTATCCACCATTCCGCGACGCGGAACGTGGCGCGATATCCTCGAACAATTTTTTCACCGCGCCTTTTTGCCGAAGGACCGCCAGCGCCGTCCGCCGGGCGTGCAACGAACCCTTCTTCCCAAGCGTGACCATCTTTTCGGCAAGCGGGCGAACGGCTTTCGCTTTCGCGAGCGTGGTCTTGATTCGCTGGTGCTCGATCAAACTGCAAACCTGATTGGCGAGCAGCGCTTTCCGGTGCTCGGCGGTCCGCCCGAGTTTCACAGTTTTCTTTTGGTGCCTCATGAGTTCGTCCTCGACGCTGAGAGTTGCCTAACGAGCGGTCCTATTTTTCTTCGTCTGCCGAGCCATTCACGCCCGCGCCATCGGTGGAAATCGGAGTTTCCACCAGGCCCGGATCGAATTTCATCCCGAGACCGAGTTGGAGCTGCTGGAGTTTGTCCTTGATCTCGTTGAGCGATTTCTTGCCGAAATTGCGATACTTGAGCATCTCGGCCTCGGTCTTTTGTGCGAGCTGGCCCACGGTGGTGATGTTGGCGTTGTTCAGGCAATTCGCCGCGCGCACGCTGAGCTCGATCTCGTTCACGCTCATGTTCAGGAGCTTCTTCAGCTTCATGTTTTCCTCGCTCACACCTGCCGGGGTCTCGTCGAACTCGATGACGTCTTCGTTGAAGTTCACAAAGACATCGAGGTGATGGCGCAGAATCGCGGACGCCTGAAGGAGAGCGTCGTCCGGGGTCAGGCGGCCGTCCGTCCAGACCTCGAGGATGAGCTTGTCATAGTCGGTCCGCTGACCGACGCGGGTATTTTCCACCGCGTATTTCACGCGGGTGACCGGTGAGAAAATTGAATCGATGGGGATGAGCCCGATCGGTTGATCGGCCCGCTTGTTTTCATCGCCGGTGGCAAATCCACGGCCAACGCGCACTTCCAGCTCGGCGTCGAACTTGTGCTTCTTGTCCATCGTGCAGATGAGCTGGTCGGGGTTCAAAACCTCGAAGCCCTGGATGAGCTGGATGTCGCCGGCGGTCACTTCGCCTTCCTTATTGACCGAGAGCGAAAGCTTGCGCGGCTCGTGTTCGGCGGCCTTGAATTTGATGCGCTTGAGATTGAGAACGATGTCAGTTACGTCCTCGACCACGCCGGGCAGGGTGGCGAACTCGTGTTGCGCGCCGGTGATTTTCACCGCGGTAATGGCGGCGCCTTCGAGCGACGAAAGCAGCACGCGGCGAAGGGAATTGCCGACCGTATGGCCGTAGCCCGCTTCGAACGGCTCGGCGATAAATCTGGCGTAGGTTTCCGTGGCGCCGTGCTCGTCCTTGACGAGAGTCTTCGGCATTTCAAAACGACCGTAATGAACTGGCATCTGTTAATTTTCGATTGTCGATCGGCGATTTTCGATTGGAGACACGAGGTCCAGGCAACCGAAATGCGAAAATCTTAAGTCGAAATTCCTCCTAGCGCCGGGTTACCCCTGACGAGTGCGGCCTCGCGTCCAGCGACGGAGACCCAGGGACCAACGGCGCAACTTCAAAAACTCGTTGCGGGACGGGAATGAACACCAGCAAGCCGCCTTTGCAAGCGG